>NZ_WWIQ01000043.1:0-579 GCF_009862985.1 Streptomyces sp. SID5464 | reverse complement strand
CCTGGACAACTGCTGGGGCTGAGCCGTCGGCTCCCGCTGCCAGCGTTCGACACCCCTCAGCGGGGCGGCCGGCCCCTCCTCCCCGAACCGGGACGGCCGCCTCCTCGTCCTCCTGCCGCCCTGAAGGGACGGCCAAGGACTTCTGTCTTCCGACAAGGACTTCGCATGACTGCCACGTCCACGCCACCCTCCACGTCCACGCCGTACGCCGATCTCAAGGCGCCGACCACGGTCCGCAGACTGCTCACCCAACCGACCACCGGCCCGCTGATCGCCCTCCTGCTGGCCTGTGTCTTCTTCGCCACCTCGACCGACCAGTTCCTCACCGGCGGGAACTTCTCGCTGATCGTCCAGCAGGTCATGGTCGTCGGCACGCTGGCCATCGGCCAGACGCTCATCATCCTCACCGCGGGCATCGACCTGTCCTGCGGAGCGGTGATGGCGTTCGGCAGCATCGTGATCGCGAAGATGGCCGCCGAGGGCTCCCTGCCGCCGCTCGCCGCTATCGCGCTGGGCCTGGTCGTCTGCGCCGGCTTCGGCATGCTCAACGGCGCATTGGTTCAGAAGGTCCCGCTGCCG
>NZ_WWIQ01000042.1:843-33052 GCF_009862985.1 Streptomyces sp. SID5464 | reverse complement strand
CCGCGACACACCCGCCGCGCCGCCCCCGCCGCCCTCCTCCCCGACACCGGAGGGCGGCACCACAGGCACACCCCCTTGACCCTTCGGCACGCCCCGCCGCGCCGATCCCCTCACAGGAGCCCACCGTGCACCGCAATCGCAAGGCCGCCCCCGGAGCCCGCACCGCGCGGCTCGCCTGCTGTGCCCTGCTGGCGACGGCGACCGCCCTCGTCGGGTGCGAACGCGGTTCGTCGGACGGCGCGGACGAGACCGCGACGGGCCCGAGCGGCTGCCCCGACGTCCACACCAGGGCCCAGTCCGCCGTCACCCGTGCGGAACGGACCGACATCCCCTGGGGCGGACCCACCAGCGGCCCGGCGGCGGTGTCGGGCAGGACCATCGTCTACGTCGCCCAGACCATGACCAATCCCGGCGTCGCGGGCGCCGCGAACGGGGTGCGGGAAGCCGCGCGGGTCATCGGGTGGAACGTCCGGGTGATCGACGGCGGAGGCACCCCGGCCGGCATCCAGGCGGCCATGAGCGAGGCCGTGGCCCTCAGGCCGTCGGGCATCGTCATCGGCGGCTTCGACCCCGGCTCGACGGCACAGCAGGTCACCCGGGCCAACGCGCTGCGCATCCCGCTCATCGGCTGGCACGCGGTGCCCGAGCCCGGCCCCAGCCGGCAGCCCGACCTCTTCACCAACGTCACCACCCGCGTCCAGGACGTGGCCCGCATCAGCGCGCAGTGGATCATCTCCGACTCGGACGGCCGCGCCGGGGTCGTGCTCATCACCGACGCGTCGATCCCCTTCGCCAGGAACAAGTCCGACCTGATCAGGAAGGAACTCGCCAGGTGCCGGGGGGTGCGGCTGCTGTCCGTCGAGAACATCCCCATCCCGGACGCGAGCAGCCGCACCCCGCGGGAGATCTCCTCGCTGCTCTCCCGGTTCCAGGACCGCTGGACCCACTCCGTCGCCATCAACGACCTGTACTTCGCCGACGCCGCCCCCGCCTTCCGCGCGGCCGGTGAGAAGGGGTCGGGGCCGCCGTACAACATCGGCGCGGGGGACGGCGATCCGTCCGCCTTCCAGCGCATCAACAGCAGGCAGTACCAGGCCGCCACCGTGCCCGAGCCGCTGTCCCTCCAGGGCTGGCAGATCGTCGACGAGTTCAACCGCGCCTTCTCCGGCCGCCCGGCCAGCCGGTACACGGCCCCCGTCCACATCGCCACGGCCGGCAACAGCGAGGGCGCCACGACCTGGGACCCGTCGGGCTACCGGGAGGCGTACCGGAAGATCTGGGGGAAGTGACGTCCGTTCAGGGTGCCGATCCCTTCACGGAACATGCACGGAACCTCGGAATTCCTTTAATTTTCAAGGGCTAATCTCACCTTCAGTCGAGTGGCCGCCGGGGGTCGATCCGAGCGGGGCCCGTTCCGCGGCGGCACTCGCACCCCCCACCAGGCACAGGAGACTGGGCGTGTACGACGGCGACGTAGTGGTGATCGGCGGCGGCTACGGCGGTGTCCGGCTGGCGAAGCGGCTGGACGCGACGGCCCGGGTCACGCTGGTGGACCGCAAGGAAGTCTTCTTCCACCGCGTCGCCTCCCTGCGCGCGGGTGTGCGCCCCGAGTGGACGCACACGCCCTTCATCCCGTACGACCGGCTGCTGCACCACGGCCGCGTGGTCGCGGGCAAGGTCGTGCGTATCGACACCGCCGAGCGGCAGGTCGTCCTCGCCACGGGCGAGCGGCTGCCGTACGACGTGGTCGTGATCGCCACGGGCGCCGACTACCCCGAGCCGGCTCGCTTCGTCGGCACCACCGTCGAGGAGGCGGCCAAGTCGTTCGCCGAGCACCAGCGCAACGTGGCCACGGCCGAGCACGTCCTCGTCGTCGGTGGCGGCCCCGGCGGCGTCGAACTCAGCGCCGAGATCAGGCTCGCCCGGCCGGACGCCCGGGTCACGCTCGCCCACTCCGGACCGGCCCTGCTCGACTCCACGGGCAGCGCGCGGCCGGGACGCAAGGCCCTCGCGTGGCTGGAGGCCCACGACGTCGAGGTACGGCTCGACTCGTTCATGTCGCCCGGCAACGACTTCGGCACCTACCGCGACGCCCGGGGCACCCTCATCGAGGCCGACCTGTCCTTCTGGGCGACGGGCACCACACCCAACACGCTCTGGCTCCGCCTGGCCGGGCACGGTGACTGGCTGAACAGGGACGGACACGTCAAGGTCGACCGGACGCTCCGGGTCGAGGGCAAGCTGGACGTGTTCGCCGTCGGCGACGTGAACGACGTCAGCGAACTCAAGATCACCCCCGCCGCCCTCGCGCAGGCGGACATCGCCGCCCACAACATCCGCGCCTTCCTCCAGAGTTCGGGCAGGCACCGCAAGGAGCCGCGCTTCTACCGGCCGATCCAGCGCACCCCGCTCATCGTGCCGTTCGGCCCGGCCGACGGACTGACCGTGCTGCCCGTACCGGGCGGCGAGTCCGCTGTCCTCGGCAGCCGCACCACCGCCATGGCCAAGGCGAAGACCCTCATGACGCCCTACATGCGACGCCAACTCGGTTACACCGCCGCCTGATCCACGGCACGGGGCAGGGCCGCCCCGCGCGATCCCACCCCCGGTCGTTACCGGCCGGTTGTGTCTGGGGTAGGGTCCCCACCGTTTCCGGTTACCGGCTGATGGCGTGCCGGTACGGGGCGTGTCGGAGGGTGGCAAGACGATGGAATCCCAGTGGGGTGACGGCGGATCCGTGGACCTGGACGACACGCGGTTGGAGGCACTGAGTCCCCAGCCGCTGCTGACCCGGGACTACGAGACGCGCCCCGCGCTCGTGTACGAGCGGCTGAGGCAGCAGCACGGCCCGGTCGCGCCGGTCGATCTGCTCGGCGTACCCGCCTGGCTGGTCCTGGGCTACCGCGAGGCGCTCCAGGTCCTCCAGGACAACGACGGCTTCCCGAAGGGGCTGGAGAACTGGCGGGCCCGTTCCGAGGGCCGGGTGCCGGCCGACTGGCCGCTCGGCCCGTCCCTGGAGGTCAACCACATCCTGATCCAGGGCGGCCCCGGATACCGGCCGCTGCGGACGGCGTGGGACGTTGCCCTCAAGCCGTTCCAGGACCCGCGCCACCCCCAGGCCAAGCGCCTCAAGGCCGCCGTCACCGCCTACGCAGACGAGCTGATCACCCTGGTCGGGCAGGGCGGGAAGACGGGCGTGGCGGACCTGTCCGCGCAGTTCTCCCGGCCGCTGCCGCTGATGGTGGCCAGCCATCTGCTCGGCTTCCCCGGCTCACAGGGCGACGACGCGCTGATGGACATGTGGCGCGTGCTCGACGCGGGCCCGGACGCCGAGGCCGCACTGGAGCGCCTGCTCGCGACGCTGGCGGAACTGGCCGCGCTGAAGCTGGAGAAGCCGGGCGACGACTTCCCCTCGTACCTGCTGGCCGCGCACCCGGACCTGTCGCTCGACCATCTGGCCCGCGAACTGTTCATGCTGCTCGGCATGACCTCCGACCACGTCGGCATCCTCATCTCCAACACCGTCGTGGAGGTCATCTCGGGCGAGGGCAGCGTGCGCGCCAGCCTGTCCGCGGGGATGGTCAGGGAGACCATGAACCGGGTGGTCATGCGCAAGCCGCCCCTGGTGAACTTCGTCCCGCGCTTCGCGGCCGAGGACACCCCGCTCGGCAACTACACGATCCGGGCCGGCGACCCGGTGTGGGTCTCCTCGGCCGCCGCGCACGCCGACCCGCTCTTCGCCGACCACGTCGCCTCCGGCACCACCATCAGCACCCGGGCGCATCTCTCCTGGGGAGCCGGAGCGCGCCAGTGCCCCGCGCGGGAGCTCGCCTCGACGGTCGCGGCGGCCGGTGTGGGGCGCCTGTTCGAGCGGTTCGACCACCTCGGCCTCGCCCTGCCCGCCGACCAACTGCCCTGGCGTTCCTCCCCGTTCATGCGCGGCCTGCGCTCGCTGCCCGTGCGGTACGAACTCTCCGCGGCACCCGTGCGGCCCTCGGCGGACGGGCCCGTGCCCGAGGTGGCCGAGGAGGTCCTGCCGGACCAGTCCGCCCGGCAGCGCTCCTCGCTGTGGCGCTATCTGACGGGCCTGATCCGCGGCGGCCGCTGACCGGGAGGCCGGGCCGGAACGAACGGTGCGTGCGGGCGGCACCGACGTTGATCGAGTGGTGAGGTCCGGGAGCCGGACGTACCGTCGAACGGTGGACACCGCAGGCAGCAGCCCGCAGCCGGCTTCCCCACAGGCGACCACCACCAGAGCATCCGGTGGTGGCGGAAACGCGATGGCACTCTTCGTCATCGCCTCGTGCCAGCTGATGGTCGTCCTCGACATCACCATCGTGAACATCGCGCTGCCGCACATCCAGAGCGCGCTCGACTTCTCCACCACGAGCCTGGCCTGGGTGGTCAACGCCTACACCCTCACCTTCGGCGGCCTGCTGCTGCTCGGCGGCAGGACGGGCGACATCCTGGGACGACGGCGCGTCTTCATCTTCGGCGTGCTGCTCTTCGTACTCGCCTCCCTGCTCGGCGGATTGGCCCAGAACGCCGGTCAACTCCTCGGCGCACGCGCCCTCCAGGGCTGCGGCGGCGCCATCGCCTCCCCGACGGCCCTCGCCCTGATCAGCACCACCTTCCGCGAGGGGCCGGATCGCAACCGCGCCTTCGGGGTCTTCGCCGCGGTCTCGGCGGGCGGCGGCGCGATCGGCCTGCTCGCGGGCGGAATCCTCGTGGAGTGGCTGAACTGGCGGTGGGTGCTGTTCGTCAACGTGCCCATCGGCCTGCTCATCGCGCTCGCCACACCGCGCTGGATCAGGGAGTCCGAACGCCACCCCGGACGCTTCGACATCACCGGCGCGCTCATGTCCACCGCGGGCATGGTGCTGCTCGTCTACGGATTCATCAGGGCCGCACAGGAGGGCTGGCGCGACGCTCTCACCCTCGCCTCGTTCGGCGCGGCGGCCGTCGTCCTGACGGGCTTCATCCTGATCGAGCGGCGCTCCAGACAGCCCATCACGCCGCTGCACATGTTCGCCGACCGCAACCGTGCGGGCACGTACGGCATCATGCTGTGCCTGGCCGCCGCGATCTTCGGCATGTTCTTCTTCCTCACGCTCTTCGTGCAGGACGTGCTGGGGTTCAGCCCTCTCCAAGCCGGACTGGCCTTCCTCCCGGTCAGCGCGGTCATCGCCATCGGCGCCGGACTGGCCTCGCGGTTCCTGCCCGTCTACGGCCCCAAGCCGTTCATGGTGCTGGGCGCGATCCTGGCCGCGGCCGGGCTGGCCTGGCTCACCCTGACCGACGTGCACTCCACCTACGCGGGCAGCGTCCTCGGCCCGATGCTCGTCTTCAGCCTCGGCATGGGCATGGAGTTCGTGTCGCTGACCCTCATGGCGCTGTCCAACGTGCCCACGCCGGAGACCGGCGCGGCCTCCGGACTGCTCAACGCCACCCAGCAGGTCGGTGGCTCCCTCGGCCTGTCCATCCTGGTCACCATGTACGGCACGGCCAGCACCAACGAGGCCGAGAAGCAGATCCCGCTCTTCCTTCAGCAGGCGCCCCCTGCCGAGCGCCTGCGCTTCGAACGCACCGGGCAACTGCCGAAACCCTGGTCCGACGAGATCCTCACCGCCGGCGCCTCGGCCGCCTTCATCATGGCGGCGATCTTCACCGCCGTCGCCGCGCTGATCGCCCTGATCGTCATCCAGGTCCGTCCCTCCGACCTGGAACGTCTCAAGGGAGGGGCGGGCCCCGGCCCGATGTGAGGCCCGCCCCCGACCCGCTAGGCCCCGATCCTCGCGGCGATGACCGGCGCCAGCCGGTCGGCGATCACCCGGTGTCCCCGGTCGTTGGGATGCACGGAGTCCGTCAGATCCCCCGAGCCCAGCCAGCCGGTCGTGTCGACGAAGGAGACCCGCGCGTCCCCGCCGGCGACGGCGGCCTTCACAGCGGCCTCGGTCTGCGGCACGTACCGTCCGCGGAACGTCTCCAGCGCGAAGATCCACGCCTGCGGATACGCCGCGCGGACCTTGCGCAGCAGGCTGCTGTACGCCGACTGGAACTGCGCGGAACTCACCCCGTGGCCCACGTCGTTGGTGCCGAGGTTGATGACGACCGCGTCGGCCCGGTAGCGGGAGAAGTTCCAGTCGGGCGTCGCGGCGTTCGGGTTGAGCTTGGTGAACTGCCGCTCAAGACCCACACAGCCGTCCGGCGCGGCCACCAGGCACGCCCCGCCCTGCGCGATCTGCGTGTGCTCGACGCCTAGCCGCTCCCCGATCAGCCAGCCGTACGCGGTACGGGCGTTCTGCGAGGACGTCGTGCCCACGGTGATCGAGTCGCCGACGAACTCGACCAGCTTCGCCGGGGCCGATGGTGCGAAGGTCGTCGCGCCGCTGTCCAGGACGAGGCCCTGGAAGACGGCGTCGCCCTTGTACGATCCGGCCACCACCTGGTAGTTGACCTGGAGCGTGTGGGCGCCGGAGGAGAGGGCCGACGGGGTCAGGTTCACCGTGCCCTTGACGTCGTCGTAGAACGTCACCGGCCCGTTGTCGATCCGCGCCCACAGATCGATCGTGCCCCGCTGCTTCAGCTTGACCGTCCTGCCGGTGAAGCCGACGCGGTAGTAGGCGCCCGCCCAGTACGGGGTGTAGGCGGTGGCGGAGCTGGTGGTGTCCCAGCGGCCGACGAACTTGATGCTCGGGTCGCCGGGCTGCCCGGGAGCCGCCGCCTTCACCGTCGCGCCGCTGCCGAGCCGGGCGCGGACGACCGGGGCCAGGCGCTCGGCGAACTTGGTGTGCCCCGCCTCGTTCGGGTGCCCGTTGCCGTCCTCGTAGTCGGTGCCGTCGGTGAGCCAGCCCGAGGTGTCGACGTAGTGCACCCGGGCGTCACCGGCGCTGTTGCGGGCGCTGACGGCGGCCCTGGTCTCGGTGACGTAGCGCTTCTTCAGCGTCTGCACCGCGAAGAGGTGCGCCGTGGGGTACTTCGCCCGCACGTCCCGCAGGAACGCGGTGTACGCCGACTGGAAGGCGGCGCCGGACACGCCGTGCCCGATGTCGTTGGTGCCGAGGTTGATGACGACCGCGTCGGCCCGGTACCGGGAGAAGTCCCAGGCCGCGCCGCCGGTACTGGCCGTCTTGAAGAACTGCCCGCTCAGACCGGTGCACCCCGTCTGCGCGACCAGGCAGTACCCGGACCGGGCGATCTGCGTGTGCCGCATCCCCAGCCGTTCCCCGGTCTTCCAGGCGTACGAGTCCAGCGCCAGCCGGTCGGTCAGGGCCCCGGCGGTGATGGAGTCGCCGACGAATTCCACCAGGCCGGTCGGGGCGCCGGCGGCGACGGTCCGCGCACCGGAGTCCAGGACCAGGCCCTGGAAGACGGTGTCACCGGAGCGGTAGGACAGGCGCAGGGTGTGGGTGCCGGGGGAGAGCGGCCGGGGAGTGAGGTTCACCGTGCCGCGCACACCGGCGTGGAAGACATCGGGGCCGCCGTCGATGCTGGCGTAGAAGTTGACCGCGTTCCTGGCCCTGACCTTCACCGTGGTGCCGGTGAAGTCGGTCTGGAGGTAGGCGCCGGTCCAGTGGGGCACGGCCGCGGTCCCGGAGGAGGTGTCCCAGCGACCGACGTACGCGATGTTGGGATCGGACACCGAGCCGTCCCCCGCCGCGGCCCGCGCGGGAGAGCCGCCCGCCAGGGACAGCAGGCAGGCGAGCAGCGCGGCGGTGACGAGAGCGGGCAGGGCGCGTCTGGGGGAGGGGTGGGGGGAGGTCTGCACGGGGTCCCTTTCACGTGAGGGTGGATGGGAGCGCTCCCATGAGCAGCCTTTCGAGGGAAGCAGTGAAACGGTTCAACGTCAAGTGGTCTGCCGCGGACGGAAGTTGCGCGTCCCGGCCCCGCGCGGTCCGGTGGGACGGCGCACGGCCAGGTGGCGGGTCCCGAGGGCTTCCGTCGGGTGAATCTGCCGCCCGCGGGCGCCCGGGGACCCTCGGGCGCGGAACCCTCACAGGGTGAACGGTGGTACGCGTGCTTCCCAGGGTCCTGCTGCCCCGCGACATGAAGGAGGGCTGCCGCGGCTGCTCGGGCGGACGCTCCGCGACGGGCTCGGCGTGCGCCGCGCGCTGCACCGGCGCCGGCTGATGCGGCCGGGCTACGACCGGACCAGGACCTGGCGGGTCCGCAAGAGCGCCGGGTACGTGGCGCTGCTGGTGCTGACGTTCCTCGGCGCGCTGCTGCTGCTGTTCCTGGCCGTCACGGCCGTCATCACCATGGGGCAGGAGAAGGAGTTCGAGTCGCCCGTCCGGTGGGTCGACGCCCAGTGCAAGCCGGACCAGTTCAGCTGCACGGTCCTCCAGTCCCTGTTCATGCCGTTCCTGACCCTCGCCCTGGCCACCGTCACCTACCTGTTCTTCCGGTTCAGCCACGTGCGCCGCGCCTATCTGCGGAAGGCACGCCAGGAGCCCCACGAACTCGTGGAGACCGCGGGCGGCATCTTCGGCCGGGTCGTGGGCCGCGACCAGCTCTGCTCCGTCCTCATGGAGGACCTGCGGGACCGCCGCTTCCGCCGTACGCACGTCGTCGTCGGCGGCATCGGCACCGGCAAGACGGCGCTGGTCGTGCTGCTGACGCAGCGGCTCGCGGAGCGCGGGGCGGTGCCGGTGCCGCTACGGCTGCGTGCCGCCGACCAGGACCTCGACTTCCGCGACCTGGCCTTCAAGCGCTTCTGCCGGGAGGTGCAGGGCAACATCCGCTCCGGCGCCGAGGCGGAGAAGGTGTGGCGGCGGCTGTGCCAGCAGGGGCGGATCGTGGTGCTCGCGGACGGTCTGGAGGAGGCGCTGACCGCCGAGGACCTGACGGAGGAACGCGACACCATCATCCGGCTGGCCATCCGCCGTGCCAACGAGGAGGGGCTGCCGCTGATCATCACCTCCCGGCCACACGACTCGCTGCGCGGCATGGAGGCGTCCCTCACCGAACTGGAGCCGCTGAGCGAGGAGGCCGCCCTCAGCTACATCTCGTCCGGGGGCGCCGGGGAGGACCGGCAGCGGCTGGACTGGATCGTCGAGCGGGCCGGGATCGCGGAGGCCCCGACCTACCTTGAGATCGCCGCCGAACTGCACGAGCAGGGACTGCTGGAGCGGGCCCTCGCCGGCTCCGCGGAGGAGGAGGCCGTCGAGACGCGGGGCGGCGACCGGGCGTCCCTGAGGTTCCACCTGTTCGAGACCTGGCTCAGCGCCCTCATCAGCGGCCGTTTCGGGGCGGATCTGCCGCTCTCCCCGGAGGAGCGCCGCTCGGTCGTCCACTACCTGTCCGCGCTGGCGTGCGTGGGACTCGCCCTCGACACCTCCGAGGTGCGGTTCGTCGACGTCGTCGACGAACAGGACCCGGCCCGCTCCCGCTTCCCCGAGATCGTCCGGGAACTGGCCCGCAGGGTCGGCGACAGCGGCATCGACCTCCGGCTCGCCGCCCACTGGGGCGCCCGGATGGACCTGGTCGAGCTCGGCGGCGACCGCGTCCGCTTCCAGCACAGCGTGATCCAGGCCCAGTTGGGGGCCCGGTTCCTGAACGCGGTGATCCACCCGGACGTCCCGGCACAGCCGACGGAGGGCTCCTACTTCCCGGCGGCCCTGCGTGAACCGGGCCGGGAGCTGCTGATCGCCATGGTGCTGCACTCCCGGCTGCCCGACGGCGCGTGCGTCCATGAGGAGCCGGGCGCGGTGGGCTCCGACGGGAGAGTGTGGTGCCCGGTGAGCGCCGCGCGGGATCTGCTGATGGAGGCCGCCTACCAGGCACAGACGGTCAGGAACACCGGACCCGACAACGACGACAAGCACCAGGTACGGCCCCTCTTCGGCCGCACCCTGCACAGCAAGGCCCTGGAGCTGTACGCGGCCGCCCTGGAGATCGACAGCGTCGACGCCCAGCCGGAGCAGCACCTCATCGCCATGCGGCTGTGCACGTCCTGGCCGGATCTGAGGGCCCGCGACCCGCACACCCTGGGCACCGCGAAGGCCCTGCTCGTGGCCCGGTTCGGGGAGGCCATGCGCGGTGTCGCCCAGCGGCAGACCCTCCGGCCCGCCTATCTGGAGATGTTCGAGATCGCACGCCTGGAACCCTCCTACCCGGTCCGGCTCGCCATCGCTCAGGAGATCGGCGCCGGCGGGGACCTCGCCTTCGCCGCGCTCCAGCCGAGGCTGCGCGGGCCGCAGCTGGTCGAGGGCCTGCGGGTCGAGCGGGAGCCCGACTGGCGGGAGAAGCTGTGGGACGGGCAGCAGCCGGAACTGGTGGGGGAGCGGGAGACCAGACTGCGCCGACAGGGCGAGGGCCAGGTCGCGCGCATGAAGAGGGAACTGAAGGAGCGTGAGGACGAGCGGCGCCAGGAGCGCCGGCGGGAACGCGAGGACCGCGAGGCCGAGGAACGGCAGTGGCGGGACAACACTCTGTGCGCCTGGCTGATCCCGCTGCTGGTCGGTTCGGTCACCACCCACCGGCACCAGGACACCCCGTACGCGTTCCTGGAGAGCTGGGTGCGGCGCGTCGGAGTCCCGGTGGACGGTCTCGACGGGCCCGCTGGAGTCGACCTCAACGTGGAGGTGGCGCTGGCCCAGGGCTTCAAGTTCGCGGCGAACCGCCGGCACCGCCATCCGCACGCCCGGCCCGAGGCCCGCGAGTACCTGAGCGAGCAGGCGTGGGACATGCTCAAGCGCACCCGCTTCTGGTTCACCCGCCTCACGCTGCTGCACGCGCTGACCCTGTGGGACCTGCCCGACGGCAACGCCGCCGGACGCCCGTCACGCGGACACGGCTCCGACCCCGCCCAGCAGGTCCGTCAGTGGCTGGCCCGGCCGGACGGCGAACCGGAGCACCCGTTCGTGACCGCGGCCGGGAAACTCTGCGTCTGGGCCCTGGAGACGCGCCAGCCCGAACGGTTCCTGTGGATCGACGAGTCGGGCGTCGCCGCGCACGTCGGTTCCCAGACGTCCCACGGCGAGGCACGCAAGCACAACCTGTGGATCCCGCCCTCCACGGGCTGGAGCGCCCTGCACCCGACCGCGCAGCAACTCCTCGCCGACGTGCTGCTGCTCCTCAACCTGGCCGAACGGGGAGACTGGCCCACCGACCGCATCCGGCGCCTCCAGCACACCGCCCGGCCCGACCTGCCGCCCTGCCTCACCCTGGACCGCACCCCGCTCGACCCGGGCCGCACCACCGTCCGCACGGCCTCCTCCCAGGCGGGCTCCAACTGCCGCGACGACTGCGCCTTCGAGCTGTGCCCGTACCCGCCCAAGGGTCTCGACGGCCACCGGGTGGAACTCGGCGAGGCCTTCTGCCGCGCCCAGTCCACCCTCCTGTCCCGCTCCCCGTTCCGCCCCAAGGCCGCCTGGCAGCGCCGCACGAACCTCACGGAGCTGCGGAGGTTCTGGGAGTCGATGGGGCACCGGGCGCAGCACAACGCGAAGGTGCGGTGAGCGAACCGGCGGCCGGAGTCCGGCTGCTACCGCTCGTGCCGGGAGCGGTTCGACAGGGCGTCGGCGAGGCCGGACGCGTCCGTGCCGAGTTTCCGGTACACGGAGGACAGCAGTTGCCGTACGCCCTGCTCGGTGACCCGCAGGTCCTTCGCGACCACCGGTGCCGGGTGGCCCATGGCCGTCATCTCGGCGGCCCTGCGCTCCGGGCCCGTCAGCATGTCCGTCTGCGCGTAGCGCAGGGGCAGCGGGCGCAGCCCCGCGGCGGAGAGCTCCCGCCTGGCCCGCGCTGCCAGGCCCTCGGCGCCGCAGTGGACCGCGACTTCCAGACCCTGGTAGAGCCGGTCGGCGGCGTCGTGCACACGGCCGTTGCGGGCCAGCGCGGCGCCCAGGCCGATCAGGGCACGGGCCAGCTGGTACGCGGCGGGCGACTGCTCCAGCTGGTCGACGGCCTGCGCGTGCAGATCGACCGCCGCCTCCCCGCCCGTCACCTCCGCCTGGACGTGCAGGGCCTGGCCGATCGCGGAGGCCGCGCCGAAGTCCCGGGCCCGCTTGACGGCGTCCTGGGCATGGCGGACCGCCTCGTCAGGGTCGGTGCGGGCGAGTGCCGAGGCCAGTCCCAGCTGCCAGGGACACCACGCGGGGTTGCGCCAGTCCCGCCCGTCCAGCCACTCCCCGACCTTGGACAACAGTCGTGCCGCCTGCGCGAGCCGCCCCTCCGCCAGGAGCAGTTCGGCGTACACCGTGCGGGGATCGGGGAAGATGACGGCGTTGGGGACCACGTCGCCGTAGTGGTAGCTGTCGGCGAGCCGGCGCGCGTCACCGGTCAGTCCACGGGCCAGCAGCGTCTTGATGAGAATGCCGATGGCGAACCACTGGGCGGGCACCGCTCCTTCGACGCGCTCGGCGGTGTGCAGCCCGGCCCGGACGAGTTCTTCCGCCTCGGGCAGGCAGCCACGGCGGTAGCGGATGTAACCCAGGAGCGTCTGGCCCTGCGCCAGATGCGAGCCTCGCCACCCCATGTGCTCGCACTCGGCCATGCCTTCGGCGAAGAGTTCCTCGCCCCGCCGTGGCTGGTCGCAGTACATGAACAGCAGGGCGACGGCGGCGGGCACCTCGAAGCCGCGGTTCTCGTCGGTCCAGCTCATCCCGCCGCGGAGGGCCTCCTCGGCATACCCGAGGGCGGTCCGCCGCGGCTCGCCGCGCACGAGGGCGTCCCACGCCCGCAGACCGAGGATGTAGCGCTCCTCCAGGCCCCGGCCGGGCAGCTTCTCCGCCAGCCGCGCCAGCCGGCGCGAGCGGGCGGACGAGTCGGGCTCGTCGGCGCGGAACGCGCTCCATACGAAGTGATCGGCCTGCATGCGCAGTTTGACGCGTGCATTGGTGGCGCGCCGCGCCTCGTCGGCGGCCACGGTCGCGGCCTCGGTCAGCCGGTCGGTGTGGGCCAGCGCCTGGGTCAGCCGGTAGACGATGGAGGCGCGCAGGTCGGGGTCGATTCCCGGCTCCGCCAGTGCCTCCCGGAGGTGGTTGACCGTGGCCGTGGGTTCGATCAGGAAGGTCGAGCAGGCCAGCTCGTGGAGAAGGGCGGCGCGGTCCTCGGCAGGGGGCGGTTCCCGCAGCGCTCGGGTCAGCACGCGCCGGGCGGCCTCCGGTGCCCCGGCGCGGAGGTACTCACGGGCGGCGGCGCGCAGGCACGCGACCGCCTCGGGCCGGCCGTCGCAGGGGACCTCCAGCAGGTGCCGGGCGGCGACGGTGGGGTCGGCCCCGACCGTCTGGGCGGCATGGGCGGCCGCGTTGTGCATGCCGACCCGCAGGCCCGGAGGGATGTCGCGGTAGATCGTCGTGGCGATCTGCGGGTGGACGAACTCCAGGCCGCCCGCGGGCTCGTCGACGTCCGCGAGGATGCGGCGGGCGCGCAGCTTCTCGGCCGCCTCGACGGCCTCCTCGCTGCCGACCACCGCGAGGTGGGCGGCAGCCTCCGGTGAGAACGGCCCACCCAGGACGGCGCCGGCCCAGGCGAAGCGGACGGTGCCCGGGCCCAGCCGTTTGAGGCGCTCGATCAGGCCGGGGCCCTTGACCGCAGCGGCGAGGTCCCGCATCACCGGCAACTCGTCCCGGGTGCCCCTGACCTTCCGTTCACGGAGCCTGATGGCCAGTTCGACGGCATCGAAGGGGCTCCCGCCGGTGACCGTCCAGCACTCGCCGCAGAACGCGTCCTCGGCTTCCTCACCCACTTCGTCCCTGATGATCCGCGCCACGCCCGCCTCGCCGAGCGGAGACAGCACGTGCGGGCGCTGCTCGTGGCGTTCGACGAGCGTACGGAAAGAGGTCGCGTCGGACGGGAGTTCGTCGGGCCGGTAGCCGACGACGATCAGCAGCGGGAGGTTCGCGACCCGGGGCGCGAAGGAGGCGAGCCAGTCCAGGGATTCGCCATCGGCCCAGTGCAGGTCGTCCAGGAGCAGAACGACAGGCGAGTTCAACATCGTCAGGCGCGTCATGACCCAGTCGAGGCCGTCGCGCACTCCGGTCGGGTCCGGCATCCGGGCGGGGTCCGTCGCCTCGAGACCGAGCGCCGCGCCGACGATGTCGTACCAGCTGCCCAGGAAATCCCGGCGCTCCGTCTCGCCCATCCTGGCCAGGGCGGGCTGCATGGCCTGGCGGACGACGCGGAAGGCCATCCCCCGCTCGTTCTCGCCGCCCTTGCCCGAGAACACCGTGAACCCGAGCGCGGCGGCGCGGGCGCGCACCGCCGCGATGAGTGTCGTCTTGCCCAGCCCGGCCTCACCGGTGAAGGCGAGGAACCCGCCGCGCGGTACCCGGGGAACGCCGTCGACGGTGTCACGCAGCCGCGCCAACGCGTCGTCGGCGGCCTGGAGTTCCTCGTCGCGTTCCAGCAGAGGCCGTTGTTCGTTGATCGATTGCCGCAGCCCGTGGGCCATGTGGTCCACCGCTTCCTGTCGTTGCTCCCCGCCGGACGGGGCGAGCGTACGCCCTCGTGCACGCCCCTTGGCCGGGTCGGAAGCAGAGGTCGACAGGGAGGGTGAATTTCCCGCGGGAGCGGTTGTGGTCTCCGCCTTTCGGGTAGTCTGCTGCGTTTCCGCGCCTGTCGGGAACACCGTGGTGGAAACGGTCGGTCGGGCAGCGGATCAGGGCACCGAGGGTGCCGCCATCGCGTCCGCGTACCGCGGCACGGTGCGGGACCAGTAGTAGCAACCGCGGATCCAGCCGGCCATGCCCTCCACGTAGCCGACTCCGGAGGGGGTCAACTCCGGCCTGAGCTCACCGTAGAGCTCCTCGAACTCGCGGATCGTGCTGTTGATGTGCCAGGTGGCCAGCGTGACGGCCACGGGCAGGGTGCACCGGTGTGAGCGCTGGTAGGCGAGGGCCAGGTTGATCACGCCGCCCGCACGCTGTTCCTTCACCGCGGAGAAGAGGTCGGGTATCCACACCGCCGCGTCGGCCGACAGCCGGCTCAGGCGTCGCATGACGGGGTGATGGATCTCCTTTGGGGTCAGTTCGCACGGCTGCGCGGCCTCGCACAGCGGGTAGAACGGCTCGACGCCCGCGATGAGGGAGCGTATGGACCGGCACAGTCCGCTTCCCACCGGGACGGCGTCGGTTTGGGCCACCGCTTCGTACAGCAGGCCGTGCACGTACTCCCGGCTGTTCCAGGCCCATCGTGCGGCCTGAGCGGGTGTGCACCGCTCCCGTACCTGTCGATGGAGGTCGGCCAGGGCCGCCCCGAGCGGGGTGGTGGGCGGTTGGCCGTCCCGCAGGATCGCGATGCTCTCGCACAGCATGGGCAGCAGCCGGCCCGGCGTGTGCCGGCCGACGTCCTCCGCGCGGTCGTCGAAGATGAACTGGTAGGCGATCTGGTCGGCCATGATCTGGAGGAGCCCCGGATCCATGGTCGGGCTGTTGCAGGCCGCGAGTTCGGCGGGGCGCGTACGGGAGATCATGGCCGCCACCGCCGGGTCGTCGGTCAGCCCCCAGGTGCTCAGCCATTCGTCGACGCCCGCCGCCGCTTCGGACGCGTGGGGGTTGCGCTGGAAGGGGAAGGGCATGTAGAGATTCGCGTCGATCAGTTCCCTCAGATCGACGACCGGGATTCCGTCCTGTGCGGCGAGCGTGATTTCCTCATGCGTCGCGGACATCGTTGCCACCTGCCGTTCGTGAGTCGTGGACGACGGGTACGACAGTTGTCCCGGGTGCGCGGGAATCCGCCCGAGGCGGTGTGTCCACCGGTCGCCTCGCTCGCGGTTCGACGACCATCACCAGTCCCCTCGGACCCAACGACGCCGCTGGGCGCAGCCGTTCGGTGTGGCCCGGCAGATGACGCAGCCGCCAGTGGCGGGCGATGAACGAGAGGGCCACCGTGGCCTCCGTCAGGGCGAGTGTCTCTCCGATGCATTTCCGGCTGCCCGCACCGAACGGGATCATCGCTCCGGGCGGGGCCGCGACGGTCTGCCCGGGCAGCCAGCGGTCGGGGAGGAAGCGATCAGGGTCGGGGAACAGGTCGGGATCGTGGTGCAGGAGGTACGGGCTGAACATGACGGTGGCGCCCTTCGGGAGACGGTGTCCGGCGAGCTCCGTCTCCTGCGTGGTGACGCGGGTGAAGAGCCAGCCGGGCGGGCGGTGACGGAGGGTCTCGGTGAGGATGCACCGAGTGCGGACGAGGCGCGGCAGCTCGTCGGGGCCGGGCGGCTGCCCCCAAGCGAGCACGGCGTCGACTTCGGAGTGCAGGCGGCGTTCCTCCTCGGGATGCCTCCCCAGGAGCTCCAAGGCGGAGGAGAGGCACAGGGCTGTGCTCTCGGCACCGGCGAAGATCAGCGTCAGCACCTGGCCGTGGACTTCCTCATCGGTGATCGCCGTCCCCCCGCCGTCGGCCCGCGTGGCCGCCAGCAGGGTCCCGAGCAGGTCGTCGCGCTCGTCGTGGGGAGTGCCTCGCCGACGTTGGGCTATGGCCGCGTCGACGATCGCGCACAGGCGGTCGGAAGCGTGCCGGTAACGCCGGTTCGCCGGCGTGGGAACACGGAACAGCGCGTCGACCGGCATCACCGTCCGGACGAACACGCCGCGGAACACGGTGGCCAGGCACCTGCGCATCTCGGCGGCCGTATCGGTGTCGAGCGAGTCGGAGAAGAGGACGCGGCCGACCACACGTGTGGACAGGTCCATCATCGCCGCGCTGATGTCCACCACTTGCCCGGCCCGCCACGCGCGGCACACCGACTCCACTTCCTCGCCCATCAGGCGCACCTGGTCGGCGACGCGTGCCTTGCGGAACTCCGGCTGGAGCAGCCTGCGCTGTCGCCGGTGATCCTGGTGGCGGCAGGTGCCGACGCCGTCCCCCAGCAGCATCCGCAACCTGTCGTAGAGCGGGCCGCCCTTGTCGAACGTGCGCGGGTCCCTGAGCACCTGGTGGACCAGGTCCGGGTGGCACGCCATCCAGGCACGCTGCGGACCCAGGCGTATCTCGACCAGATCTCCGTGTGCGGGTAAAGAATTCAGAAAAGCCAGCGGCCGACGGACCAAGTCGATACCGTGGCCGATGAATGGGAATATGCCTGGAGCAGTGCCCACTGTCCAATCTCGGGCTGGTCCGGGAACGGAGCCGCTCATCGAATACCACCTGCCTCAGCTGGCGCACGGGATTTCGGTGCGGTCGCACCGACTTGATGCTCGACTCATGTCCTGCCCAGTGGAATGAGTGGATGGCTCGCCGAACCCTTTCTCCATAGGGGCGCACGGATGCATGGAGGGGCGTCGAGCGAATCACGGTTGCCGCATGCACCCAGCTTCTTATCGATTTTCTGTGCACGCAGAAATCCGTGTTCCCGTCAGCGCTCCCGCAGGCCGCGACTGCCGGTTGACCGACCTAGTGGTCCAAGGTCGCCACGCCCGGTGTGACGGCGGGGTCGGGGTTGAAGACGCGGTGGTAGCTCTCCGGTGGCGCGAGACAACTCGCGGGCAGGCCACCCGTGTCGATGACGATCTGGTCCACGGCGATCGCGGGGTCGGTCATGAACAGCCGCAGGACGTGCTCGCCCGGTTCCGTCACGGTCACCCGGGCCGTCAGCTTCTCGATGCCCTCCTCCACGTTGCGGGCCCAGGCGTCCCCCCGGTTTCCGGTGGCGATGGCCTGGCCGGACAGGACCGTCGGCGGCTGGTCGTCGAGGGCGACCGCCAGCCGGCGCTTGCCCCGCTCGTCGAGGGAGGGCAGCCGGAAGACGGTCACCGCGAAGGTGCCGGTGCTGGTGAAGCGCACCCGGTAGCGCAGCTCCGGTGACCGGGTGGGGAGGTCCTCGGTGATCGGCGGTGCGGTCGTCGGTACCGCCTCGACGGCGGCCGTACGGCGTCCCAGGCCGCGCACCACCCGCCACCGGGCCCCGCCGCGCGCCACCTGGCGGTCGAAGTGCGCGGCGTCGATCGACACGTAGCCGTGGGCCTCGACGAAACCGCGGGCGCGCTGCCGGGCCCGTTCGCCGTCGTTGACCACCCGCAGGGGCACCTCGGCGGTCGTGCCCGCGCCGGTGAAGGTCAGTGTGGGGAGGTGAGTGCCCTCCGGTGCCCGCGGCCAGTCGATCTCCACCCACACCCGTGTCTGGTCCGTGAGTTCCCCGCCGGCCGTGCTCAGCCGGATCCACGGGTGACTCGGCTCGGCCCGCCACTCCAGCGGGAGGAAACCCGTGTTGAAGACGTCCACGAAGCGGCGGTCGCGGGCGTAGGAGGAGAAGGAGAGCGGGTGACCCGCTCCCGTTTCGTTGCCCTCCGCGGCCAGCCCGAGGCCCGAGGTCTCCTGGCGGGGCACCCGTGTGACGGCCGGTCGGCCCGGCGCCTTGGGAACCTGGGACGGGTAGGGGTTGACGATGCCGTCCCACTTGCCGCCCGCGATCTCCGCGTTGTAGCGGCGGGTGATCGCCTGCTCCTCGGCGTGCGCGGCCTCGGCCAGGTCCGCGAAGCGGTTCGTGCCCGCGCCGCGCCCCTGACGGACGGCGAGCGCGTTCCGGTCCGCCCAGTAGTACTTCAGGTTCATCAAGAAGGCCCCGTGCACCGGGTACTCGACCAGTTCGTAGAAGGCGTCGCGGTAGGGCTCGGGCAGCTTCGCGCCCAGCTTGCGCACCCGGTCCAGCAACTGCTCGTAGGCGTCCAGCCGGCGGCCCGCCTCGTCGCCGTGGTGCACCGTCGAGAAGATCGCCTTGTCGATGAACTCCGGGCGCCGCTCCGCCGCCAGGCGGTAGTACTCCGTGCGGATGGCGGCGATCTCCGAGCCGTGGCGCCGGCCGAACTGGCGCCCGGCCCACTCCACCAGGAAGTCCTCGACGTTCCCCGGGCCCCAGCGGTCCACGTCCCACGCCATGTCCAGGCAGAAGGACAGGCCCGTCTCGATCGACTTGATGTCACCGACGTTGAAGATCCACATCCGGTCGACCTGGTGGTCGTGGACCCGGCGCAGCTCCTGCCACACCTTGCTCAACTGCGTGGTGTCCAGCCACAGGTAGCTCCTGGGACGGCCCCAGTAGGAAAGGTGGTAGTAGATGCCGTTGCCGCCGGAGCGGCGGCGCTCCGCCTCGTTCGGGAGCTGGCGCATGTTGCCGTGGTTGTCGTCCGGCCAGATCAGCGTGACGTCGTCGGGGACCTTCACGCCCGCGTTGTACAGCTCCAGGACCTCCTTGTACGGGATGAAGATCTGCGGTTCGGCCGCCTCGCCCACCTCCTCGGCCAGGATGCGGCGCTGGTCGGTGATGATGTCGTTCATCACCGCCACCTTCTCCGGGATCGTGGTGGCGTACTTCGTCTCCAGCGCCGAGTCGTGCAGACCGCGCATGCCGATCGTCCAGCTGCTCTCGTATGCCGCGTTCTGCCGGGCCCGCGCCCGCCAGTAGTCGGAGATGACGGCCGGGTTCACCGTGTAGTCGTAGAGCGGCAGGGTGCCGTCGGGGTTCCGGTGGTCCTCGGCCCACGGCTCCCACTCGTGCACGCCGTTGCGGAGCATGGCCTCGGGGTGGCTGGAGCCGACCACGATGCCGTAGCGGTCGGCCAGTTCGGGGTTCTCGCGGTGCTTGTTGAAGAAGTCGGAGTACGGGTGCATCGCGGGCCAGAGGTAGTTGGCCTTGAGGCGGAGCAGCAGCTCGAAGACCCGCTCGTAGGTCCGGGGGCCGATGTTCTTGTTCGGTTCCTGGGTGCGGTGGGACCACGTGGTGAGGTTCTGCTCGTCGTTGATGAAGATGCCGCGGTAGCGGACGGCGGGCTCGTGGCGTACGAAGGGGCCTGCCGGGACCGTCACCGTGTCGCGGCGGACCACCGGCACGTCGGCCCACCAGTACCAGGGCGAGACACCGATGCGTTCCGAGGTGTCGTAGACGCCGTAGACCGTGCCGCGCCGGTCGCTGCCCGCGATGACCAGGGCGCGGTCCACACCGGGCAGCGGACGGTCCACGACCTGGGTGACGGACGCCTCCCAGCGGCCCTGGACCCGGGAGACGTCCAGGCGTCCGTGCCGGACCAGCCGGTCGATCACCGGGCTCGCACCGATCGTGCCCACCAGGACCAGCAGTTCGGCCTGCCGGGGCACGGCGTGCAGCAGCCGCGGCCGGACGCCGCCGACCCGCTCCACGTCCGCCACGAGGTCACCGGCCGCCCGGATCACGGCGGGGTCCTCCGCCGCGTCCACGAACACGTCCGCAGGGGTGCCGTTCCGGAGCAGCGGGAAGTCCGGCCGGGCCGAGGCCGCGGCTTCGGCGGTGGCGGTGGGGAGTACGGCGGCGGGGAGCAGGGGGGCGGCGCCGACGGCTGCCATTCCCCGTAAGAACGACTTGCGGGTCCATGACGGGTGCGACGGTCTGTGGGGCTCGCTGTGCGGCACGGGACACTGCCTTTCAGCGTCAGGCCCGCGTCGGTTCCTCGTCCGGGCCGTGGCGGGGCTGCGCGCACGTGGGGTGGGTGTGCAGGCTTGGCATGAGCAGGCTAGAAAGCGCTTGCGACCGCACCCTAGGCGAGCCCGCGCGGGGGCGTCCAGAGGCCGGGGAGGGGTGCGCGGCTAACCCACCCCTGCCATGAGCAGCCCCGCCAGCAGCGCCGTGCGCGGCGGGATGTGGTCCAGCAGGACGTGCTCGTGCCGTGCGTGGGCGCCGTCGCCCACCGCGCCCAGGCCGTCGAGGACGGGACGGCCGAGCGCGGAGACGAAGTTGCCGTCGCTCGCCCCGCCGACGGCCGTCTCCCGCAGGGTCCACCCCAGCTCCTGCGCCGCCGCGTGGGCCCGCTTGAACAGGAGCCGGGAGGCGGGCGTCGGCACCATCGGGGGACGGTTCCAGCCGCCGGTGACCGAGACCCGTACCCGGGGGTCGGAGGGCGTCAGGGAGGCCAGTGCGGCGTCGACGCGGGCCGCTTCGGCGGGGTCGGGGATCCGTACGTCGATGCCACAGCTCGCCCGGCCGGCGATGACGTTGCGGCCCGTGCCGCCGCTGATCACCCCGACGTTGACCGTCGTGCCCCGCTCCGGGGAGCCCAGGACGGCGATCCGGGTGACCAGTTCGGCGAGGGCGTGCACGGCGCTGGCGCCCCGGTGCGGATCGAGGCCCGCGTGGGCCTCCACGCCCTCCACGGTCACCTCGAAGAGGCCGACGCCCTTGCGGGACGTCTTCAGCGCCCCCTCCGGCCCGGCCGACGCCTCGCACACGAGCGTGGCCGTCGCGTCCTCGCTCAGCCGCTCGATCACCGGCCGGGAGGCGGGGCTGCCGATCTCCTCGTCGCCGTTCAGGAACAGCCGCACCGACGGGCGCGGCAGATCCAGTTCCCGCAGCAGGCGCAGCGCCCACACGGCCTGCACCAGACCGCACTTCATGTCGAACACTCCCGGCCCGGTGGCCCGCCCGTCCTCGCTCACCCGGAAGGGCCACTCGGCGAGGGTGCCGGCGGGCCACACCGTGTCGTAGTGGCACAGGACCAGCACCAGCGCGGGCGATGTGCCCCGGTACAGCAGTTCCAGCATGTCGCCGTGCGGACCGCCGTCGTACCGCCGCGACTCGTCCGGCGGGCCGAGCCGGTGGCGCGTCCAGGCCTCGACGGAGGCGAGCCCGGCGGTCAGCAACTCCTTGTCGTCGCTGGGTGTCTCCAGCTCGACCAGCCTGCGCAGGTCTCCGGTCATCTCCGGCAGGGCTTCCCGGGCCGGCGATTCGACGCGGATCAGGGACATGGACGGTCCTCCTCGTACGTGCGGAAGCGGCCGGGCGGTCAGCGGACGGGCACCCCCGGGCCCAGCGGAATGCCCAGCGCCCACCAGGCGTAGAACAGCAGCGTCCAGGCCGCCAGCATGACCAGGCACAGCGGCAGGGTCAGCGACAGCAGCGTGCCGATGCCGGCCGAGCGCCGGTAGCGCTGGACGACACCCAGGGTCATCACGAAGTAGGCGCTCATCGGTGTCGCCGCGTTGGTGCACGAGTCGGCGATGCGGTACACCGCCTGGGTCACCTCGGGCGGGATGTCGAGCAGCATGAACATGGGCACGAACACCGGGGAGACCAGGGCCCATTGGGCGGAGCCGCTGGTGACGAGCAGGTTGATGACCGTGCAGACCAGCAGGACGCCGAGGAACGCCACCGGGCCCGTGATGCCCGCCGACTCGAGCAGCCCGGCGCCCCGGATCGCCAGGACCTCGCCGACGCCGGTCCACTTGAAGTACGCCAGGAACTGGGAGATGGCGAAGAACAGCACCAGGATCGGCGCCATCTCGCGCAGGCCCTGCGCCATCTGGTCGGGGATGTCCCGCCCGGTCCGTACGGTCCCGACCGTCCGCCCGTACACGGCGCCCACGATCAGGAACGCCACCGCCAGGACGACCGCGATGCCGGTGAGCACCGGCGACTGCACGATGCTGCCGCCCTCGCCGCGCAGCGGCGATCCGGCCGGGGCCATCGCCACCACGACCAGCGCGGCGTACGCAAGCAGCGCGAGTCCCGCGTTGCGCAGGCCTCTGCGTTCCTCCGGGCGCAGCGTCAGTCCGGCTTCCGTGCCGGCGGCGTCGGGGGCGTCCTCCGGCTCCGGTTCCTCCGGCATCGCGGCCACCCGCCGGGCGATGACCTTCTCCGTGACGACGGTGACGACGATGGCCAGGACGACCGACGAGGCCACCGAGAAGAAGTAGTTGGACAGCGGGTTGACCACGTACGAAGGGTCGACCGTGTGCGCGGCGGCCGTCGTCAGACCGGCCAGGACCGCGTCCGTCGGGGTGACCAGCGGGCTCGCGTCATAGCCGGCGGACACCGACACGAACGCCACCACGGCACCCAGCATCGGACTGCGTCCCACCGCCCGGAACGCCATCGCGCCCAGCGGCACCAGCACCACGTAGGCCGCGTCGGACGCGACGTGCGCGACCATGGCGGTGAAGGCGAGCGTGAACGTCAGCCACCGCGCCGGGACCCGCGCGACGGCCGCCCGCAGCATCGCGGGCAGCAGCCCCGACCGGTCGGCGACGGCCACGCCCAGCATGACCACGAGGATCGTGCCGAGCGGCGGGAACGTGGCGTAGTTCGTCACCGCGTCGGAGATCATCATCCGCAGTCCCTCGCCCGAGACGAGGCTGCGCACTCCCACCGTCTTGCCGGTGGCGGGGTTGAGCGCGGAGGCGCCGGTGGCCGACAGAAGCCAGCTGACCAGCGCCAGGACGACGCTGAGCACACCGAACAGCCAGAACGGGTGGGGGAGTTTGTTGCCGAGGCGCTCGATGCGCCCGAGGACGGCGAGCAGCCGGGAGAGCTGCTTCGAGGGGACGTCGGGCGGCGGGGGTGAAGTGGCGGTGGTCACATCCCTATTGACGGCCCTGTTGACGAAATCATGCAAGTAAAAAGGTTGTTGCGGTCGTATCGGTCGTGTGAAGTCGCTGGTTGACGGATTCGTTCCAAGGAGGATGGGTCGCATGGAGAACGCCCTGGACGACGACGACCTCGACCTGGTCGCCGCGCTCCAGCGCGCACCGCGCGCCCCGCTCAGCCTGCTGGCCCAGGCGCTGGGCGTGTCGGCGAGCACCGTGGGACGGCGGCTGGCCCGGCTGGAGTCGAACCGGCTGCTGCGGGTGATCGGCCAGGTCGACCTGTCGGTGACCGGTGAGGGCACCCCCTGGCACGTGTGGGTCGCCGCCGCGCCGGGACGGGCCCTCGACGTCGCCCGGGGGCTCGTCGAACTGCCCGAGGCGGCCCATGTCGCCGTCACCGCCGGGCAGGCGGACGTCTACTGCGTCGTCCAGCCCGCGCGCCGCGCCGAGGCCCGCGACCTGCTCACCCGGCACATCGCCACGCTCCCCGGCGTACGGTCCACCCGGACCGAACTCGTCCTGCGCGCGGACACCAAGTCCGACGCCTGGCGGCTGCCGCGCCTGACGCAGGACCAGCACCGGCTGCTCGCCACCTACACGGCGGAGGAGCGCGAGACGGACCCGGGCGGCGCGGACCGGCCCGCCCGCCCCACCGGTGACGAGCTGCGCATCCTGCGGCTGCTCGCCGCCGACGGCCGGATGACCGCCGCGCAGGCGTCCCGGGAACTCGGCATCGGGCAGTCCACCGCCTACCGCGTCACCCAGTCGCTGCTCCAGCGCGGACTGGTCCGCCCCCGCGTGGAGATCGAGCCCGGACTACTGGGCTACGCCCTGGAGGCGGTGGTCGCGCTGACCGTGGCGCCGGGCGGGGTGCGCGAGGCCGCCCGGACGCTCGCCCGGCACCCCTCCGCCCGGTACGTGTCGACCAACGCGGGCACCTTCTCCGTCGTCCACCAGGGCGTCTTCCGGGACGAGGAGGGGCTCGCGGAGTTCCTCACCCGGGACCTGGCGGAGCTTGACGGGGTGATCTCCTTCGACGTCTCCGTCGTGCTCCAGGCACTGCGGCGGCACTGGCTCGACCGGGAGGACGGCCGCCTGGCCGCCCTGCCCGGCCCGACGGACACCGGGAGTGGACGGCATGACGACACGTGAGACCGCCATCGGCCTGGCGGAGGCCTACTTCGACTCCGGCGGCTTCCTGGCCGACCTGCGGCGCCGCGTCGCGTTCCCCACGCAGAGCCCGCCGCCCGACGGCACGGGCCCGCTGCGCGCCTACCTGGCCGACGAACTCGCCCCCACCGTACGCCGCCTGGGCGCGACCGTACGGATCGTCGACAACCCGGTGCCGGGCGCGGGCCCGTTCCTGCTCGCCCGCCGGCACGAGGCCGACGGCCTGCCCACCGTCCTGGTCTACGGCCACGGCGACGTCGTCCCCGGGCAGGACGGCCGCTGGCGCACCGGCCTGTCCCCCTGGGAACTCGTCGTCGAGGGCGACCGCCTCTACGGGCGCGGCACCGCCGACAACAAGGGCCAGCACACCGTCAACCTGGCCGCGCTCGAACAGGTCCTGGCCGCTCGGGGAGGCCGGCTGGGCTTCAACTTGAAGGTGCTCGTGGAGACCGGGGAGGAGTCGGGCTCACCGGGTCTGCACGAGGTCTGCCGCCGGCTGGCGGACGACCTGGCCGCCGACCTGCTCGTCGCCTCCGACGGCCCACGCCTCGCGGCCGGCCGCCCCACCCTGTTCCTCGGCTCCCGGGGCGCCGCCAACTTCCGTCTGCGCGTGGCCCTGCGCGAGGGCGCCCACCACTCGGGCAACTGGGGCGGCGCCCTGCGCAACCCCGCCACGGTGCTCGCCGGCGCCCTGGCCACCCTGGTCGACTCCCGCGGCCGCATCCTGGTGGAGGAACTGCGGCCGCCGGCGCTGCCCGAGCCCGTCGCCGCCGCCCTGGCGAACCTCACCGTGGGCGGCGGGGACGGCGACCCGGAAGTCGACACCGACTGGGGCGAACCGGGCCTCACCCCGGCCGAACGCGTCTTCGGCTGGAACACCCTGGAGGTCCTCACCCTGGCCGCCGGGGACCCCGCCAAGCCCGTCGGGGCCATTCCCGGCACCGCCCACGCCGACGTCCAGCTCCGCTTCGTCGTCGGCACGCCCTGGCGCGACCTCGAACGCATCGTCCGCGACCACCTCGACGCGCACGGCCTGTCCATGGTCGACGTCGAGGTCCTCCAGGCCGTCCCCGCGACCCGCCTCAGCCCGGACGACCCGTGGGTCCGCCGGGCCGTGGACTCCCTGCGGCACACCACGGGCAAGGAACCGGCCGTCCTGCCGAACCTCGGCGGCACCCTCCCCAACGACGCCTTCGCGGACATCCTCGGCCTGCCCACGGTGTGGGTCCCGCACTCCCACCCCTCCTGCTCCCAACACGCCCCTGACGAGCACCTGTTGGCGTCGGTGGCCCGCGAGGGGCTGCGCATCATGGCGGGCCTGTTCTGGGACCTCGGTCAACCACGGGCCTGACGGCGATCGGTAGGTTGCCGGACAGCGCCGCGGTCCGGCGCTTCGCCCCCACGGAAGGACACCCCTGTGCCCCCTCGACCTCTCCGGTCCACCCTCACTCTCCTCAGCACCCTGACGACCGCGGCGACCCTGGCCCTCGGTACGGCCGGCCCGGCCACCGCCGCCGAGCGGCCCGCTCCCGTACGTCACACGACCGCCGCAAACGGCGTGGCATCAAGTCTGTCGTCGGTGACCGAACTGCTGGCCCAGCGGCTGCTGCTGGCCGACAAGGTCGCCGCCGCCAAGTACGGCACGGACACGCCGATCGACGACCCGGAGCGCGAGGCGCGGATCCTGGACGACGTCCGCGCCCGGGCGGTGGGCCTCGGCCTCGCCCCGGACGCCGTGGCCGCCGTGTTCCGGGACCAGATCGAGGCGAACAAGCTGGTGCAGCGCGGCCTGTACGCCCGCTGGGACGCGCACCCCGCCGAGCGCCCCACCGAGCGGCCCGACCTGGCCAAGGAGGTCCGCCCGGCCCTCGACCGCATCACCACACAGCTGCTGGCCGCGCTCGACGACACGGAACGGGCCCGGGCCCTGCCGTCGTGCGGTCCGCGCCTGGCGACGGCCGCCGGCTGGTCCGCGTACACCCACCGGCTGGACGCGCTGCACCTGACGGGGTTCGGGCGGGCGCTGCCGTCGGTGTGCGACACGGGCGCGCCCTAGGGCCTGTCCGACAGGCCCTGGGCGACCTGGTCCGCCCCGGTCGGCAGGGGCGGTTCCGACTCGATGCGGTGCAGCTCCTCGTCGGTGAGGAGGCGGGAGCGGAGCAGGAAGCGGACGCCCTCCGGGGCCTCCAGGGAGAAGCCGCTGCCACGTCCAGGGACCACGTCCACGGTGAGGTGGGTGTGCGACCAGTACGTGTACTGGTCCGCGCTCATCCAGAACGGGGTGTCCCCGCTCACGTGCCCCAGCAGGACGTCCGAGGCACCGACCCGGAACTCGCCGCGCGGGTAGCACATCGGGGCGCTGCCGTCGCAGCAGCCGCCGGACTGGTGGAACATCACCGGCCCGTGCGTCCCGGTCAGCCGCCGCAGCAGGTCCTCGGCGGCGGGCGTCAGTTCGACACGTCCCGTGGGGGCGGTCGTCGGCAGAACCTGGGGTTCGGGGGCGGGCGAGTCGGTCATGGGATCCCTCCAGGTGGCGACAAGGCGGTACGGAGCCGGTCCGTATACCCGGTTCTCCAGTGTCCGTCCGCCCATGTGTAGGGGGCTATAGGGGTGTCCGGCAATGGTCGCCCGGAAATACGCTGACGGGGAATGCAGGCCGCATTCTGTCCGAATTCCACGTGTGGCAAGGCGCTGTGCGATCGTCGCCGCCCGGTGGCAGATGGCAGCAGACGCCGAGAGGAGTTCCCCGCATGAGCGTTGCCCAGCCGAATGTGGTTCTCCGAGGCTGTCCCTCGCCCTACCTCGCCGAGGACGAGCGCTTCCGGCATGTTTCGGACCCCGACGACAGGCTGAAGTTCTATGTCGGAAACCGGTACGAGCATTTCGTGCCGACCTCAGAATGGGAGGTGCACGACGGCGTGCGCCTGCGTGTCTTCGTCTGGACGGGAGCCACCAAACCAGCCGAGTGAGCACGGCCCAGCACAGAGAAGACGGCGGCGGCCGCCCGGGTCGCCGTCGTCGCCGTTGTCCCGCGCGACAGAACAGGAAGGCCACATGACCGCCACCGATCCGTGGATACGGCGCTTCTTTCCGAGCCCCGACGCCCCCGTGCAACTGGTCTGTCTGCCGCACGCGGGTGGTTCGGCGTCCTTCTTCCGGCCGGTGGCCCAGGCGCTGAACCCCCGTGTCGAGGTGCTTGCCGTCCAGTACCCGGGGCGCCAGGACCGGCACCACGAGCCCATGATCGACAGCATCGGCGGCCTCGCGGACCATGTGTGCCGGGCCGTGACGGGCGCGGTGGACCGCCCCTTCGCCCTGTTCGGGCACAGCATGGGCGCCACCCTGGCCTTCGAGGTCGCCGTCCGGCTGGAGCAGGCCGGGCGGGTCGCCGAGCGGGTCTTCGTCTCGGGGCGCCGCGCACCCTCGTGCCACCGGGACGAGCAGGTGCACCAGCGCGACGACGCCGGGATCATCGCCGAACTGCGCAGGCTCAGCGGCACCGACCAACGGGTCTTCGGCGACGACGAGTTGATGCGGATGGTCCTGCCGGCCGTGCGGAACGACTACCGCGCGGCGGAGACCTACGTGTGCGCGACGGACCACCGGCTCCGCAGCCCCGTCACCGCGCTGACCGGAGACGACGACCCCAAGGCGAGCCATGACGAGGTACGCGCCTGGAGCGACCACACCCAGGGCGCCTTCGAGATGGAGCGGTACCCCGGCGGCCACTTCTTCCTCGTCGACCACGCACCGGACGTGATCCGCCTCATCCGCGAGCGGCTGACCGAGTCCGCCGTCGCGCCACGCTGAGCGCGCCGCCGGACTACCGGGCCAGTGCCCGGTCCACCAGGGCCCCGGCCGCACCCGTGTAGTCGGCCGGGTCGCACAACCGCACGAACTCCTCGGCGGTGAACGCCCCGGCCAGCTCCGGCAGTTCCGCCAGCACGTCCGGCAGCGGGCGTCCCGACCCGGAAGCCACCTCGGTCGCGGCGCTCAGCAGCCGCTTCGCGGTCGCCTTGCCGAGCCTCGGCGCCAGAGCCGCCGCCAGGCGCTCCGACACCAGCGCGCTGCCGATGAGCGCCACGTTCTGCCGCATCCGCTCCGGCCGGACCTCCAGCCCCGCCGCCAGCTCCACCGCGGTGTGCGCCGCACCGCCCGTCAGCCGCAGGCACTCCCGCAGCAACTGCCACTCCGCGTGCCACGCCCCCGCCGACCGCTCGTCCTCCGCGACCAGGCACTGCGTCAGGCCGGCCGCCAGGACCGGCACCTGGAGCGCGGCACTGCGCACGAGCGTCGCCAGCACCGGGTTCCGCTTCTGCGGCATCGCCGAGGAGACCCCGCGCCCCGCCACGGACGGTTCGGCCACCTCGCCCACCTCCGTGCGCGTCAGCGACTGCACGTCCACCGCCATCTTGCCGAGCGCGCCCGCCGTGAACGCCAGTGCCGCCGCGAGGTCCGCGATCGGACTGCGCAGCGCGTGCCAGGGCAGCGCCGGACCGGCCGACAGCCCCGTCTCCGCGGCAAACGCCTCCGCCAACTCGGCCACGTACCGCGCGACATCGAGGTCCGCGCCCCGCTCCTTGCCCGTGGTCCCCTCGGAGCCGACGGCCGTACGGCCGTCGATCCGGGCGTACTCGACGTAGCCGGCCAACGTCCCCGCCGAGCCGCCGAGCGACACCGGGAGCGTCTCCAGCACCAGCTCCAGCCGGTGGTCCGCGTCCAGGAGCAGCTGACGCCAGCCCGCGGCCTTCACCCCGAACGTCGTCGGCACCGCGTGCATCGTCAGCGTCCGGCCCGCCATCAGCGTGTCACGGTGCGCCCCGGCCAGATCCGCCAGCGACCCCGCCGCCCGCGCCAGGTCGCCCCGGATGACGCGCAGCGTCCGGCAGGCCACCAGCATGGCGCCCGTGTCCAGCACGTCCTGACTGGTCGAACCCCGGTGCACGTACTCGGCCGCGGCGGGGTCCTCCCGCCCCACCACCCCGCTCAGCGCCTGCACCACACCGACCACCGGGTTGGCCGTATCCCGCGCCGCCAGCGCCAGGGCCCGCACGTCCAGGAGCTCGGCACGGGCCAGCCGGCTGATGGTCTCGGCGGCGGCCCGCGGCACCAGCCCCAGAGCGGCCTGCGCCCGCGCCAACGCTGCCTCGGCGTCCAGCATGGCCTGGAGCCACGCCACATCGGACACGGCAGCCTCGGCCGGTGTGCCGGCCCGCACCGGGGAGAGCAGGCCGGCGTCCAGCAGCGGATCACCGACCCCGTCCTGCGGCCCGGTCACACGATCACCCCGGTCAGGTCCGTGTCCGTCATCGTCCGGCGTACCGTGGCCGGCACATGCGCCACCGGCGGCAGCCCCGTGATCGCCCGCGCGATGGCGTCCGAGTCGCCGATCGTCACCGAGTCGACCCCCGGCCGGACCCCAGCCGCGGTCACCCAGTGCACCGACTCCGTCGGCACCCCGAACGCGAACCGCCGCGGATGCGGCCTGCCGCGCGCGTCCAGCAGGTGATACGGCCGCTCGGTCACCGCCAGCCCGCCCGTCTCGTACGTGGCACCGCAGCCGGAGCGGATCCGGTACGGCCCGACCTGCTCCGTGGCCAGCAGATGCCGCAGCAGCGGATCGTCGGTGCGGCGCAGGTCCGGCTCGGGAAGCCGGGCCTCGATCAGCGCCCGGCTCCGGACCGGCGGCCCCGGCACCGACGCCGACTCCGCGACGAACGACGGATCGGCCGTGTCGAAGCGGACCTCCGTTCCCGGGCCGGTCAGTTCCAGCAGCCCCGCCTCGATCAGCGCGATCATCTCCGCGATCCGGGAGGCCGGCGGACCGATGGACAGGAACGCGTTGAGCGGCGTGTACCACCCCTCCAGATCGTCCCGGTGCGAGTTGCCCTCCAGACCCCCGTGGTCCACGGCCAGCCGTATCTCGTTGCGCAGGTCCCGCAGCACGTCCAACGCCGCCTTCAGCGGACCCCTCACGTTCCCGCTCCGCGCCGCGTCGAGGTCGTCGCGCAGGTGGTCCAGCAGCCAGGCGCGGAACTCCGCACGGTCCCCGAACCGCTTGCCGCGGCACGGCTGCGCGATCCGCTCCCAGTCCCACCGGTCCGCCACGGCGATACCGAACTCGTCGAGCAGCGGCGACGTCTCACCGTCCGCCGGGACGGCCAGGAACCGTTCCTCGAACGCCCCCCGTTCGCCGCCGCGGCCGCAGGCCTCCAGCAGCGTGCCGTAGTAGACGCCCTCCACCTCCCGGCAGATCAGCGGCCACAGATCGGTGCCGAAGTGCACCCGCTCCCCGTCCTCACCCCGGGCGCGCAGTGCCGTGGCGTACTCGGCCGTCAGCAGCCGCGGCCGGTGGCGCCCGAACGGGCCCTTCTGGTTCTCGCCGCGCGCGTGGTACGGCACCCCGCGCCGTGAGTGCGCGTACATCACCGGCTCCTGCCCGGACCGCCGGTACACCAGCCGGCCGGCCTCCTCGTGGAAGGAACCTCCCCGGCCCAGGGTGAACAGGGCCATGTAGTCGAAGAAGTTGAGCCCCAGCCCGCGCAGCAGCACCGGACTGCCCGGCCCGATGCCGCTCAGGTCGACGTCCGCAGGGTTGGCCGGGGGCACATACGTCAGATAGTGGATGCGGGCCAGGGTCGCGGTGCGCTCCTGACGCGGTGTGAGCCGGCACGGCACATGCCCCTGTGCCAGCACGATGGCGTCCAGACTGTTCAACCGGGTGCCGCACGCCAGCCGCACACCCTGCGGCCCGCCCGGGACGCCGTGCGTGTCGGCCATCGCCACCGCCTGGGAGGCGTGCACCCGCACGGTGACGTGCGGAGGAGCACCGGCCACGATCCGCTCGAAGCAGTCGTTGAGGTAGTGGCCGTAGAAGGCCCGCGTCGGATAGGAGTCCGGGCCCAGCGACTTCGCCTCCCGCAGCGTCTCCTCGTCGTGACCGCCCCGGCCGGCCAGCGGCCCCAGCAGCGCCAGCTGCTTCGCCCAGTCGTACAGACTGGGACCGGGCTCGACGGGTCCATCGATCCGGGTGCTGTCGTCGGAATAGATCGTCACCTGCGACGCCACCGTGTTCATCAGCAGATGGCGGGACTGCGCCGGGCGCCACACCCGCCCGGCGCCCGGCGGCCAGGGGTCGACGAGGTGGACCAGCACGGTGGACGAGGACGGCGCCACCCGCTCGTTCGCGCACAGCCGCTCCAGCACGGACAATCCACGCGGGCCCGCGCCGACGATGCAGATCTCCATGGTGCCGTTCATGCGAACGCTCCGTCCCGGTGCCTCGAAATCCGGCCGCCGGAATCGTCGCGAGGCATTTCCGTGCAGGTCAACGAAGCTCCTGCGGATCCGTCAAGTCGTGCCGGACACGCATTACCGGAACCCGCACCCCTGCCCCGTTCATCACCGGTGCTTAGGGGGGTGCCAGGGGTTGTCCGTTATCGCCCTCCCTGCCGAGGATCGGGATGCCGAGAGCCGGAGGACGGCTTATTGGGCTGCCGTTTTCAGGCTCCCGCGCCAGATCGGTTCGGGGTCGGAAGGGATTGAACCTCATGACGGACGAGCGGAAAGTCGTTGACTACCTGCGGCGAGTGACAGCGGATCTGCATGAGACGCGCCGGCGCCTTTCCGAGGTCGAGTCGAACATGCGGGAACCGATCGCGATCGTCGGTATGGCGTGCCGTTATCCGGGCGGAGTCTCCTCCCCCGAGGAATTGTGGCGACTGGTGGCCGACGGCGCAGACGCGACGTCGGAGTTCCCGACGGACCGGGG
>NZ_WWIQ01000042.1:0-207 GCF_009862985.1 Streptomyces sp. SID5464 | reverse complement strand
GGCGGTGCAGGCGCTGCGGCAGGGCGAGTGCTCCCTCGCGCTCGCCGGCGGCGTCACCGTGATCACCGGGCCGACGGCGTTCATCGAGTTCTCCCGGCAGCGGGGCCTCGCCGAGGACGGGCGCTGCAAGCCGTTCTCCGCCGCGGCCGACGGCACGAGCTGGGCCGAGGGCGTGGGCGTGCTGGCGGTGGAGCGGTTGTCGGACGC
>NZ_WWIQ01000041.1:0-34473 GCF_009862985.1 Streptomyces sp. SID5464 | reverse complement strand
CGCAGGCCGCAGGCCGCAGGCCGCAGGCCGCTGCATGATCGGACTGCCGCGCTGAAGGTGGGACGCGGGCCCGTCAGCCGTGAGCCGCCGTGGGGGAACCACCGCTGTTCCGGCGGGTCCGGCCGTCGCTGGTGTCAGAAGCCGCCCCCGAAGTCCCCTCCCCCACCGAAGTCGCCGCCGCCGAAACCGCCGCCGAAGTCGCCACCGAAGTCGCCGGTGTCGAAGTCCGCGCCGGAGACGTCGCCGCCCCCGTAGCCGCCGAAGTCGCCGTAGCCGGAGCCGTAGTCGGCCGCGTAGGCGGGGCCGGCCATCATGCTGCCGAGCATGGTGCCGACGAGGAGGCCGGGCAGGATGCCGCCGCCGAAGTAGCCGCCGGCCCAGGGGCCGTACGCCGGGCCGGCCTCCCAGTACGGGCGGCGGCCGAGCTCGGTGTCGACCTCGCGGATCACCGGGTCCCGGCCCTCGGCGAGCCGGGTCCGGTCGGCCGCGCAGACGGGGACGTCGCGCGTGGCGCCGCCCGGGGGCGTCCAGCTCTCGTCGGCGACCGAGGGGCCGTGTCGGGGGTCGAAGAAGCAGGGCGGGCGGCGCTCCGGCAGCGGGCCGCCCTCGCGGCGGGCCGCGAGTCGCGCCAGGGAGAACCGGCCGTCCTCCACGGCCTGGGTGACAGCCCGCACGTCCTCCGGTTTGGTCGCGGCCGCCATCAGGGACTTCGCCTGTTCGTAGGCGTCCAGGGCATGTTCGTAGTCGGCGCGCATCGCGTCGTCGGCGCCGGGGTCGCCGGGATGGAAGTCGAGCCGGTCGAGTTCCTCGCCGAAGGCGGTGATGTCCTCGTCGACCACCACGCGGAGCTTCTCCAGCGCGGCCCGCTGCTCCTCCTCGTGGCGGCGGCGGTTGCGGCGGACCAGCGCGTAGGCGCCCGCGCCACCGGCGGCGACCAGTGCGCCGACCGTGATCAGACCGCCGACCGGCACGTCGCTGCCCGAGCCGTCGCTCCAGCTGCTGGGCGCCGAGCCGCCCACGTTGCGCAGGGCGTCGTCGACGAAGTCGTTCAGCTGGGCCTTGGCGTCGCCCGCGCCCCGCACGGCCGTGACCAGGTTGGACACCGCCTGGGGGCTCATCACCGCGCTGTCCGCACGGGCGTCGAACCGGTCTCCGAGTCGGATGCCGTACAGGCCGGTGATGCCGGTCTCGGTGCGGAGGTTCCGGAAGAGGTCCTGCGTGGGGAAGCCGGCCGGGAGGACCGCCACGAAGACGGGCTTGTCCGCGTCCTTGATCTTGTCGGCGAGTGCCTCGGCGTCCGAGGCGGCGAGCTGGCCGGAGGCGGCGGGATCGACGTAGACCGGGTTCTCGCGCAGTTCCGCGGCGACCTTCGAGAGGTCGGTGGCCGCCTGCGCACCGGGCGCACCGGCCATCAGCGCCGCCAGGACGGCGACGACCGGCACGATCAGCAGACGTACGACGGTACGCACCAGCGCGGCCTTCATATCTTCGAAGCTACCCGAATCGGAACAAAAAGGGACATCGGCCGGGGTACGGATTCTGGATGCTGCCGCGCGCGGACCCCAGGGACTGCCGAAGGAACGGACCGGCTGACGGGCGACGGCGCGGAAGGCGCCGTCGCCACCCGCCTACTCGGCCGGGCTCACTCCCGCCCGCAGCAGCCCGTACGTGTACGCGTCCTCCAGGGCCTGCCAGCTCGCGGCGATGACGTTGTCGGCGACGCCCACCGTGGACCACTCGCCCGTACCGTCGGACGTGGAGATCAGCACGCGGGTCGTCGAGTTGGTGCCGTGCTTGCCCTCCAGGATGCGGACCTTGTAGTCCACCAGGTCCAGCTTGGCGAGCTGCGGGTAGATCTTCTCCAGGCCCACGCGCAGGGCCCGGTCCAGCGCGTTGACCGGGCCGTTGCCCTCGGCCGTGGCGACGATGCGCTCGCCCTTGGCCCAGAGCTTGACCGTGGCCTCGTTGGCGTGGGAACCGTCGGGCCGGTCCTCCACGATGGCACGCCAGGACTCGACCTCGAAGTAGCGCAACGGCTTGCCCTGGACCTCCGTGCGCAGCAGGATCTCGAAGCTGGCGTCGGCCGCCTCGTACGTGTAACCCCTGAGTTCGCGCTCCTTCACCCGCTCGACCACCCGGCCGACCAGCTCGCGGTCGCCGCCGAGGTCGATGCCGAGTTCCTTGCCCTTGAGCTCGATGGAGGCGCGGCCGGCCATGTCGGAGACCAGCATCCGCATGGTGTTGCCGACCTGCTCCGGGTCGATGTGCTGGTACAGGTCCGGGTCGACCTTGATGGCCGAGGCGTGCAGGCCGGCCTTGTGCGCGAAGGCCGAGAGGCCTACGTAGGGCTGGTGCGTGGAGGGCGTGAGGTTGACGACCTCGGCGATGGCGTGCGAGATGCGGGTCATCTCGCGCAGACGGCCCTCGGGCAGCACCTGCTTGCCGTACTTGAGCTCCAGGGCCGCCACGACCGGGAAGAGGTTGGCGTTGCCGACGCGTTCGCCGTAGCCGTTGGCCGTGCACTGGACGTGCGTCGCGCCCGCGTCGACGGCGGCCAGCGTGTTCGCCACGGCGCAGCCCGTGTCGTCCTGGGCGTGGATGCCGAGCCGGGCGCCCGTGTCGGCCAGGACGGTGGCGACGACCGCCTGGATCTGCGCCGGGAGCATGCCGCCGTTGGTGTCGCAGAGGACCACCACGTCCGCGCCGGCCTCGGAGGCGGTCCGGACGACCGACTTCGCGTACTCGGGGTTCGCGCGGTAGCCGTCGAAGAAGTGCTCGCAGTCGACGAAGACGCGGCGGCCCTGTTCCTTCAGGAAGGACACCGTGTCGCGGACCATCGCCAGGTTCTCGTCCAGGGTCGTGCGCAGGGCGAGTTCGACATGGCGGTCGTGCGACTTGGCGACCAGCGTGATCACCTGCGCGCCGGATTCCAGGAGCGCCCTGACCTGCGGGTCCTCGGCGGCCGTGGTGCCGGCGCGGCGTGTGGAGCCGAACGCGACCAGCTGGGCGTGCCGGAAGTCGATCTCCTGCCGGGCACGGGCGAAGAACTCGGTGTCCCGGGGGTTCGCACCCGGCCAGCCGCCCTCGATGAAGCCGACGCCGAAGTCGTCCAGGTGCCGCGCGATGGCCAGCTTGTCCGCGACGGTGAGGTTGATGCCCTCCCGCTGGGCACCGTCGCGCAGGGTGGTGTCGAAGACGTGGAAGGAATCGTCGAGCTCGCTGGTAGCGGTCATGGTGTCAAGGCTCCTGAGGATTGGATCTCGGTCGTACCGGAGTGACCGGCTCCACCGCCCCCACATACTCCCTCGCGCTCTCGCTCCTGACTGCGGGTGGGCCAGAAATGCGAAAAACCCCTCGCGGGTGCGAGAGGTCTGCGCGCGGGTCGAGGACGACGGTGTCCGCCCGTACCTGGTCGTACGTGGCGGTCACTGCGGACCGGCGCGCCTGCTGCCAATAATCATGGCGAACGAGAGCACGGGGGCAGTCTGGCACAACCCCCGTGCCCGGCTCACGGTTGTCTCAGGATGCGGTCGGTCACCTCATGTGACGGACGTAGACGTGCGAGGTGTCGTACGTGTCGCCCGGCACGAGGTCGGCTGCGGAGCTGCTGAAGGCGACCTGGCGGCCGTGCCGGTCGATCACCGGGGCGGACACGCCCTGGTCGTTCGGCCCGCCCTGGGCGTCCGGGCTGGCGAGGACCGTGCGCCCGGTGCGCAGATCGCGGACGTACGCGCGGGTGGTGTGGCTGGTGTCGCCCGGGTCGGCCGAGACGAAGGCCAGATACCGGTTGTCGGCGCTGAGCTGCGGATTCGCGGTGAACGCGGCCGGGTCGACGGCGTCGATCCGGCGCAGCTCGCCCGTCGTGAGGTCGCGGATGAAGACGTTGTGTCCCTTGTTGGTGTCGCCCGGCGTGAGCCGCGAGTCCAGCGAGTTGAACAGGGCGTACCGCCCGTCGGCGCTGACCTGCGGGAACTCGGTCTGTCCATCGGACTTCAGCCCGTCCGGGGCCCGGTCGGCGTGGAACAGCTCGCCGCTCGGCACGTCACGGACGTAGGCGTCGCTCCAGTCGCCCGAGGCGGGGTGCGGGATGAAGAACTGGTAGCCGACGCGCTTGCCGTCGGCGCTGATGGACGGGTTGGTGGCGGCGGTCTTCCGGTCGCCGGCGGCGGGCACCTGGCTGATGCGGACGGCCTCGCCGGTGGTGCGGTCGACCCGGTAGACGCGTCCCCAGCCGTCGTCGGACTGCGTGAAGTCCGAGCGCTGGGCGATGAAGGCGACGTAGCGGCCGTCGGCGCTGATGGCGGGCTGCCGGCCGGTGTCGTAGCCCGTGTCGACGGTGTCCTCGATTCGCTGGAGGGCGCCGGACTTCAGGTCCTTGACCCAGATGTGGCTGCGGCCGTCCTCCGTGGCGGCGAAGGCGAGGTAGCGACCGTTGCCGCTGAGGGCGACGTCGTCGACCGGGCCGCCGTCCGCCGCGGTACCGGCCGGCCGGGTGGTGCCGGTCCTCAGGTCGCGCACGAAGGCGTCGGCGGCGCCGTCGGTGTCGCCGGCGACGAGGTTGTCGGCGCTGGAGACGAAGGCCAGATAGCGGCCGTCGGCGCTCAGACTCGGCCCGCCGGAGGCGCCGTTGCCCTCGGTGCCGTCCGGTGCGACGCTCGCCTTCTCGGTCCGCGGCGCCGCCGGAGCGGCGGTCGCGGGCAGCGCGGCGACGCCGCCGAGTGTGACGGCCAGAGCCACGCCGAGCGTGCCGGACGTGGCCCTCCTGGTGCTGGTCATGTGCTGTTCCCCCTGTGTCCCCGTTGACGCTTCTCCCCCGGCCCCGCGCCGAGGGCTCCCCCAGAGCCAACAACATCACGGATCACGGGGTCAATCCGTCGTTTTGAGTACAACCCGGGCAGGCGTTCAGGCGTCCGCGAGGAGGCTGTCGGCGAGGAACTCGTGCACGTGCCGGAGGACTTGGGCCCGGTCGGTGCCGCGCAGACCGATCGCCACGTGGATGGCGAAGCCGTCCAGCAGCGCTCGCAGGCGGGCGGCGAACCGGTCCGGGTCGACGCTTTTGAACTCGCCCCGCGAGATGCCCTCGGCGAGCAGGGCCACCAGGTCGCGGTGCCAGGCGCCCTCGATGGCGGCCTGCCGGTCGCGGGCGTCGGCGTCGGCGGCAGCGCTCTGCGAGCGGTTCCAGACCTCCAGCCACAGCGTCCAGTGCGGGTCGCGGTGGCCGTCGGGGACGTACAGGTCGACGTAGGCGTCGAGGCGTTCGCGGGCGCCGGCGGCGCGGGTCAGCAGCCGTCCGCGCTCGGCGCCCAGCCGGCCCTCGCTCCACTCCAGGGTGCGCAGCAGCAGCTCGTCCTTGGAGCCGAAGTAGTAGAGCAGGTGACCGCTGCTCATGCCGACCTCGCGGCCGAGCGCCGCCATGGTGAGCTTCTCCAGGCCGCGCTCGGCGATCATCTCCATGGCGGCGGCGAGCACGTCCTCGCGGGGCGGGGCCTGCCTGCGCCCACCGGCCATCTGCTGCTCCCGGGTGCTAGATCTTCGGCTGTTGCTGGGTGATGCAGTGAATGCCTCCACCGCCAGCGAAGATCGTACGGGCGTCCGCCAGGGTCACGGTCCGCTGCGGGAACAGGCGGCGGAAGATGCCGGCCGCGAGTTCGTCGCGCGGGTCGTCGAAGCCGCACAGGACCAGGCCGCCGTTGCAGAGGTAGTGGTTGATGTAGGAGTAGTCGACCCAGTGGCCGTCGGCCTCCAGGACCGTGGGGGCCGGCACCTCGACGACCTCCAGGCGGCGGCCGCGCGCGTCCGTCTGCGACCTCAGCAGGCCGGTGATCTCCTTCGTCACCTCGTGGTCGGGATGCGCCGGGTCCGGCTGCACATGGGCCACGACCACGCCGGGGCGGGCGAAGGCCGCGACGATGTCGACGTGGCCGAGGGTGCCGAAGCCGTGCGGGGGGTAGTCGCCGGTCAGGCCGCGCGGCAGCCAAATCGCCTTGCGGGTGCCGAGCAGGGCGTGGATCTCGGCCTCGATCCGCTCCCGCGTCCAGCCGGGGTTGCGCTCGGGGCCCAGTTGCACGGTCTCGGTCAGCAGGACCGTCCCCTCGCCGTCCACATGGATCGCCCCGCCCTCGTTGACGAGCTGCGAGGCGTACGTCCGTGCTCCCGCGAGGTCCGCGACGTGCGCGGCGATCTTCGCGTCGTGCTCCCAGCGGGCCCAGCTCTGGGCGCCCCAGCCGTTGAACGTCCAGTCGACGGCGGCCAGTCCGCCGCGCCCGTCGGTCAGGAAGGTCGGGCCGGTGTCGCGCATCCAGGCGTCGTCGAGGTCGCGTTCGACCGTCTCGATCCCCTCGCCCAGCAGGGTGCGGGCTCGCGCCGACTGCCCGGGGCCGCACACCACCGTCACCGGCTCGAACCGGCGGATCGCGCGGGCCACCGAGGCCCAGGCGATCCGGGCGGCGGCCAGGTCCTCCGGGTCGTCGAAGGTCGGGTTCGGGCCCGGCCAGGCCATCCAGGTGCGCTCGTGCGGGGCCCATTCGGCGGGCATGCGGAAGCCGTCGGCGGCTGCGGACATCGTGAACCTCAGAGGAAGTAGAGACGGTTGAGGGAGACGGACTCGGCCGGTGCGGAGCGCAGCGGTTCGCCGTCGAGGGTGACGAGGCCGGTGCGCTGGTCCACGTCGACGGCCCCGGTGCGGGAGTTGAGGCGCAGGTCGGCCGGGCCGATACCGCGCGTGCCGCGCACGGCGACCCTGCGGCGCCGGGTGGGCATGGTGTCGTGGCCCTGGTCGAGTGCGGCCTGCGCGACGAAGGCGAGCGAGATGTCGGCCGGCGTGGCGCCGTGCGCCCCGAACTGCGGCCCCAGCACCAGGGGTTCGCAGGTGTCGGTCGCCGCGTTCGGGTCGCCGGTCACGCCGTACGCCGGGAAGCCGGCCTTCAGCACGAGCTGCGGCTTGGCGCCGAAGTACTCCGGCCGCCACAGCACGATGTCGGCGAGCTTGCCGACCTCCAGGGACCCCACCTCGTGCGCGAGGCCGTGCGCGATGGCGGGGTTGACGGTCAGCTTGGCGATGTACCGCAGGACGCGTTCGTTGTCGTGGCCGCAGTCCGGGGCGCCGAACTGGGCCTTCATCTTCCCGGCCATGGCGAAGGTACGGCGGACCGTCTCGCCCGCGCGCCCCATGCCCTGCGCGTCCGAGGAGGTGATGCCGATGGCGCCCAGGTCGTGCAGGACGTCCTCGGCGCCCATGGTTCCGGCGCGGATGCGGTCGCGGGCCATGGCGGCGTCGCCGGGCAGGTCGGGCTTGAGGTCGTGGACGGAGACGATCATCCCGTAGTGCTCGGCGACGGCGTCCCGGCCGAAGGGCAGGGTCGGGTTGGTGGAGGAGCCGATGACGTTCGGCACGCCCGCCATCTTCAGGACGTTGGGGACGTGTCCGCCGCCGCAGCCCTCGATGTGGAAGGCGTGGATGGTCCTGCCCTCCAGCACCCGCAGGGTGTCCTCCACGGACAGGCACTCGTTCAGCCCGTCGCTGTGCAGGGCGACTTGGACGTCGTGCTCCTCGGCGACGCGCAACGCGGTGTCCAGGGCACGCGTGTGCGCGCCCATGTCCTCGTGCACCTTGAAGCCGCAGGCGCCGCCCTCGGCGAGGGCCTCGACCAGCGGCGCCGCGTGGGACGACGAACCCCGGCCCAGGAAGCCGATGTTGACGGGCCAGGCGTCGAACGCGTTGAACGCGTGCCGCAGCGCCCAGGGCGAGTTGACGCCGACGCCCCACACGGGCCCGAACTCCTGCCCGATGACCGTGGTCACGCCGGAGGCGAGCGAGGCCTCCATGATGCGGGGCGACAGCAGGTGGACGTGGGTGTCGACGGCCCCGGCGGTGGCGATGAGGCCCTCGCCGGAGACGATCGACGTCCCGGTGCCCACGACGACGTCGACCCCCTCGAGGGTGTCGGGGTTCCCGGCCCGTCCGATCGAGCAGATCCGCCCTTCGCGGATGCCGATGGAGACCTTCCGGATGCCCTGCACGGCGTCGATCACCACGACGTTGCTGATGACGACGTCACAGGTCTCCCGGACGGCGGCGGCCTTGAGGTGCAGCCCGTCGCGGGCGGTCTTGCCGAACCCGGCGAGGAACTCGTCGCCGTACCGCTGGGCGTCGGACTCGACGCGGATGGTCAGGCCGGAGTCGCCGAGGCGGACGCGGTCGCCGGCGCGGGGGCCGTGGGTGGCGGCGTACTCGTACGGGGTGAGGCGGCGGGCCTCGGCGGGGTGGCCTCCCGGGCGGCTCATCGCTCGACCTCCTGATCAGGTGTGTCCGGTACGCCGAGATATCCGCAGGCGGCGGCCCGGCGCAGGGCCTCCTCCTTCGCGCCCGGTGCGTCCAGCGGCCCGTCGACCAGCCCGGCGAACCCGATCGCGATCCGCTCGCCCCCGATCGGCACCAGCCCGACCTCGACGCTCTCCCCCGGCCCGAACCGCACGGAGGATCCGGCGGGCACGGCCAGGCGCAGGCCGTAGGCCCGCCCGCGGTCGAACGCCAGCCGTGGGTTGGCCTCGAAGAAGTGGAAGTGGGAGGTGACGGAGACGGGCACGGTCGCGGTGTTGGTGACCGTCAGCCGTTCGACGGGCTCGGGGTCGGCATGCTCGGGCCCGGGCAGCAGGGCGCCCGGCGCTGCCTGCCCCGAGCCGCCGCCGATGGGGTCGGAGACGACCGCGAGCCGCGAGCCGTCGTCGAAGACCGCCTCGACGTGCACCTCGGTCACGACGTCGGCGACACCGGGCAGCACGTCGTCCGGGCCGAGCACGGACCGGGCGGCCTCAATGGCCTCCGCCAGCCGCTTGCCGTCCCGGGCGGCCTCGCACACCGTGTCGGCGATGAGCGCGGTCGCCTCGGGGACGTTGAGCCTCAGTCCCCTGGCCCTGCGGGCGCGGGCGAGCTCGGCGGTGCCGAAGAGCAGCAGCCGGTCGCGTTCGGTCGGGGTCAGCCGCATGTCACTCCCTCCATTTAGAGCATCACTCTAAACATGAAATTCCCTCCTCCGGAAGGTTGACGGCGAGCTGCGACTCCCATCACATTGAACGTCGCTCTAACCGAGGGAGACAAGCATGCCGATCGAACAGCGCGGAGTCGACACCATCCCCGAGGAGGAGCGGACCAGTGGGCCGCGGGACCTCGTCTCGATCCTGCTCGGCTCCAACCTCTGCCTGGGCGTGATCGTCTTCGGCTGGCTGCCGCCGTCCTTCGGCCTCGACTGGTGGTCGTCGGTCAGCGCGGTCCTGGCGGGCACGGTGGTGGGCGTGGTGCTCACGGCTCCCCTCGCCCTGGTCTCGCTGCGCACCGGCACCAACCTGTCGACCTCCTCCGGCGCCCAGTTCGGGGTCCGCGGCCGGCTGGTCGGCTCGGTGGTCGGCCTGCTGCTGGCCCTCGGCTACACCGCGCTGACCGTGTGGATCGGCGGGGACGTGATGGTGAGCGTGCTGGGCCGGCTGGCCGGGCTGCCGCAGGGCGGGACGTCCTACGGGATCGTCTACGGACTGCTCGCCGCGGCCACCGTCGCGGGCGCGGTGTACGGCTACCGGGTGCTGCTCACCATGTCCCGGATCCTGGCCTTCGGCATGACGGCCCTGCTGGCGCTGGGCGTGATCGCCTACGCACCCGGCTTCACCACCGCCGCGCTGCCGGAGACCGGCGGCTATCTGCTGGATGGGTTCTGGCCGACCTGGCTGCTCGCGGCCGTGGCCGCCGGGCTGTCCGGGCCGATCGCGTTCATCACGCTGCTCGGCGACTACACCCGCTACATCTCCCCGGCCCGCCACTCCTCACGCCGGGTGCTGCACGCGACCTGGCTGGGGCTGATGCTGGGGCTGCTGGTGCCGCAGCTCTTCGGCACCTTCACGGCGTACGCGGCCCGGGCCGCCCTCGACTACGCGGGGCCGCTGGTCGACGCGGCCCCCGCCTGGTACCTCGTGCCGCTGCTGCTGGCGGCCTCCGCGGGCTCGGTCGGCAACGCGGGTCTGATGCTGTACTCGATGGGCCTGGACCTCGACGCGATCCTGCCGCGCGCCTCCCGGGCCAGGGCCACGTACACGGTCGCCGTGGTGGCCACGGCCTGCGTCTTCGCCGGGCACTACTACTCGACCGCGCAGAACGCGATGACGTCCTTCGTGCTGCTGCTGACAGCCATCGGCACGCCCTGGGCGGTGATCACCCTCATCGGCTTCGCCCGCTGCGGCGGGGTGTACGACGCGGACGCCCTCCAGGTCTTCAACCGCCGCGCGCGGGGCGGCGTCTACTGGTACCGCGCCGGCTGGAACGTCCCGGCGACCCTCTCCTGGGCGGCCGGTGCACTCGTCGGCGCCCTGGCGGTGTCCCTGCCGTCGTACCAGGGCCCGCTGCTGGCACTGACCGGCGGGGTGGACTGCAGCTTCCTGCTGTCGGGGCTGGTGGGCGGGGTGGCGTACGCGCTGTCGGCCCCGGGCTCGCTGATGAAGGAGCCCGGGGCCGAGGTAGCTGGCCCTGCCACCTGTCCGACCGATTCGGGAGGCGTGTAGCGGGAGCCCGAGGGCGACGCCGGTGCTCCGGCTTCTTGACCGACCGATTCGGGCGGTGGGTGGGCATAGGCCTGGGGCGGAGCCCCCGGCCCCCGGCCTCGACGCCGAGTGCTTCTTATCCCAGCTGGTGCATCCAGCCGTGCTTGTCCTCCGCCGTACCGCGCTGGATGTCGAGCAGGGCCTGGCGGAGCCGGAGCGTGACCTCGCCCGGCTCGCCCCCGCTCTGCTGCCACTCGGCCCCGGCGCGCTTCACCGTCCCGACCGGCGTGATCACCGCAGCCGTACCGCAGGCGAACACCTCGGTGAGCGACCCGTTCTCCGAGTCCCGCTGCCACTGGTCGACCGAGACCCGGCCTTCCTCGGCCTCGTACCCGAGATCACGGGCGACGGCGAGCAACGAGTCGCGGGTGACACCCTCCAGGATCGAACCCGTGAGGGACGGCGTGACGATCTTGTTGCCGTACACGAAGTACAGGTTCATGCCGCCGAGCTCCTCGACCCACTGGTGCTCGACCGCGTCGAGGTAGCAGACCTGGTCACAGCCCTTGGCCGCGGCCTCGGCCTGCGCCAGCAGGGACGCCGCGTAGTTGCCGCCGGTCTTCGCGTCGCCCATGCCGCCGGGGACGGCGCGGACGCGGTCCTCGGAGACCCAGATGGAGACCGGCTTGACGCCGCCCGGGAAGTAGGCGCCGGCCGGGGAGGCGATGACCAGGAACAGGTACTCGTTCGCGGGCTTCACGCCCAGCCCGACCTCGGTCGCGATCATGAACGGACGCAGGTAGAGGGACTCCTCCCCGCCGTGCGCCGGCACCCAGGCCTTGTCCTGCCTCACCAGCGCGTCGCACGCCTCGATGAACGTCTCGACCGGCAGCTCCGGCATCGCCAGCCGGCGCGCGGAGCTCTGGAAGCGCTCGGCGTTCTTCTCCGGACGAAACGTGGCGACCGAGCCGTCGGGGCGGCGGTAGGCCTTCAGCCCCTCGAAGATCTCCTGCGCGTAGTGCAGGACCGTGGTCGCGGGGTCGAGGGAGATCGGCGCGTACGGCACGAGTTGGCCGTCGTGCCAGCCGCGGCCCTCCGTCCACTTGATCGTCACCATGTGGTCGGTGAAGTGGCGGCCGAACCCGGGGTTGGCCAGGATCGCCTCCCGTTCTGCGGCGGAGAGCGGGTTGGCGGACGGCTTGAGCTCGATCGTGGGCGTCGTCATGGGTTGAAGTCCTTCACCGGTTGTAGTGACGGGCCGCGCTCGGTACAGCTCTGATGGTGACCAGTGCCAGGACGTCCGAGCGTTCCCTCGTTCCGCGGCCTCGCGTTCGATTATCGCCCGCGGGCAGCGGCGGAAGGAACGGGGTGAATACGGCCCGGTGGTCGATGGTGACACCCGGCGGGGACATGCGGAAGCCGCCGGGTGCGGATGCGACCCGGCGGCTTGGGATGAGCAGCGGCGGGTCAGCCGGCTACTCGTACGGCGAGCGCGTCGCCGATCTCCGAGGTGGAGCGGGCGGGCTTGCCGGTGCGCTCCGACAGGTCGGCGGAGACCGCCTCGTCGATCCGGGCGGCCTCGGCCTCGTAGCCGAGGTGGCGCAGGAGCAGGGCGACGGACAGCACCGTGGCGGTCGGGTCGGCCTTGCCCTGGCCGGCGATGTCCGGGGCCGAGCCGTGCACGGGCTCGAACATCGAGGGGAACTCTCCGGACGGGTTGATGTTGCCGGAGGCCGCCACACCGATGCCGCCGGAGACGGCCGCGGCGAGGTCGGTGATGATGTCACCGAAGAGGTTGTCGGTGACGATCACGTCGAAGCGCTCGGGCTGGGTGACCAGGTAGATCGTGGCCGCGTCGACGTGCATGTACTCGGTGGTGACCTCGGGGAACTCCTCGGCCACCTTGTTGAAGATGTTCGTCCACAGGTGGCCCGCGAAGGTCAGCACGTTGTTCTTGTGGATCAGCGCCAGCTTCTTGCGCGGGCGGGCCTGGGCACGTGCGAAGGCGTCGCGGACCACGCGCTCGACACCGAAGGCCGTGTTCACGGACACCTCGGTGGCGACCTCGTGCTCGGTGCCCTTGCGGATCGTGCCGCCGTTGCCGGTGTACGGGCCCTCGGTGCCCTCGCGGACCACGACGAAGTCGATCTGCGGCTCGCCGGCCAGCGGGGTCGCGACGCCCGGGAGCAGCTTCGACGGACGCAGGTTGACGTGGTGGTCGAAGGCGAAGCGGAGCTTCAGCAGGAAGCCGCGCTCCAGGACGCCGGACGGCACGCTCGGGTCGCCGATCGCGCCGAGCAGGATGGCGTCGTGCTTCTTCAGGGCGTCGAGGTCCGCGTCGGTGAGGGTCTCACCGGTGGCGTGGTAGCGCCGGGCGCCGAAGTCGTACTCCTTGGTCTCCAGCTTCACATCCTGCGGAAGGACGGCGGAGAGGACCTTCAGGCCTTCGGCCACGACTTCCTGGCCGATGCCGTCACCGGGAATCACTGCGAGATTGATGCTGCGAGACATGCGGGCACCCTACTCCTCGTCCCATGGGATGACACAGGGTGTCCGTGATGCGGACAGACGCCGTTGACCCGCCAGGGGGACCGCACTCGGCCGACGGTTTCCGTTCACCCGTACGGGGGGCGGATGTTGACGTTCGCTGGGAAGTTGACCCGACATGGAGATCCCCCACTTCGGCATCCCGCCCGAGCTCGCACGCCGGATGAGCATGGCGGAACAGCACGAGTACCTGCGCACGCGGCTGTCGCGGCGCCGCACGCTGGTGACGGCGGGCGCGGTCGCGGGCGGCCTGCTGACCGGCTGCTCCGGCCCGGGACCCGGGAGCGGTACGGCGACCAGGAGCCCGTCGCCGAGCACGTCGAAGACGCCCGGCTCCTTCGTCACCCCCTTCGGCCGCCATCTCGCCTTCGGCGCCGACCCGAAGACGCAGATGCGGATCTCCTGGCAGGTGCCGCTGGCGGTGCGGGGGCCGTACGTCCGGGTGGGCCTGCGCCCCGACGACCTCGGCCGCAAGGTCGAGGCGGAGCTGCGCGACCTGCACACCCCGGAGCTGAAGGGCGTACGGCCGGCGGTGGAGCAGTACTACCTGCACGCGGCGCTGGACGGCCTGCGCCCGGACACGACGTACTACTACGGCGTCGGCCACGAGGGCTTCGACCCGGCGTCCCCGCGGCACCGGTCGACCGTCACGTCGTTCCGCACGGCACCCGCGAGCCCGCCGGAGCGGTTCGTGTTCACCGCGTTCGGCGACCAGGGCGTCGGCGAGGAGGCGGCCCTGAACGACCGTCTGCTGCTGCGCCGGGGCCCTGCCTTCCACCTCCACGCCGGCGACATCTGCTACGCCGACCCGACCGGCAAGGGCAAGGAGTCGGACGTCTTCGACGCCGGGCAGTGGGACCGGTTCCTGAAGCAGACCGAGCCGGTGGCCAGGTCGGTGCCGTGGATGGTGACGACCGGCAACCACGACATGGAGGCCTGGTACTCGCCGGACGGCTACGGCGGCCAGCTCGCCCGTTTCTCCCTGCCGGACAGCGGCTTCGACGCGCGGACGGCACCGGGGGTGTACGCCTTCACGTACGGCAACGTCGGCGTGGTCGCGCTGGACGCGAACGACGTGTCGTACGAGATCTCCGCCAACTTCGGCTACACGGAGGGGCGGCAGACGACGTGGCTGGACAGGAAGCTCGGCGAACTCCGAGCGGCGCGGGACGTCGACTTCATCGTCGTCTTCTTCCACCACTGCGCGTACTCGACGTCCACGCACGCCTCCGACGGCGGGGTGCGCGCCGCGTGGCTGCCCCTGTTCGCCAAGCACCAGGTGGACCTGGTGATCAACGGGCACAACCACGTCTACGAGCGGACCGACGCCATCCGGAACGGCGAGGTGGGCAGGCCGGTGCCGGTGGGCGGGACGACGGATCCCCGGCGGGACGGGATCGTGTACGTCACGGCGGGCGGCGGCGGCAAGGAGCTGTACGGCTTCCCCGACGGCGTGAAGGAGAGCTACGAGGGGAACGCCGCCGACCACGAGCCGGTCGGCACCTTCCGGTGGACGAAGTCCCGGGACACCAAGGCCGAGTCGGTGCAGTGGTCGCGGGTGCGCTACCGCGGGTTCTCGTTCCTGTCGGTGGAGGCCGTGAGCGGCGCCGCGCCGAGGCTGAAGGTGTCGGCGCTGGCGTCGAGCGGTGAGCGGATCGACCATTTCGAGGTGCGGCGCGGGGTGTGAGCCCCGCACCGCGCCTCGTCGGGTGCGGCTCCCGGACCAGGGGTGGTACGGCTCAGTGACCGGTGGATCCGCCGTTGTCCCTGCGGTCGAGGGCGCGCTGGAGCGCTGCGGCGGCGTTCTTGCGGTCGGACTCGCTCGTACGGGAGACGTGACGGACTCGGCGGCGGACGGTCGTCTCGGCCATGGGAAATCGACTCCTTCGACAGCATGGAGTGCGGAAAGGGATACGAGACGCCGGATGGGGCGGGGAGCGGTGCCGCAGGGGTTGCCTGCACGGGGCCCGGCTCACGACCGCCATTCGCTTGGTCGAGCGAGACGTTCGGCTCCTACAAAACTAAGGGAGGCCGGAGCATCTGTCTCCACAATTACTCGGACTTCCTACTATCTGAGACGGTGGACTACGTGACACCCCGCTGACCTGCGGTGATCCCTAGAGCACATCTCCGTCGCGCCAGTCGAAGAGCAGCTCGTGCGCGGGGTCGAGCGGCCCGGCGAGGGCGGGCCGGACGTAGGTGCTGTCCTCTTCGTCCGGCAGGCGGACGACGCCGTCCCGCGGGCTGAGGGCGTGCACCTGGCCGCGCCACAGCCGCCAGCCGCGGGAGGTGTAGAGCCGGGCGCCGTCGTCGCTGGCGGAGAGGGCGCCGAGGTCGTAGGCGCGGTCGACGACGCGTTCCAGCTCCGCCATGACCTGCCCGCCGAGGCCGGTGCGGCGGGCGTCGGCGCGTACGGCGACGTTCTCGACGTACCCGACGCGCAGCCACCGGCCGCGGTGCCGCACCCGGCGCATCACGACCGCCCCGTGCGCGGCGAGCCCGGAGCCGTCGTGCACGAGGACGTGCATGCCGCCGAGGCCGTGGTCCCAGTCCTCGTCGCCGAAGTCGCCGTCGAAGGCGGCGTCCAGCAGGGCCCGTGCGGCGTGGAGTTCGGCCGGCGTGAGGTCGGCGGTGTGGGCGGTGCGTGCTCGGGTGGTCATCGGGTCAGTCTTCCCCGCGGACATGCCGACGGGCCAGGTCGTTTCGTGACCTGGCCCGTCGGTTCGCCGGGACTCAGCCCATGTGCGGGTAGGTGTAGTCGGTCGGCGGGACCAGCGTCTCCTTGATGGCGCGGGTCAGGGTCCAGCGCATCAGGTTCTGCGGTGCACCGGCCTTGTCGTTGGTGCCGGAGGCACGGCCGCCGCCGAAGGGCTGCTGGCCGACGACGGCGCCGGTCGACTTGTCGTTGATGTAGAAGTTGCCGGCGGCGTAGCGGAGCTTGTTCGCCGTGTGGGCGGCCGCCGCGCGGTCGTTCGCGATGACCGAGCCGGTGAGGGCGTAGTCGGAGACGGACTCCATCTGGGTCAGCATCTCGTCGTACTTCTCGTCCTCGTAGACGTGCACGGCGATGACCGGGCCGAAGTACTCGGTGCGGAAGACCTCGTTCTCCGGGTCGGTGCACTCGATGACGGTCGGGCGGACGAACCAGCCCTCGGAGTCGTCGTAGGTGCCGCCCGCGACGATCGTGCAGGAGGGGTCCTCCTTGGCACGGTCGATGGCGGCCTTGTTCTTGGCGAAGGCACGCTCGTCGATGACGGCGCCGATGAAGTTCGACAGGTCGGTGACGTCGCCCATCTTGATGCCGTCGACCTCGGCGGCCCACTCCTCCTTGAAACCGGAGTTCCAGATCGAGGCGGGGATGTACGCCCGGGAGGTGGCGCTGCACTTCTGGCCCTGGTACTCGAAGGCACCCCGGGTCAGCGCTGTCTTCAGGATCGCCGGGTCGGCCGAGGGGTGGGCGACGAGGAAGTCCTTGCCGCCGGTCTCGCCGACCAGACGCGGGTAGGTGCGGTACTTCTCGATGTTGTTGCCGACCGTCTTCCACAGGTACTGGAAGGTCTTGGTCGAGCCGGTGAAGTGGATGCCCGCGAGGTCGCGGTGCTCCAGGGCGACCTTCGAGACCTCGATGCCGTCGCCGGTGACGAGGTTGATGACGCCCTTGGGCAGGCCGGCCTCCTCCAGGAGCTGCATGAGCAGCACGGCGGCGTGGGTCTGCGTCGGGGACGGCTTCCAGACGACGACGTTGCCCATCAGGGCCGGGGCCGTGGGCAGGTTGCCCGCGATCGCGGTGAAGTTGAAGGGCGTGATCGCGTAGACGAAGCCCTCCAGCGGGCGGTGGTCCAGGCGGTTCCACACACCCGGGGAGTTGGCCGGGGGCTGCTCGGCCAGGAGCTTGCGGGCGTAGGAGACGTTGAACCGCCAGAAGTCGATCAGCTCGCAGGGCGTGTCGATCTCGGCCTGCTGGGCGGTCTTGGACTGGCCGAGCATGGTGGAGGCGGCGAGCGTCTCGCGCCAGGGGCCGGACAGCAGCTCGGCGGCGCGCAGGATGATCGCCGCGCGGTCGTCGAAGGACATGGCGCGCCAGGCGGGCGCGGCGGCCAGGGCCGCGTCGATGGCGTCCTGGGCGTCCGCCTGCGTGGCGTTGCGGTACGTGCCGAGCACGGCCTGGTGGTTGTGCGGCTGGACGACCTTGAAGGCCTCACCGCCGCCCATCCGCTTCTCGCCGCCGATGGTGCAGGGCAGGTCGACCGGGTTGTCGGCCAGCTCCTTCAGGCGAGCCTCCAGCCGGGCACGCTCGGGCGAGCCGGGGGCGTAGCCGTGCACCGGCTCGTTGACGGGGGTGGGGACCTGGGTCACAGCGTCCATGTTTTCCGTAACTCCTTACTGAACGGTGTTTCGGTCTCAGCCCTTGGCGAGCCTCAGCCTTGCCTTGAGGAGCCTCGGCCCTGGTCGGGCTCTCAGCCCTTTGTCAGCATCGAGCGGGCGAAGAAGCGCAGGTTGGCCGGCTTCTCCGCGAGTCGGCGCATGAAGTAGCCGTACCAGTCGGTGCCGTAGGCCGTGTACACGCGCATCCGGTGGCCCTCGGCGGCCAGCCGCAGGTGCTCCTCGGTGCGGATGCCGTAGAGCATCTGGAACTCGTACTCGTCGAGCTTTCGCCCGGCGCGGTGGGCGAGCTCCTGGCCGATGGCGATCAGGCGCGGGTCGTGGGACCCGACCATCGGGTACCCCTCCCCCTCCATCAACGTCCTGAGGATCCGAACGTATGCCCGGTCGATCTCGTGTTTGTCCAGATACGCGACCGAGGACGGCTCCTTGTACGCGCCCTTGACGAGGCGCACCCGGCTGCCGTTCGCGGCGAGGCGGCGGGCGTCGGCCTCGGTGCGGAAGAGGTACGCCTGGATGACGCAGCCGGTCTGCGGGAAGTCCTTCCGCAGCTCCTCGTGGATGGCGAACATCGAGTCGAGGGTGGTGTGGTCCTCGGCGTCCAGGGTGACCGTGGTGCCGATCTCGGCGGCGGCCTCGACGACCGGGCGGACGTTGGCGAGGGCCAGTTCGTGGCCGCCGTCCAGCGCCTGCCCGAACATCGACAGCTTCACGGACATCTCGGCGCGGGTGCCGAGCTCCAGCGGCTTCAGGCGGTCGATCAGCTCCAGGTAGGCGTCCCGGGCGGCGGCGGCCTGCGCGGGGCTGGTGATGTCCTCGCCCACGACGTCCATCGTCAGCTCCAGGCCCTGCCCGGTGAGGTCCCGGATGACCGGAACGATGTCGTCGACGTCCTCGCCGGGGATGAACCGGTCGACGACCTGCCTGGTCACCGGGGCCGCCGAGATCAGGCGTCGCATCCGGTCGCTGCGCGACGCGGCGAGAATCACGGGACCCAGCACGGGGCACCTCCAGAGCACAACCAACGGATGGCCGGACCCCGGGCGGATGACGCTTCGGGTACGGCGCGGAGAACCACCGTGAAACCTAAGGATCCCCCCGATCGTCGGCCATCGACAGCTGTCACGCATCCGTGCCGCAGATCTCAGACAGATGTATGAAGGCTCCCCTGGAGTGCGGGACAATGCCCGGATGACGTCGGAACACAGGGGTGACTACGAGGAGCTGGTCGACGAGATCTCGGAGCTGCTCGGGGCGCCCGCGACGCTGGAGAACCGGGACTTCGAGCTGATCGCCTTCGGCGCGTACGACAGTGAGGGTGACCTCGATCCGTCGGCCCTGGACCCGGTGCGCACCCGCTCGATCCTGACCCGCCGCTCGACGTCGGCCGTCCGGGCGTGGTTCGAGGGCTTCGGCATCACCCGTGCGACGGGCCCGGTGCGTATCCCGCCGACGCCGGAGGCCGGGGTGTACCGGGGCCGGATCTGCCTGCCCGTCCGCCACCGGGGCGTGGTCCACGGCTATGTCTGGCTGCTGGACGACGATCCCGGCCCGAGCGAGCGCCAGCTGTCCGCCGCCATGCAGGTCACGGCCCGGATCGGCGCGCTGCTCGCGGACGAGGCCCAGCACGGCGCCGACCTCAGCCGCGAGCTGCGGGCCGTCCTCACGGCCGACCGCGACTGGCAGCGCGACATGGCCATCGCGGAACTCCGCACCGCCCTCGGTCCCCGCGCCGACGGCCTCCACACGGTGCTCTGCGTCGCCCCCTGGCCCACGGCCGACCCCGACGACGCCCCGTCGGTCCGCACGATGCCGGGCGCGACAGCCCTGTGCACCCTGCCGTGGGGGACCTCGTCCCAGTGCGTGGCCGTCCTGGTCCGCCTGCGCTCGGCGGACGTACTGACCCCGGCGACGACAGCGGCGGCCCGCCTGCTGGAACGGGCGGGCGGTCCGACGGGGCCCGACGCCCGGGGCGCGGCAAAGAGCCCCGCACGCGGGACGTCCACGGGCATGCCACGCGGAGCGGGCACCGGCACCGCTCCGTCCGGCCCGGCCGGCGGCGCCTCGCGCGCGGCGGGCACCGGCACCGCCTCCCCCGCCGCCGGTCTCGCGACACCCCGCTCCGGTCTCGCCGAGCTGGGAACCGCCTGGTGGGAGGCCTCGGCGGCGGCGCGGGCCGCCTTGGCCGAGTCCCGGCTGGGGCCCGTCGCCGAGTGGACGTCGATCGGGCCGTTCCGGCTGCTCACCGCGCTGCCGCCGGAGGTGGCCCGCGACCCGGCGGTACACGCCCTGCTCTTCCCCGTCCACCGGGAGCTGGCCCGTACCGCCGAGGTCTACCTCGACTGCGCCGGCCAGGCCGCCCGGGCCGCCGCCGAGCTGGGCATCCACCGTCAGACGCTGTACTACCGCCTGTCCCGGATCGAGAAGCTCACCGGCCTGGACCTGGACGACGGCGAGGACCGCCTGCTCCTGCACATGGCGCTGAAGGGGGCCCGGCTCGCACACGGTCAGGACATCGGGCCGTCCGGGTGAGTCCCCTCGCCTGAACGGGCGGTTTCGGCACGGAGCCACGCCGCCGGGTGCCGCGCGCGGTCACGGTTCTCCTGGCGTGCCATCGGCCGGGAGGAGTTCACGTGCGGAACCGACGCGCCTGGTCTGCGACGCGAACGGTGGTGGCGGGGCTGGCCTGCGGGGTGCTCGCGCTCGCGCTGCCGGGCAGCCACGCGAGTGCGGGGGCGGGCCGCCCTGCGGGCGCGGGGTCCGGAGCCGGGCAGGGCGAACGGGACGCGTCGACCGTGATCGAGTGGATGCGCACGGCGGGTGCCACCATCCGGGCCGAGGCCCACCCGGCCCCGCCCGAGTCGCTCATCTGGGACGCGTACGTCTCCACCGCCGTCTACAACGCCGTCGTCGGCATCGAGGGCCGCTACACGCCGTACAAGTGGGACGGGCGGGCGCCTCGTACGGCCTCGTCCGCGGCGGCCGCCGCCTCGGCCGCGCACCGGGTGCTGCGCCATCACTTCCCCGGAGCCGCGCCCCGGCTGGACACCGCCCTGACCGGCACTCTCGCGGAGATCCCCGACGGTGCGGCCGAGGACGAGGGCGTCGCGTTCGGGAAGCGCGCCGCCGACCACGTCATCGAACTCCGCCGTGACGACGGCCGGGGCGCGTCCGTACCGTTTCCCGCCCGTCCGCGCCCCGGCGTCTGGCGTCCCACCCCGCCCGGGCACGAGCCCTTCGCCAGTGCCTGGATCGGCCGGGTCCGGCCGCTGCTGCTGGACTCCCCGCACCAGTTCCGCCCCGGCCCGCCACCCTCACCGCGCTCCGCCCGGTACGCGCGGGACCTCCACGAGCTGGCGGCCTACGGAGGCCGGACCGGCTCGCACCGGACCCCCGAACAGACGGACACCGCCCGGTACTTCGCCGTCCTCGACCTGCAAGGGGCCCTGGGCGACCACGCCACCCGGCACGGGTTCGGCATCGCCGAGACGGCACGCCTGTACGCGGCGGCCAACACGGCGCAGGCGGACGCCGTCATCACCGCCTGGGACGCCAAGCTCCACTACGGCACCTGGCGGCCCGTCACCGCCATCCGGGAGGCCGACACCGACGGCAACCCGGCGACCCGGGCGGACCGGCGCTGGGAGCCGCTGCTCGTCACTCCGGCCCATCCCGACTACCTCAGTGGGCACGCCACCATGGGCGGTGCGCTGATGCGCATGCTGACCGGGGTCCTCGGCACCTCCCGCGTCGACCTGTACATCCGCTCGACCTCCACCGGCACGTCCCGCCACTACCGCTACGCCCACGAGTACGAACGGGACGTCGTCGACGCCCGGGTCTGGGGCGGGATCCACACCCGGACGGCCGACGAGGTGGGCGACGCCACCGGCCGGCGACTCGCCGCCTGGGCGCTGCGGACGTACTTCCGACCGGTTCCCTGACGCCCTGCCGCGGGCAGCCGATCGAGGACACTTCTGAAAACGATTGTCATCATGCTACGGTCGTGCCGCGTTCAATCATTTACCAGGCCTTGACCGAGGTGTCCCGTGCGCGTCCCCGCTCGTCTCGTCCCCCTCACTGCCCTCAGCGCGGCTTCCGCCCTGCTCACCGGCTGCTTCTCCGGTGGGCAGCCGGCCACCGACGACTCCGGGGCAGGGGGCAAGCGCATACGCGTCGCGATGATGCTGCCCCCGCGCTCGGCGCTGTCCCCGCTGTCCGACGACGCCTTCAAGCTGTCACGCTGGTCCACGGCGGAGACCCTGGTGAAGCTGAACGCGGACGGTGACGCCGAGCCGGCCCTGGCCACCGAGTGGACCCAGTCCGGCCGGAGCTGGACCTTCACCCTGCGCGACGGCGTCACCTTCCACGACGGGACGAAGCTCACCGCCGAAACCGTCGTCAACTCCCTGACCAAGGCCGCCGCCGCCTCCCCCAAGCCCCGCATCCTCGACGGCGTGGACCTGACCGCGAAGGCCGACGGCGACAAGGTCACCGTCACCACCGCCACCGAGGACCCCCTGGTCCCACAGCGGCTCAGCTCCCCGCAGCTGTCGATCCTTGCGGCCAAGGCCTACCGGGGCAAGACCGTCAGCCCCGTCGGCGCGGGCACCGGCCCCTTCGAGCTGACGAAGGTCAACGGCACCTCCTCCGCCGCCCTCGACCGCTACGACGGCTACTGGGGGAAGAAGGCCAAGGCCCCCGGCATCGACGTCCGGTTCGTCCCCGACGGCACCGCCCGTGCCGCCGCCCTGCGCACCGGCGAGGCCGACATCGTCGAGGCGGTGCCGGTCTCGCAGGCGGCGGTGCTGGACCAGGACCTGATCACCGAGGTGCCCATGCCGCGCACCAACACCCTGTACCTCAACACCGAGAAGGGCGTCTTCAAGGACGCCGCGCTGCGGGCGGCGGCCCGTGCGGCGATCGACGCCGAGTCGATCGTGAAGGGCGTGTACGAGGGGCGCGCCGATGTCGCCGAGGGGCTGCTCGGCCCCGCCCTGCCGTGGGCGGCCGAGCTGCGCGAGCCGGTGAAGCGGGCCGAGGCCGGCACCCCGGCCGGCAAGACGATCACCATCGGCACCTTCACCGACCGCGCCGAGTTGCCCGAGGTCGCCGCCGCGCTGCAACAGCAGCTGCAGAAGGCCGGGTTCAAGGTGAAGCTCGACGTCCGCGAGTACGCCAACATCGAGTCCGACGCGCTGGCGGGCCGCTTCGACGCGTTCATCCTCTCCCGCGCCACCGTGCTGGACTCCGGCGACCCGGCCGCCTACCTCTACAGCGACTTCGCCTCCGACGGCTCCTTCAACATCTCCCAGCTCGCGGACCCGGCCGTCGACAAGGCCCTGAAGAAGGCCGGCCGGACGCCGACCGGCGACGTCCGGCGCAAGGCGGTCATCGCCGCCGAGGCAGCCGTACTCGGCACGGACGCGGCCGTGCCCATGCTGCACGAACGCGTGATCCAGGGCGACGCCGCCGGCGTGACCGGTGTCGCCCACGACCCGCGCGAGCGGGAACTGGTCACGGCGGACACCTACGTCAAGTGAGAGCCCGGATACGGCGGTTGGCGGACGCCGCCGCTCTGACCCGCCTGCTCAGTCTGATCGCCGTCCTGGCCGCCGTCGGCCTGCTGCCCTGGCTCTCCGGCCGGGACCCGGCGCTCGCCGTGCTGCGGGCCCGATCCGCCGAGCAGGACCCGACGAAGGAAGCCCTGGACTCCGTACGGCGGGACCTCGGTCTGGACGCCGGGCCCCTGTCCCTGCTCGGCCACTGGGCCTCGGACCTGCTGCACGGCGACCTCGGCACCTCCTGGGTGTCGGGCACCGAGGTCCTGCCCTCGGTGGTCTCCGGGCTCCAGGTGTCACTGGCGCTGATGGGCGCCTCGCTCGGCCTGGCGCTGCTGCTGGCGTGCACCCTGGTCGCGCCGGTGCTGGTGCGGGGCCGGTCCTCGGCCGGGGCCTGGGCCGCGATGCTGGTCGCCATACCCGAGTTCCTGCTGGCCACGGTCGTGCTGCTGGTGTTCGGAGTGTGGCTGGGGTGGCTGCCGACGTCGGGCTGGGCGGGGCCGGAGAACATGGTCCTGCCCGCCGTGGCCCTCGGCGTCCCCGGCGGCGCCCTGCTCGGGCGTCTGGTCGCGGACGCGCTGCCCGCCGTGCTCGACGAGCGGTGGGTGGAGCTGTGGCGGGGCGCCGGGGTGAGCCGGGCGCGGATCGCCGGGGCGGCCCTGCGCCGCGTCCTGCCGCCGCTGGTCCCGCAGTTCGGGATGGTCGCCGTGGGGCTCACCGGAGGCGCGGTCGCCGTGGAGACGGTCTTCGCGGTGCCGGGCATCGGCCGTACCGCGCTCGGCGCGGCCAAGTCACAGGACCTGCCGCTGCTCCAGGGCGCGGTGCTCGCGCTGCTCGCGCTCGGGCTGGTCACGGGCGCGCTGGCGGCGCTCGCCCGGCGGCGGCTGCTGGGCCCGGCCCTGCGGGACGCCTCGCTGGCACTGCCCCCGGCACGGCCGGTGCGCGCACATCCCGCGGTCCCGTTGTCGCTGTTCACCGTCCTCGCCGTCACCATCGGCTGGGGCCTGCTGCGCGACCCGTACGCCGTCAACACCACGGCCCGGCTGGCCGCGCCCTCCTGGGCGCACCCGCTCGGCACCGACGGCCTCGGCCGTGACGTGCTCGCGCGCCTCGGTCACGGCGCCGCCTCCACGGCCGGCACGGCGGCGGCCGTCTGCCTGCTGAGCCTGCTGGTCGCGCTCGTCCTGGGCTTCCTGCCCCGGATCGCGGAGGGCGCCGCGGACATCGCCAACGCCCTGCCCCCGGTGATCGTCGGCATCCTGGTCGCGGCGGCCGTCGGCCCCGGCACCGGCGGCGCGGCCCTCGCGGTCGCGCTGATCTCCTGGCCTGCCCTGTCCGCGCACGCGGCGGCGCTGGTGCAGGAGGTGCGGGCGTCGGCGTTCCTGACCGCCCAACGGGCCATCGGGGCGAGCCCGTTCTGGATCCTCACCCGGCACGTCCTGCCGTCGGTGGCCGCCCCGGTCGCCCGCCACGCCCTGCTGCGCCTGCCGGGCATCGCCCTGGCCCTGGCCTCGCTGGGCTTCCTGGGTCTGGGCGCCCAGCCGCCCGCCCCCGAGTGGGGTCTGCTGCTCGACGAGTCCCGCGCCTATGTGGAGCGCGCCCCTTGGGCCGCCCTCGCCCCGGCGGTGGCGCTGGCCCTGCTCGCGGGCCTCGCGGTGTCGGGCGCGGCACTGACACAGGGCCGGAGGGGACGGCGAGCCACCCCGACTCCGGTCAAGATGACGAAGGAGGCCCCCGTTGGAGTCTGAGCCGCTGCTGTCGGTGCGCGAGTTGCGGATCGCCTTCGACGGGGTCGAGGCCGTGCGCGGCCTGTCCTTCGACGTCCGGCCTCGCGAAGTGCTGGCGATCGTCGGCGAGTCGGGGGCGGGCAAGTCCCTCACGGCCCGCGCGCTCCTCGGCATGCTGCCGCGCGGCGCGACGACGAGCGGGACGATCAGCCCGGACCTCTCGGCCCACCGGGGCCGGCGCGTCTCCCTCGTCCCGCAGGACGCCCTGTCGGCCCTGTCACCCGTGCACCGGGTGGGTGACCAACTCGCCGCCGCCGTGCGGTCGGTGGCCGGGGTCTCGCGCACCGAGGCCCGGGCCCGGGCGGTCGCGGCCCTGGACCGCGTCGGCATCCCGGACGCGGCACGCAAGGCGCGGGCGTATCCGCACGAGTACTCCGGCGGCATGCGGCAGCGGGCCGTGATCGCCATGGCCACGATCAACGAACCGGACATCGTGGTCGCCGACGAACCCACCACCGCCCTCGACGAGGAGCGCCGCGACCAGGTGCTGCGGCTGCTCGCCGAGCAGCGGGAGGCGGTCGGCGCCGCGCTCGTCCTGGTCACGCACGACATGGACGTCGTGCGGGGCCACGCGGATCGTGTGCTGGTCATGTACGCCGGACGCCTCACCGAACTCGGCGCCGCCGACGAGGTACTGGCCCGCCCCCGCGCCCCCTACACGGCCGGACTGCTGGCATCCCTCCCGCAGAACGCGCCCCCGGGCCGTCGCCTCCCCGCCCTGCGCGGCACCCCGCCCGCCCCGGGCGCCCTTCCGCCGGGCTGCGCCTTCGCCCCGCGCTGCCCGCTCGCGGCGGACTCCTGCCACACGGCGGAACCGGAGCCACGGCAGGTCTCCGGCCGCCTGGTCGCCTGCCACCGCTGGGAGGAACTCCCCTACCCGGCCGCCGAGTTGTTCCTGAAGGAGCGGCAGCCCGCATGACCGAACCCCTGCTCGACGTCCGCGACCTGGTCGTCCGGTACGGCCCGGTCACCGCCGTGGACGGCGTCTCCTTCGCCCTGGCCGCCGGCGAGACCCTCGCCCTGAACGGCCCGTCCGGCTGCGGCAAGTCGTCCACAGCTCTGGCGGTACTCCAGCTGCCCCGCCCGGCCGGTGGTGAAGTCCACTTCGAGGGACGTGAGTTGACGGCCCTCACCGAACGCGAACTACGCCCGCTGCGGCCCCGTATGCAGCCCGTCTTCCAGGACCCGTACGGCTCGCTGAGTCCCCGCCACCGCATCCGCGACGCCATCGCCGAACCGCTGAAGATCCAGGGCCGCTGGCATCCCGCCGACGGCCCGGCCCGGGTCGCCGAACTCCTCGACCGGGTCGGCCTCGACCCCGCGTACGGCGACCGCCACCCGCACGAGCTCTCCGGCGGCCAGTGCCAGCGCGCCGGCATCGCCCGTGCCCTGGCGTCCGAACCGCGGCTGCTGGTACTCGACGAGCCGGTGTCGTCACTCGACCCTTCGGTACGCGCGGGCGTGCTGAACCTGCTCGCCGACCTCCAGGACGACCTGGGTCTCGGCTACCTGTTCATCTGCCACGACCGGGCGGTCGTACGGCACTTCGCGGACCGGATCGTCGAGATGCGCGAGGGACGCGTCGGCGTCACTTCCGGGTAGCGGCCTCGATCACCTGGCGGAGCCCCTCGGCGAGCTGCCCGGCCTCGGGAGCGCTCTTCGGGTCGAAGGTCCACTGCGCCATGAGACCCATCATCAGGGTCAGGTAGAAGTACCCGAGGGTGTCCACCCGCTCCTCGGGGACGTCCTCCTCGCGCCCGCCGTGGAAGAGCGTGACGATGCCGCGCGCCCCCTCCCGCTGGGCCCGTGCGAGATGCTCCCGCACCTCCGGCAGCTGGTCGCCCATGGCCACGATCTCCATGCTGAGCCGCCACATCGAACCGGGCTCGCGCATGGTGGCGATGATGTTCGCCCACACCGCGGCGAACCGCTCCGGCGACCCCGGTTCCCCGCTCAGCTCGCCGCCTCCCTCGAAGGCTTCGGACATCCCCTCCACCATCTCGACGTACGCCCGCGCGAGCAGCGCGTCCTTCGAGCCGTAGTGGTAGCCGATCGACGCCAGATTGGTCCCCGACTCCTTGACGATGTCGCGCGCCGTCGTGCGCACGAACCCCTTCGCCATCAGGCAGCGCTTGGCGCCTTCGAGCAGATCCTCACGGTGTCCCATGGCTCGTCACCCTACTCCGACATCCAGACGTCCGTCTTATACAAACGTCCTAGACAAGCGTTTAAGACGCCCGTACAGTCCTGCCCCATGACGACGAACCCACACCCTCCCGCCCGCGCCGGCCGCCGCGAATGGACGGCTCTCGGCGTGCTGATGCTGCCGCTGCTGCTGGTTTCGATGGACGTGTCCGTCCTGTACTTCGCGATCCCCGCGATCAGCGCGGATCTGGAGCCGAGCGCCACCCAGCAGCTGTGGATCTTCGACATCTACGGCTTCGTCCTGGCCGGCCTGCTGATGACGATGGGCTCGCTCGGCGACCGCATCGGCCGCCGCAGGCTCCTGCTGGTCGGAGCCGCCGCCTTCGGTACGGCCTCCCTGGTCGCGGCCTACGCCAACAGCGCCGAGACCCTGATCGCCGCCCGCGCCGTCCTCGGTATCGGCGGCGCGACGCTGATGCCGTCCACGATGGCGCTGGTGCGCACGATGTTCACCGACCCCGCGCAGCGCACCAAGGCGATCGGGGTGTGGTCCGGTGTGATGACGGCCGGCATCGCGCTCGGCTCGGTGATGAGCGGTGTGCTCGTCGAGCACTTCTGGTGGGGCTCGGTCTTCCTGGTCAACCTGCCCGCGATGCTGCTGCTCCTGGTCCTTGGTCCAGTCCTGCTGCCCGAGTCACGCAACCCGCGCCCCGGCCGCTTCGACCGGGTGAGCGTGCCCCTGTCGATGGCGGCGGTGCTCCCGGTGATCTACGGCCTGAAGGAACTCGCGTCGGAGGGCTGGAACGTGCGGTACGTGATGTCGGTGACGGTCGGCCTGCTCTTCGCCGCCCTGTTCGTCCACCGCCAGCGCACGGCGGTGTCCCCGCTGATCTCGCCGGAGCTGTTCCGGGACCGCGGCTTCACCCCGGCCGTCGTCCTCAACCTCGTCGCCGCCTTCGGCATGATGGGCTCGGCGTACTTCACGACCCAGTACATCCAGTCGGTCCTGGACAAGAGCCCCCTCGAAGCCGCGCTGTGGAGCCTGCTGCCGTCGGTGCCCATCGGGCTCGCGGCGCCGGTCGGCGCACGGCTCGTGCAGCGGGGCGTTCCGCGCGCTCACGTCGTCGGCGCGGGCTTCGCCGTCAGCGCGTGCGGTTACGTGATGCTGGCCCTGGCCGGAACGGACTCCCTCTGGCTGCTGCTGGCCGCATGCGGCGTCCTGGCCTGCGGCATCGTCGCCGTCATGTCCCAGGTGGCGGACCTGGCCCTGAGCGCCGCTCCGGTGGAGAAAGCCGGCGCGGCCTCGTCCCTGCTGGAGACCGGGACGGAGTTCGGCGGCGCGCTGAGCATGGCGTTCCTCGGCTCCATCGGTACGGCCGTCTACCGCCACGAGATCCCGGCCCCGGCCCCCGCTCCGGCCCGCGAGACACTGGGCGGCGCCCTGGCCGTCGCCGACCGGATGCCGGGGCGCGCGGGGGACGCCCTGGCGACGGCGGCACGCGAGGCCTTCACCAGCGGCATGCACGCGGCGGCGATCACGGGCGCGGTGCTGCTGGCCGGTGCGGCGGCAGCCGCGGCGGTGACCCTGCGGCGGGTCCACATACGGGAAAACGCCGGACGAGCTGATCGACTCAGCCCGTCCGGCGTGTGAGGACGAACCCGTTCAGGGCGAACGGGGGCCCGGGGGCGTCAGCCCCCAGGGAGCATCAGACCAGGTTCACGGAACGAGCCGAGGTCGCCCCGATCTCCGCCGCCACCTCGGCCAGGACACCGGGGTTGACCGTGTCGTCCACGGTCAGCACCGCAAGCGCCTCGCCGCCGGCCACGGCCCGGGACACCTGCATGCCGGCGATGTTGATGCCCGCCTCGCCGAGGATGCGGCCCACCGTGCCGACGACGCCCGGCCGGTCCTCGTACTTCAGGACGACCATGTGCTCGGCGAGCGCGAGGTCGACATCGTACTCGCCGACGGCGACGATCTTCTGCAGGTGCTTGGGACCGGCGAGCGTGCCGGAGACCGACACCTCCTCGCCGTCGGCGAGGGTGCCGCGCACGGTGACGACGTTACGGTGCTCGGTCGCCTCCGAGCTGGTGGTCAGCCGCACCTCGACCCCGCGCTCCTGGGCGAACAGCGGGGCGTTGACGTACGACACCGTCTCGTCGACGACGTCCTCGAAGACACCCTTGAGGGCGGACAGCTCCAGCACCTTCACGTCGTGCTGGGTGATCTCGCCGTACACCTCGACGTCGAGGCGGACCGCGACCTCACCGGCGAGCGCGGTGAAGATCCGGCCCAGGCGCTCGGCGAGCGGCAGACCCGGCTTGACGTCCTCGGCGATGACGCCGCCCTGGACATTCACCGCGTCCGGCACGAGCTCACCGGCGAGCGCGAGACGCACGGAACGGGCGACGGCGATACCGGCCTTCTCCTGCGCCTCGTCGGTGGAGGCACCGAGGTGCGGGGTGCACACGACCTGGTCGAACTCGAAGAGCGGCGAGTCGGTGCACGGCTCCTTGGCGTACACGTCGAGGCCGGCACCGGCGACCCGGCCCTCCTTGAGGGCGGAGTACAGCGCCTCCTCGTCGACGATCCCGCCGCGCGCGGCGTTGACGATGCGCACGCTCGGCTTGACCTTGCGCAGCGCCTCGTCGCCGATCAGGCCGAGGGTCTCGGGGGTCTTGGGGAGGTGGACGGTGATGAAGTCGGAGACCTCCAGCAGCTCGTCCAGCGACAGCACCTTCACGCCCATCTGCGCGGCGCGGGCCGGCTGCACGTACGGGTCGTAGGCGACGACCTTCATGCCGAAGGCGGACATGCGCTGGGCGACCAGCGCACCGATCCGTCCCAGACCCACGACACCGAGGGTCTTCTCGGCCAGCTCCACGCCCGTGTACTTGCTGCGCTTCCACTCGCCGTTCTTCAGCGCGGCGTTGGCCTGCGGGATGTTGCGGGCGGTGGCGAGGAGGAGACCGCAGGCGAGCTCGGCGGCGGTCACGATGTTCGAGGTGGGGGCGTTGACGACCATCACGCCGGCCTTGGTGGCGGCGGAGACGTCCACGTTGTCCAGGCCGACGCCGGCTCGCGCGACGACCTTGAGCTTGTTCGCGGCGGCGATCGCCTCGGCGTCGACCTTGGTGGCCGAACGGATCAGGATCGCGTCCACCTCGGCGATGGCCGGGAGCAGCTCGGCCCGGTCCGCGCCGTTGCACTGCCGGATCTCGAAGTCCGGGCCCAGCGCGTCGACGGTGGCGGGCGACAGCTCTTCAGCGATGAGTACGACTGGTTTCGAGCTCACGTGAGTCCTCACAAGTCCAATGCTGCGGACGGCCGTCCCGACGGCCGCAGGCGGTGGAGGGATGCTTGCCGCGTGGAAGACGCACGACGCTGTGGGCCTGACGCGTATGTGTGCAGCAGTCTAGTGGCGCACGGGGCGTCGTCTTGTGCCGCTGCGGAAGGATCACCCGTCCGTGGCCGGACGGGATGGACAACGCCGTACCACCGACGTTACCCCGGGTCAGCCGAGAGGGCCGGAGCCTGTCGCTCCGGCCCCCGGCCGTGAGGCTTACGCCTCCTCGTCGACCCAGCTCATGAGCTTGCGCAGCTCCTTGCCGGTGGTCTCCAGCAGGTGCTCGGAGTCCTGCTTCTTGTACTCGTTGTACTTCTTCAGACCGCCGTGGTACTCGTCCATCCACTGCCTCGCGAAGGAGCCGTCCTGGATCTCGGCGAGGACCTTCTTCATCTCGGCCTTGGTGGCGTCCGTGATGATGCGCGGGCCGGTCACGTAGTCGCCCCACTCGGCGGTCTCGGAGATCGACCAGCGCATCTTCTCCAGGCCGCCCTCGTACATGAGGTCCACGATCAGCTTCAGCTCGTGCAGGCACTCGAAGTACGCGATCTCCGGCTGGTAGCCGGCCTCGGTCAGCGTCTCGAAGCCCGCCTTCACCAGCGCGGCCGTACCACCGCAGAGGACGGCCTGCTCACCGAACAGGTCGGTCTCGGTCTCCTCGGTGAAGGTCGTCTTGATGACGCCGGCGCGGGTGCCGCCGATGCCCTTGGCGTACGACAGGGCCAGCGCGAAGGCGTTGCCCGTGGCGTCCTGCTCGACGGCGGCGATGCAGGGAACGCCGCGGCCCTCCTCGTACTGGCGGCGGACCAGGTGGCCCGGGCCCTTCGGGGCGACCATGCAGACGTCCACGCCGGCCGGGGGCTTGATGAAGCCGTAGCGGATGTTCAGGCCGTGGCCGAAGAACAGCGCGTCGCCGTCCTTCAGGTGGGGGGCGATGTGCTCCTCGTAGACCTGGGCCTGGATCGGGTCCGGGACGAGGATCATGATGACGTCGGCCTCGGCGGCGGCCTCCGACGGCGTCACCACGCGCAGGCCCTGCTCCTCGGCCTTGGCCTTGGACTTGGAGCCCTCGTGCAGACCGACGCGGACGTCGACACCCGAGTCACGGAGCGACAGCGCGTGGGCGTGGCCCTGGCTGCCGTAACCGATGACCGCGACCTTGCGGCCCTGGATGATGGACAGGTCGGCGTCGGCGTCGTAGAACAGCTCGGCCACTTTGGGTTCTCTCCTCGGGAGTGCAGGTGTTGCGTCCCACCGTATGACGGGGGGCGGAAGGGAAGTCTGAGGGTCTCGGAATACGGGCGGCCGACGGCGCGCCGACCGCCCGATTCAGGTCTTAAGCCGACCGGTCCAGGGCGCGCAGCGACCGGTCCGTGATGGAACGGGCACCGCGGCCGATCGCGATCGTGCCGGACTGGACGAGCTCCTTGATGCCGTACGGTTCCAGCATCTTGAGCATGGCGGACAGCTTCTCGCCGGATCCGGTGGCCTCGATGGTGACGGCCTCCGGGGAGACGTCGACGGTCTTGGCGCGGAACAGCTGGACGATCTCGACGATCTGGGAGCGCGTCTCGTTGTCGGCGCGCACCTTCACCAGGACGAGTTCGCGCTGCACCGCCTGCGACGGCTCCAGCTCGACGATCTTCAGCACGTTGACGAGCTTGTTGAGCTGCTTGGTCACCTGCTCCAGCGGCAGGTCCTCCACCCCCACGACGATGGTGATCCGGGAGATGTCGGGGTGCTCGGTGACGCCGACGGCGAGCGAGTCGATGTTGAAGCCGCGGCGGGAGAACAGCGCGGCGATCCGGGCGAGGATGCCGGGGGTGTTCTCCACCAGGACGGAGAGCGTGTGCTTGGACATGATCTCTTCGGTCTCTCTCGCTCAGTCGTCTTCGTTGTCGCCGAAGTCGGGGCGGACGTCCCGGGCGGCCATGATCTCGTCGTTGGAGGTGCCGGCGGCGACCATCGGCCAGACCATCGCGTCCTCGTGGACGATGAAGTCGACGACGACCGGGCGGTCGTTGACCGAGTTCGCCTCTTCGATGACCTTGTCGAGGTCGTCCGGGGACTCGCAGCGGATGGCGTAGCAGCCCATGGCCTCCGACAGCTTGACGAAGTCGGGGACGCGGGTGCCGCGGGCCTCGGGGTTGACGTCGTCCGGGCCGGAGTGCAGCACGGTGTTGGAGTACCGCTGGTTGTAGAAGAGGGTCTGCCACTGGCGGACCATCCCGAGGGCGCCGTTGTTGATGACGGCGACCTTGATCGGGATGTTGTTCAGGGCGCAGGTGGTGAGCTCCTGGTTGGTCATCTGGAAGCAGCCGTCACCGTCGATGGCCCAGACGGCCCGCTCGGGTGCGCCGGCCTTGGCGCCCATGGCGGCCGGGACGGCGTAGCCCATCGTTCCGGCGCCGCCGGAGTTCAGCCAGGTGCCCGGCTTGTCGTACTCGATGAAGTGGGCGGCCCACATCTGGTGCTGGCCGACGCCCGCCGCGAAGATCGTGCCCTCGGGGGCGAGCTGCCCGATGCGCTCGATGACCGCTTGCGGGGACAGCGAGCCGTCGTCGGGCTGGTCGTAGCCGAGCGGGTAGGTCTCGCGCCAGCGGTTCAGGTCGTTCCACCACATGCCGTAGTCGCCCTGGTGGCCCTCGCTGTGCTCCTTCTGCACGGCCTGGATCAGGTCGGCGATGACCTCGCGGGCGTCACCGACGATCGGCACGTCGGCGGCGCGGTTCTTGCCGATCTCGGCCGGGTCGATGTCCGCGTGGACGATCTTGGCGAGCGGCGCGAAGCTGTCCAGCTTGCCGGTGACGCGGTCGTCGAAGCGGGCACCGAGGGCGACGATCAGGTCGGCCTTCTGGAGGGCGGTGACGGCGGCCACGGAGCCGTGCATGCCCGGCATGCCCAGGTGCTGCGGGTGGTTGTCGGGGAACGCGCCGAGCGCCATCAGGGTGGTGGTGACGGGCGCGCCGGTGAGCTCGGCGAGGACCTTCAGCTCTGCGGTGGCCTTGGCCTTGAGCACGCCGCCGCCGACGTACAGCACGGGCCGCCTGGCCTGGGTGATGAGCTTGGCGGCCTCGCGGATCTGCTTGGCGTGCGGCTTGGTGACGGGCCGGTAGCCGGGCAGGTCCATGGTGGGCGGCCAGGAGAAGGTGGTCTTCGCCTGGAGCGCGTCCTTGGCGATGTCGACCAGGACCGGGCCGGGGCGGCCGGTGGAGGCGATGTGGAACGCCTGGGCGATGATCCGCGGGATGTCCTCGGCCTTGGTGACGAGGAAGTTGTGCTTGGTGATCGGCATGGTGATGCCGACGATGTCCGCCTCCTGGAAGGCGTCCGTGCCGATCGCCTTGGACGCCACCTGGCCGGTGATCGCGACCAGCGGCACGGAGTCCATGTGCGCGTCGGCGATCGGGGTGACCAGGTTGGTGGCGCCCGGGCCCGAGGTGGCCATGCAGACGCCGACCTTGCCGGTGGCCTGCGCGTAGCCGGTGGCGGCGTGACCGGCGCCCTGCTCGTGGCGGACCAGGACGTGGCGCACCCTGGTGGAGTCCATCAGCGGGTCGTAGGCCGGGAGGATCGCACCGCCGGGAATGCCGAATACCGTGTCGGCGCCGACCTCCTCGAGGGAACGGATGAGGGACTGCGCGCCCGTCACCTGCTCGGGGGCGGAGTGCTGTCCTCCGGATCGGGGCCGGGGCTGCGGGTGATGGGCCCCGGTGGCCTGCTCGGTCATCGGCATTCTCTTCTCAGATGCTGAGGGTTTTTGCGAGGTTTGTGCGGTTTTCGGCTGCTGCGCAGAGGGTGCCTGTGCAACAAAAAACCCCTCGTGCCGTAAGGCAAGCGAGGGGAGCGCGCCGGGTGGGGTCGCTGAGCGGTCGAGGCTCAGCGTCAGCCGACGCGCTTTCCAAGTACGAGAATTCGGGTGCGCATGGCACAGACCCTCCCCCCGGCACGCACTCACTGTCAAGTGGGTGGGACGGGAGTCTCATTATGTGAGCAGAGGGCCGTGCCGCCTCCGATGACGGCGGACACCCCCGAGCTGTACACCCGCGAGGCACCGCCCGCGAGCGCCGGTTCGGCCGGTCCGTGCGGCATCGGATAATGGCCGGAAGCGAGCGCCCGGCGCAGCCGGTACTCGTCGAGCGGCCCGGAGAACGCCATGCCCTGCCCGTGGGTGCAGCC
>NZ_WWIQ01000040.1:36717-39384 GCF_009862985.1 Streptomyces sp. SID5464 | reverse complement strand
GCCCCCACCCCGGGCACCCCGAAACCCAGCCGCCCGATCCCCACCCCCGGCGAGGTCTTCCCGCGCCGCAAGCCCACCCCGCCACCCCCGGCGAACCCCCAGCAGCTCGCCGCGGGCTGACGTGGCTACTCTGGATCCATGGACTACGTCTCCGCGCTCCTGCCCCCGGTCGTCATGGCCATCTTCTTCATCGGCGTGATCCGGGTGATCGTGAAGACACAGGGCGGCGCCAACAAGGCCAAGGAGGACGCGGCCGTCGACGCCGCCCTCGCGCGCGCGGAAGGCGCTCGGCAGTCTTCCGCGACGCCCCCGAAGGCCGAAGCCTGATCCGACCGCTGCCGCCCTCAGGGTGCGGCGATCCCGGCGTACGACTCCGTGCGGCCCGCCCCCGCGAAGCCCGCACTTTTGAGTCGTACGCCCTTTTTGCTCCCGTTCGCGGGTGAAGCGCACGTCCGCCACGCCATTACCCAGATCTCCCACTATTGTTCTGAGGTGTGCCTCGCCCATTGGGAGAACTCGAAGACGCGGTCATGTCGCGGGTGTGGAAGTGGAACCGCCCGGTGACCGTTCGAGAAGTCCTGGAAGATCTTCAGAAGGAGCGGTCCATCGCGTACACCACCGTGATGACCGTTTTGGACAATCTCCATCAGAAGGGCTGGGTGCGCCGCGAGGCGGAAGGCCGCGCCTATCGATATGAGGCGGTCTCCACGCGCGCTGCCTACGCTGCCGCCCTGATGAACGACGCCTGGTCGCAGAGCGACAACCCCGCCGCGGCTCTCGTCGCCTTCTTCGGCATGATGAGCGAGGAACAGCGAGAGACTCTCCGCGATGCCGTACGCATCGCCCAGGGTCCGGAAACCCAGAAACCGACCGGACCGTCGGAACTGGCCGTTCCGGCGGAAGGAACGGAACCGCCGGAGAACCCCGCCTCTGCTCAGGACCCCGACGGGCGATAGCGTCCCGCCATGTCCGCGAAGCGCCCTGAAGCCCCCGCAAAAGCCATCACCGTCCGACGGGCACGTACCAGCGATGTCCCGGCCGTGCGCCGCCTCCTTGACGCCTACGTCCGCGGCGGCATCCTGCTCGACAAAGCGACGGTGACGCTTTACGAGGACATCCAGGAGTTCTGGGTCGCGGAACGGGACGACAACGCCGAGGTCGTCGGCTGCGGCGCCCTGCACGTGATGTGGGAAGACCTCGCCGAAGTGCGCACTCTCGCCGTGAAGCCCGGCCTGAAGGGCGCGGGCGTCGGACACCAGTTGCTGGAGAAGTTGCTGCACACCGCCCGCTGGCTCGGCGTTCGCCGCGTTTTCTGCCTGACCTTCGAAGTGGACTTCTTCGGCAAGCACGGCTTCGTGGAGATCGGCGAGACGCCTGTCGACACGGATGTCTACGCGGAGCTGCTGCGTTCCTATGACGAGGGTGTCGCGGAGTTCCTCGGTCTCGAACGAGTGAAACCGAACACCTTGGGCAACAGCCGGATGCTTCTGCATCTGTGATCGCCGGGACGGACACACAAGCCAGTTGCAAGTCGGTCGCAAGACCGCCCGCCCGGCTCGTCAAGGCATATTCCGTACGGCCGCCCTGCCCAGGTGCCCTATGTCCGAAACGCGCACGTTTCCGGACGGGGGCGGGGCTGCCGGTCTCTGCCGAGGGTTTGTGTTTTTCCGGCAAAAGCGGTTTGCTTTCCGAGGTACTGCAGTACTGCATATAACAGGGGACGGCGATACGGCGGACGCCGGCACACCCCGGCCCTGAAGATATCGATGAAAGGAAATCCGGTGGCACAGAAGGTTCAGGTCCTTCTTGTCGACGACCTCGACGGCGGCGAGGCGGACGAGACCGTCACGTTCGCGCTGGACGGCAAGACGTACGAGATCGATCTCACCACCGCTAATGCGGACAAGCTCCGCGGCCTTCTCGAGCCTTACGTGAAGGGCGGTCGTCGTACCGGAGGCCGTGCTTCGGGCGGGCGCGGAAAGGCGCGCGCGGCCTCGAGCGGCAGCCAGGACACCGCGGCCATCCGCGCCTGGGCGAAGGAGAACGGCTACGAGGTCAACGACCGCGGCCGTGTTCCCGCGACCATCCGCGAGGCCTACGAGAAGGCCAACGGCTGAACAGCGGCACTACCGATCCTGCGCACGCAAGGCCGGTGGCTGGGCGCACGCGCGCCGCAGCCGGACCCGGTGGCACTGTGTGGCCACCGTGTTCACCAGCCGTACGAGATCGGGGGCGTCTCCACTGCCCCCCAAGGCCGACAGCGTCGGCAGCGAGGCCTCGACCTCGCATCCCGGCTCGGGGGGCCGCAGCCAGACAGCGGCCCCCTGGGAACCGAACCGGCCCAGGGGAAGCGGCCGGCCACGGGCGAAGCCGGGCTCGGGGGGCAACGCGCGGTCCGCATCGGGGGCCGACGGCGCGAACGCCAGCCAGGACACCGGCCCGCCCCGCTCGGGGCCCGACGCCATGAACCCTTCACAGGCCGCCGCCCCACCCCTCTCGCGGGACACCGAGCTCCCCGCCTCACGCCTCTGCGACGCCTCTGTCCCGCAGGGCAGCGTCCCGCCCGTTTCAGGCGGCATCGGGCCGCCCGTCTCGCGGAGAGATGGAGCGCCCCTCCCGTAGGCCGCCTCCCCGCCCGCCTCGCCCGACACCGAGCCGCCTCGCCCG
>NZ_WWIQ01000040.1:5831-36589 GCF_009862985.1 Streptomyces sp. SID5464 | reverse complement strand
GAGCCGCCCGCCTCGCCCGACACCGAGCCGCCCGCCTCGCGCAGGAGCGACGCCTCCGTCTCGGAGGGCAGCATCCCGCCCCACTCGTCGGTCGACAGCCCGCCTGTTTCGCGCCGCATCGAGCCCTCCGTCCCGCGCGGCAGCAGCGCGTCGGTCTCGCCGGGCACCGCCCCGCCCCTCTCGCACGGCGGCGTCCCGCCCGCCTCGCGCAAGAGTGACGCGTCCGTCCGGCAAGGCAGCGTCCCGCCGCACTCGCACGGCAGCGTCCCGCCCCTCTCGCCCGACACCGAGCCGCCCGCCTCGCGCAAGAGCGACGACCCCTCCGTCTCGCAGGGCAGCGCCCCGCCCCTCTCGCCCGACACCGAGCCGTGCGTCCCCCGGCAGAACGACGCGCCCATCCCGTGAGGCAGCGCCCCGCCCGCCCCCTGACAAAGCCGCTCGCCCCTCTCGGGTGTCAGCGGCGTATCCATCCCGGGCGGTCGCGGCGCCTCCATCGTGCCGCCCGCTCCGATCGCCGTCAGGTCGAGCGGCAGTGTTCCCCACTCCAGCCACTCCAGCAGCCCGGGCAGTTCCTCCGCGGTGCCGGCGGCCACCAGGAGACGCATCCGGTCGCCCCGCACGGCCACCGGCGAGCCCGGTGCCAGGCGGCGCAGGGCCGCGTGGCCCGCCTCGGCCGGCACGTCCAGGACGTCGTAGCGCACCCCCACCACCAGCCGCAGGGGATCGCCGGGCACCGTCGGCCAGCCCAGTTCGTTCTCGTACCACCGCCGGACCCGACAGCTCGCGTCTGGCGGCCGGCGGGGGAGCGGGACGGGGCGAGGGGCGCCGAACATGCCAAGTGCAACAGCCGCAAGGGCATGCGGGTTACGCTGGGTTGCGTAGTGCGTGCACAGAGTGTCGAAAGGGGGGCGTGTGGGGGGCACGGGGAGGCGCAAGGTTGTTCGCCCGTAGCGGAGGGGACGGGGCCACTCGGCATGGACTTCCGGTCCGTACGGGTAAGACATCCCTAGTGGGAGGGGGCGACACGCAGGAAAGGCCGTCTCACGTTCGCCATGGGCGTACTGGCGAAGGGGGTAACTGCCTGGCCTGCGGGAACATCGTCTCGCACCATCGGGTTGGAGCAGATGTCGGCGTTCGGGGTCAGGAGGCCAAGGACGGTGTCGGCAGTTGGAATGAGCGGTCCCCGCTTGCGGGACTAAGCTGCGGAAGGACAGGGAGGGGAAGTTCCCCCCACTGCCTGACCGCTCTGAGGAGCGATTAACGATGTTCGAGAGGTTCACCGACCGCGCGCGGCGGGTTGTCGTCCTGGCTCAGGAAGAAGCCCGGATGCTCAACCACAACTACATCGGCACTGAACACATCCTCCTGGGCCTGATCCACGAGGGTGAAGGTGTCGCCGCCAAGGCCCTTGAGAGCCTCGGGATTTCGCTCGAGGCGGTCCGCCAGCAGGTGGAGGAGATCATCGGCCAGGGCCAGCAGGCCCCGTCGGGTCACATCCCCTTCACCCCCCGTGCCAAGAAGGTCCTGGAGCTGTCGCTCCGCGAGGCCCTTCAGCTGGGCCACAACTACATCGGCACGGAGCACATCCTGCTCGGCCTGATCCGCGAGGGCGAGGGCGTCGCCGCCCAGGTCCTGGTCAAGCTGGGCGCAGATCTGAACCGCGTGCGGCAGCAGGTGATCCAGCTGCTCTCCGGTTACCAGGGCAAGGAGACCGCCACCGCCGGCGGTCCTGCCGAGGGCACGCCCTCCACGTCCCTGGTCCTCGACCAGTTCGGCCGGAACCTCACCCAGGCCGCTCGTGAGTCCAAGCTCGACCCGGTCATCGGGCGCGAGAAGGAGATCGAGCGGGTCATGCAGGTGCTGTCCCGCCGTACGAAGAACAACCCGGTCCTGATCGGTGAGCCCGGCGTCGGCAAGACCGCCGTCGTCGAAGGCCTCGCCCAGGCCATCGTCAAGGGCGAGGTGCCCGAGACCCTCAAGGACAAGCACCTCTACACCCTGGACCTCGGCGCGCTGGTCGCCGGCTCCCGCTACCGCGGTGACTTCGAGGAGCGCCTGAAGAAGGTGCTCAAGGAGATCCGCACCCGCGGCGACATCATCCTGTTCATCGACGAGCTGCACACGCTGGTCGGTGCGGGTGCCGCCGAGGGCGCCATCGACGCGGCTTCCATCCTGAAGCCGATGCTGGCCCGCGGTGAGCTGCAGACCATCGGTGCGACCACGCTGGACGAGTACCGCAAGCACCTGGAGAAGGACGCGGCCCTGGAGCGCCGCTTCCAGCCCATCCAGGTCGCCGAGCCGTCCCTGCCGCACACGATCGAGATCCTCAAGGGCCTGCGCGACCGCTACGAGGCGCACCACCGCGTCTCCATCACGGACGAGGCGCTGGTCCAGGCCGCCACCCTGGCCGACCGGTACATCTCGGACCGCTTCCTGCCGGACAAGGCGATCGACCTGATCGACGAGGCCGGATCGAGGATGCGCATCCGCCGGATGACCGCGCCGCCGGACCTGCGCGAGTTCGACGAGAAGATCGCCGGTGTCCGCCGGGACAAGGAGTCCGCGATCGACTCGCAGGACTTCGAGAAGGCCGCCTCCCTGCGCGACAAGGAGAAGCAGCTCCTGGCCGCCAAGGCCAAGCGGGAGAAGGAGTGGAAGGCCGGCGACATGGACGTCGTCGCCGAGGTCGACGGCGAGCTGATCGCCGAGGTCCTCGCCACGGCCACGGGCATCCCGGTCTTCAAGCTGACCGAGGAGGAGTCCAGCCGCCTGCTCCGCATGGAGGACGAGCTCCACAAGCGGGTCATCGGCCAGAACGACGCCGTCAAGGCGCTGTCGAAGGCGATCCGCCGTACGCGTGCCGGTCTGAAGGACCCGAAGCGTCCCGGTGGCTCGTTCATCTTCGCCGGCCCGTCCGGTGTCGGTAAGACCGAGCTGTCCAAGGCGCTCGCCGAGTTCCTCTTCGGCGACGAGGACGCGCTGATCTCCCTCGACATGTCGGAGTTCAGCGAGAAGCACACGGTGTCGCGTCTCTTCGGTTCGCCCCCCGGCTACGTGGGCTACGAGGAGGGCGGCCAGCTGACGGAGAAGGTCCGCCGCAAGCCGTTCTCGGTCGTCCTCTTCGACGAGGTCGAGAAGGCCCACCCGGACATCTTCAACTCGCTGCTGCAGATCCTGGAGGACGGTCGCCTGACCGACTCCCAGGGCCGGGTCGTGGACTTCAAGAACACGGTCATCATCATGACGACCAACCTCGGCACCCGGGACATCTCCAAGGGCTTCAACCTGGGCTTCGCGGCCTCGGGTGACACGAAGACCAACTACGAGCGCATGAAGAACAAGGTCTCGGACGAGCTCAAGCAGCACTTCCGGCCCGAGTTCCTCAACCGCGTCGACGACGTGGTCGTGTTCCCGCAGCTGACCCAGGACGACATCCTGCGGATCGTCGACCTGATGATCAGCAAGGTGGACGAGCGCCTGAAGGACCGGGACATGGGCATCGAGCTCGCCCAGTCCGCCAAGGAGCTGCTCGCCAAGAAGGGCTACGACCCCGTCATGGGCGCCCGGCCGCTGCGCCGGACGATCCAGCGCGAGATCGAGGACAGCCTGTCGGAGAAGATCCTCTTCGGCGAGCTGCGCCCCGGTCACATCGTGGTCGTGGACACGGAGGGCGAGGGCGAGACCAAGACCTTCACCTTCCGCGGCGAGGAGAAGTCGGCCCTGCCGGACGTCCCGCCGATCGAGCAGGCGGCCGGTGGCACGGGTCCGAACCTGAGCAAGGACGTGTAAGCGTCCCGGCCGCATGAGGTCCGACGAGAGGGGCCGGTGCTGAAAAGCACCGGCCCCTTTCGCATGCCCTAGGTGCGTATACCTCCCGGCGTCACGACAGCTGCCCGTCGTAGTCCGGCAGCTTGTACGTCTTCTCGGCGTGGCCGCCGGAGAGGTCGGTGGCGCTGTTGCCGATGTTCGCGATGATCGTGTAGCCCTTCTTCTCGACGTCGACGCGCTGGGCCGTCTTGTACTCGGCGACGTTCTTGAAGAGGTCGATGAAGTTCCGGACGTAGAGGCCGGAGACCTGGTAGCCGGCCTGCTTGAGGTTGTACTCGGTGAACGAGTAGATGATGTCCGGGCGGGCGGTCACGAAGAACAGGGCCACGCCGCGCTCCTGGGCGTATCTGGCGGCCTCCAGGACCGGCTTGTTAGCCGGCTGCGGGTAGCTGAAGCCGAAGTCGGTCTCGAGCGTGGTGTTGTCGATGTCGAAGACGATCGCCTGCTTCTCGCCCGGCTTGGCGGCCGCGATCCGCTGCTTCAGATAGGGCAGCGCCTGGTCCATCACCGCCTGGCAGTCCTTCTGCCAGGTCGCGTAGTCGACGTCTGCGGCGGCGGCCGTGGAGACCGCGGTGGCGGCACCGGAGGGCGCTGCGGCGTCGGCCGGTCCGGCCATCGCCACGAGGGCGGCCGCCGCGACGGCGGTCACTGATGCACGGCGCAACCAGGGGCGTCGGGTCTGCATGTCGTGGGGGTCCTCTCACGTCCGTGACGCTGCCAACATGTCGTGTGCATGTTCATGCGCGAGGGTGGCGCGAGGGGAACCGTAGGGTTACCGGACGGTAGGCGCATAGAGGCGTGCGCCACATTTCCGGAATGGCTGAAGAGGGCCCCCGGTGACATGCCGCACAGGCGATATGTCCGTTACTAGCCGGAATAGTGCTGAACGGGCCGAGAGGAAAGGGATCCTTGCCTCGCGAGCCCGCGCGAACTGGGCTGTAGTGGGCTGATTCATCCCGAATGAGTGCCATGTCAAGAGACGTAGAACACTGAACGAAATTACTAACTTCTGTCGTAGATCACGCTTTTGGGAGTTTGTCGGACTTCGGGTTACCAAGGGATGGCCATTCGGCGAGCGACTGTGCGCCGGGTGGTTTTCTCCGTCCCCTTCCACGCGAGGTTTCGATGTCCCAGCGCGTCACGTCCCGTTCTTCCCGTACGTCCCAGCTCCGCACCCGTGCGACCGTGCTGGCCGCCGGCCTCGGTGTCTCGGTCGCACTGGGGGCCGGGGTCGCGTCCGCCGCCGACACCACGGCCGCGACGGGTGCCGCCAGTGCCGTCCAGGCGCAGGCCGCCGCCCAGGCCAAGATCGCCAAGGTCGAGGCCGCGAAGGCCGAGAAGGCCGCCAAGGCCGCCGCCGCGAAGAAGGCCGCCGCCGAGAAGGCCGCCGTGAAGAAGGCCGCCAAGAAGGCCAAGCCGTCCTGGGTCGACCCGGTGAAGAAGTACAAGCTCTCCGCGGGCTTCGCCCAGAGCGGCGGCATGTGGCAGTCCACCCACAGCGGGCAGGACTTCGCCGTGCCGAGCGGCACCAAGGTCGTCGCCGCCCATGGCGGCACCGTCGTCAAGGCCGGTGGCAACGGCGCCGGTGACGGCCCCGCGTACGGCAACGCCGTCGTGATCAAGCACGGCAACGGCACGTACTCGCAGTACGCCCACCTGTCGAAGGTCGAGGTGAGGATCGGCCAGGTCGTCAAGACCGGCCAGGAGATAGCCCGGTCCGGCAACACCGGTAACTCGAGCGGTCCGCACCTGCACTTCGAGATCCGTACGACCCCGAACTACGGCTCGGCGGTCGACCCGGTGAAGTTCCTGCGCGCCAAGGGCGTCAAGGTCTGACGATCCCGGACAGGCCCTAGGAGCCCCGAGCTCCTTCGTGGGCCCGGGTCACCAGGTCCGTGGCGACCTCGAGGACGGCTTTGTTCTTGTCCTCGGGGTCGCCTTCCAGGTCCTGGAGCAGGAACATCCCGGCGTGCAGCGTGAAGATCGCGCTGACGCAGCGGACCTGGTCGACCAGGTCGGCCTCCGGGTCGATGATGATGTCGCGCAGGCCGCGGATGCGCTCCTTGAAGGAGTCGCCGATCCGCAGCTCCCGCACCGTCGCCTGGTTGTCGTGCATGAAGCGGAACAGTGGCGCGGCGCCGGACAGGGTCTCCGCGTAACGGCGGATGATCTCCTGCTTGGTGTCGAGCGTGTGCGGCTGCTGCCGCCCCCACTCGATCAGTTCCTCGATCGGCTTCGTGAGGTCCTCGAAGATGCTGACGAGGATCTCTTCCTTGGTCTTGAAGTGGTAGTAGAGCGCCGCCTTGGTGACCTCCAGGCGTTCCGCGATCTCGCGCAGAGAGGTCTTCTCGTAGCCCTGCTCGGCGAAGAGTTCGAGGGCCACGTCCTGGATGCGCTGGCGGGTGTCCCCGCGGCGCCGCTGCCTGGTGCCGTCCATGGTGCCGCCCATCCTCCTACGCCGCTCCCTTTCCATAAAACTTACTTGACGCCCGGCTAGTTCCGCGGCTAGCTTCCGAGTGTAGTCACTAGCCGGTCGGCAAGTAAGTAGCAGTAGCTGGGGGAGTGGGAAAGCAATGGCGGACACGACGGACACGCCGGCGGTCGGCGCCGACACCGGGGGGAAACAGCCGAAGAGCGTGCGGGTCGTCCTGCTCGCGCTGATGATCGCGATGATGCTCGCGATGCTCGACAACATGATCATCGGTACGGCGATGCCGACGATCGTGGGTGAGCTGGGCGGCCTCGAACACCTCTCGTGGGTGGTCACCGCGTACACGCTCGCGACCGCGGCCTCCACCCCGCTGTGGGGCAAGCTCGGCGACATGTACGGCCGCAAGGGCACGTTCCTGTCGTCCATCGTCATCTTCCTGATCGGCTCGGCGCTCAGCGGCATGGCCCAGAACATGGGCGAGCTGATCGGCTTCCGTGCCGTCCAGGGTCTTGGTGCCGGCGGCCTGATGGTGGGCGTCATGGCGATCATCGGTGACCTGATCCCGCCCCGGGAGCGCGGCAAGTACCAGGGCATGATGGCCGGCGTCATGGCGCTGGCGATGATCGGCGGCCCGCTGGTCGGCGGCACGATCACCGACAACTGGGGCTGGCGCTGGGCGTTCTACATCAACCTGCCGCTCGGCGTGGTCGCGCTGGTCGCCGTCAGCGCCGTGCTGCACCTGCCCAAGAAGCGGTCCGAGGCGCGGATCGACTACCTGGGCGCTGCCCTGCTGACCGTCGGCATCACCGCGATCGTGCTGGTCACCACCTGGGGCGGCACGGAGTACGCCTGGAGCTCCGCGCGGATCATGGAGCTGATCGGCATCGGTGTCGCGGCTCTCGTCGGCTTCGCGTTCTGGCAGACCAAGGCGGCCGAGCCGGTGGTTCCGCTGCACATCTTCCGCAGCCGCAACTTCACGCTGATGTCGGTCATCGGCTTCATCACGGGCTTCGTGATGTTCGGCGCGACGCTGTTCCTGCCGCTGTACCAGCAGTCCGTGCAGGGCGCCTCCGCGACGAACTCCGGGCTGCTGCTCCTGCCGATGCTCGGCGCGATGCTGGTGACCTCGATGGTCGCCGGCCGGGTCACCACGAACACCGGCCGGTACAAGGTGTTCCCGATTCTCGGCAGCGTCCTGATGACCGTCGGTCTCTACCTGCTGTCCACGATGGACACGGGGACCTCGCGCGTCACGTCCGGTGTCTTCATGGCCGTGGTCGGGTTCGGCATGGGCTGCCTGATGCAGATCACCATGCTGGTCGCGCAGAACAGCGTGGAGATGAAGGACATGGGCGTCGCGTCCTCGTCGACCACCCTCTTCCGCACCCTCGGCTCCTCCTTCGGCGTCGCGATCATGGGCGCGCTGTTCAACAACCGCGTGCAGGACGTCATGTCCGAGCGGGCCGGTGCACTGGGCTCCAAGGTGACAGAGCAGTCGGCGCAGCTCGACGCGAAGAGCCTGGAGAAGCTTCCGGTACTGGCCCGGGAGGCGTACCAGCACGCGGTCTCGGCGGGCACGCACTCGGCGTTCCTGCTGGGTGCCGTGGTGGCGGTGTTCGCCCTGGCGGCGGCCGTGTTCGTCAAGGAGGTCCCGCTCAAGGGGGCGGGACCGAAGGCGAAGGACGAGCCGGACGCCCCGGCGGCACAGCCGCCCGTGGCGGAGACCGTCTGACCGGACCGCACGAGGCCCCCGGGGTTGTCCGCCCCGGGGGCCTCGTCGTGCCCGGCCGTGATCCGGGGCCGTTGTCAGACCCCCGTGCCACCATCGGATCCATGGACAAGATGCGGCAGGTGCGCCTCGCCAAGGACGCCATGGACCGGGACTGGGCCGATCCGGACCTGGACCTGCGCGCCGTGGCCGCCCACGCCGGGTACTCGCGGTATCACTTCATCCGCGCCTTCAAGGAGGCGTACGGCGAGACCCCCGGGCAGTACCTCACGCACCGCCGCATAGAGCGCGCCGAGGACCTGCTGCGCACCGCCAACCTGTCGGTGACGGAGATCTGCCACCTGGTCGGCTTCAGCAGCGTCGGCACGTTCTCGGCCCGGTTCAAGGCGTGGACCGGCCTGACGCCCAGCGAGTACCGGACGAAGCACGTGGGCCGCGGAGCGGCACTCATACCGGGCTGCTACGCCATGCTGTGGGCCGGCGGCTTCCGACCGGCACCCGGCGCCGCCACCGGCTCCGGCACGGGGCAACAGCGCAATTCCGGAGAAGCGGGCTGACACCCCCGCTGCCTACGGTGGCAGGGCAAGCACCGACCGGCCGCCGACCAGCAGGAGCGCACCATGATCAAGGGTCTCGCCATCTCGACCGTCTGGGTCCTCGACCAGGACCGGGCCAAGGAGTTCTACACGGAGAAACTGGGCCTGGAGGTCCGTACGGACATGACCATGGGTGAGGGCGGCATGCGCTGGCTCACCGTCGGCTCGCCGCAGCAGCCCGACGTGGAGCTCACGCTGATGGTGCCCGGCGGGCCCGCGATGGACCCCGAGTCCGCCGAGATGCTCCGGAAGCTGGTGACGAAGGGCGCGCTCGGCGCCGGCGTGCTGACCACCGACGACATCCACGGCGACTACAAGAAGCTCAAGGACCGGGGCGTGGAGTTCCTCCAGGAGCCGCAGGAGCGCCCGTACGGCACGGAGGCGCTGTTCCGTGACGACTCCGGCAACTGGTTCTCCTTCACGCAGCCCCGGGAGGGCGGACTCGACCTCGACCAGGACTGGACCTGCTGATCGGGAAGGTCTGTTGGGCCCGACGGTCTACGACCCCGGCAGCATCGGATAGCTCCCCGTGTTCGTCGGCGCGTGCTCCGGCAGCCACAGCACCGCCACCGCGCCCTCGGCCGGTACGCCCTCCGGCGCGCCCGGCGTGCGCACGTTCCGGAAAGTCAGCCGGGCGCCCAGCACCCGGGCCTGTCCGGCGGCGATGGTCAGGCCGAGGCCGTGGCCGTGCCCGGCCCGGTCCTTGCTGCCGGTGCGGAAGCGGCTCGGTCCCTCGGCGAGCAGGTCCTCGGGGAAGCCCGGGCCGTGGTCGCGGACGCGGATGACCCGGCCCTCGACGGTGACCTCGATGGGCGGCTTGCCGTGCCGGGCCGCGTTGGCGAGCAGGTTGAACAGCACCCGCTCCAGGCGCCGCGGGTCGGTGGTGACCTCCGACTCGTGCACGATCCGCACCTCGACGTCCGGGTCCTTGGCCGCCACCCGCCGGGCGACGAACTCGCCCAGCATGATGTCCTGCAGCTCCGCCCGCTCCGAGGCCCCGTCCAGCCGGGCCACCTCCAGCACGTCCTCGACGAGCGTGCGCATCGCCTTCGCCCGGTCCAGCACCAGTTCGGTCGGGCGGCCCGGCGGCAGCAGTTCGGCGGCGGTCAGCAGGCCGGTCACCGGCGTGCGCAGCTCGTGCGCGATGTCGGCGGTGACCCGCCGCTCGGCCTCGATCCGCTGCCGCAGCGTGTCCGCCATGGCGTCCACCGCGCTCGCCAGGTCGTCGGTCTCGTCCCGGACGACCCCGCCCATGGCGTCCCGCACGCGCACGTCCGTCTCGCCGCCCGCGAGCTGGCTCGCCGCGACGGCCGCCTTGCGCAGCCGCCGCGAGAGGTGCCCGCCGATGAGCACGCCGAGCGCGCTGCCGCCCAGGACGACCGCGATGGAGCCGATGATCAGGGCCTGGTCGAGGTCCTGGAGGATGTCCGAGCTGCGGTCGGTGAAGCCCGAGTGCAGCGACATCACATGCCCGTTCTTCAGCGGCACGGCGGCCCATATGTCAGGCACGTCACCGGGCCGGTCCGCCACGTACGTCGCCCGCTGGCCCGCCTCCACCCGCTCCCGCAGCGCCGCCGGCAGGTTCGGGTCGTCGATCTTGGTGTTGGGGAAGTTCATCCGCCCCGACAGCTCGAAGTTGCGCTGGGCGATCATGATGCGCTCGTCGGCGAGGTCGCGTGCGTTGTCCAGCATCGACACCCGCGCGGCGTTGTGCACGACCAGGCTCAGCGCGACCGCCACCAGCGCCCCGACCAGCGCGATGGCCGCGCTCAGCTTCCATCTGAGCCCCGTGCGGATGCCCGCGCGCTCCAAGCCCGTGGCGACCAGGCGCCGGAAGTGCCCCCTCATAACCCCTGCTCAGGCCTTCAACTTGTAGCCGAAGCCGCGGACCGTCTCGATGCGGTCCTGGCCGATCTTCTGCCGCAGCCGCTGCACGTGCACGTCGACGACGCGGGTGTCCCCGCCCCAGCCGTAGTCCCACACCCGCTCCAGCAGCTTGTCGCGGGAGAGCACCGTGCCCGGCGCCGTGGAGAACTCCAGCAGCAGCCGCATCTCGGTCGGCGTCAGTGCCACCGGCTGCCCGGCCCTGCGGACCTCCATGCCCTCGGTGTCGACCTCCAGGTCCCCGAAGGTCAGCGCCCCGCCGCTCGCCGGGGAGGCCGGTTCCTCGGACTTGCCGCCGCCCGCGTGCCCGAAGCGGCGCAGCACCGCGCGGATCCGGGCGACCAGGACGGCACCGTCGAACGGCTTGGTCACGTAGTCGTCGGCACCCGCCTCCAGGCCCAGCACGACGTCGATGGAGTCGGCCCGCGCCGACAGCATGATGACCGGCACGGTCGACTCGTCCCGGATACGGCGGCACAGGCTGACCCCGTCGAGGCCGGGCACCATCACGTCCAGCAGCGCGATGTCGGGGCGGTCCGCCCGGAACGCCTCCAGGCCCGACAGCCCGTCGGGCATGGCGGTGACCACGAAGCCGTCCCGTTCCAGGGCGAGCTGCGTGGCCTCACGGATGACGTCGTCGTCCTCGACGAACAGGACGTGGGTCTGGTCTGCCATCCCGGTGCTCTCAGTCCTCGTGTGGTTCGTGGGGTGGTGGTGTCGCGTTCTCTCTGGGGGACGCGCGATCCGTGCGATGCGTTCACCAGGGGATCGGTCCCAGTGGCCCGATCGGTTCACGCGTCCTCCGCCCACGTCAGCTCGCGGGCTCCGGCGAGGGGGTGTCGCCGCCCACCTTCCCGTAGTCGTTGTGCGTGCGGTACTCCTCGTCGAACCGGCCGGAGGTCCATCTGTACGTGATCACGTTCTCCCCGGAGGGGCTCGACACCGGGTCGCCCTTCTCGTACACCTGCTTGGTCACGACCAGGTCGCCGCGGTCGATCTCCGCGTAGACGGGGGTCTCCTCCGCCTTGAACACATTCTTGTACGAGCCGTCCTGCTCGCGGTACACGTAACTGCCCACACCCACAGCGTCACCGCAGGTCAGCACGTTGACGACGACGTCGTCATCCGATCCGCCGGTCAGGTTGCCGTAGGACACGTCGACGGGGTACTCGTCGGCGACGCACGGCTTCAGCTCGCGCTTCACCTCGGGGGAGACCTTCGGGTCGTCCTTGACGAGCCGGACGGCGTCGACCGTGTCGGGCGTCTTCGACGGTGCTGCGGACGGTGTGGCGGCAGCGGCGCCCGCCACCGAGTCGGAGTGCGCCGGACCCTCGTCACGGGCGCCGGTGCCGCCCGCGCCGCACGCGGACACGGAAAGGGCGAGGGCGGCGAGCACGGCCAGGGCCGTACTCACCGCCTGGATGCTGCCCGGGGTCCGTGCAGACCCCTCGCCGGTCAGGCCGCGCACCGCTCCCGCTCCTCACGCTCCAGCGCGCGTGCGTCCAGATCGCGGGACTCCAGCTCCTCGCGGAGCCGGGCGAGCGCCCGGTGCAGCGTGCTCTTGACCGTTCCGGCCGACATGCCGAGGGCGGCGGCCGTCTCCTCCGTGGACATCTGCTCCCAGTGTCGCAGTACGACGACACTGCGCTGTTTCGGGGCGAGCACCTTCAGCACGTCCATCAGCAGGGCGCGGTCCGCGTGCTGCTCGGTGGAGTCGTCGACCGAGGCGTCCGGGAGCTGCTCGGTCGGCACCTCCTCCAGCTTGCGGGCCCGCCACCACTCCGTCCGCGTGTTGATCATCACCCGGCGCAGGTAGGCGTCCGCCAGCCGCTTGTCCTCGATGGTCTCCCAGCGGCCGTACGTCCGGACCAGCGCGGTCTGGAGCAGGTCCTGCGCGTCCGTCGGGTCCGGGACCAGGCGGCGGGCACTGCGCAGCAGCGCGTCCTGCCGCGTGCGGACGTACTCCTCGAACTCGAGCACCTCGCCCTGCGCCATGGTGAACCGCCTCCCGTTTCCCCGTTACGGCCGGCTTCCCGCCGTCCGTGCACTGCCTGTGTTCCTTGGTCGTCCCGTGTCTTCCGGGAACGGAACTGAAGGTACGGAGGCGTTGTCACGGCACTGTCCGAAGCAGCCTTCGGCTAGCACTCGGCTGTCCGTCGGTTGTGTAACGGACGTCGGAACGGGGTAAAGCGGTGGGCGTGTTGGGGTGGATCAAGGGTGATTTGTCCACCCCGCGATCGCTGTGACGGGCGACCCGCGTCTGTGACCTGCCTGTACGTCAGGCCAGCGGCAGCCGGTACAGCCCGCCCGCCAGCGGCTCCACCAGACCGTCGGCGACGAGGCCGTCCAGAGCACGGGCCCGCTGCACCGGCTCGTGCCACACCCGGTCCAGCGCGGACTGCGGAACCGGGCCGTGGGCCTCCCGCAGCACGGCGAGCAGCCGCCCGCGCACCTGGCGGTCGGTTCCCGCGTACGTCTGACCGCGGCGCGGCGGCCCGTCGTGCTCCGGCTTGCCCGCCAGCCGCCACGCGCACTGCGCGGCGATCGGGCAGCGGTGGCACGACTCGCTCTTCGCCGTGCACACCAGCGCGCCCAGCTCCATGGAGGCGGCGGCCCAGCGGGCGGCGGTCGGCTCGTCCTCGGGCAGCAGCGCACGGGCGAGTCTGCGCTCGGCGGCGGTGGTGGCGTTCGGCGGGTACTGCACGCCGGTGACCGCGCGGGCGAAGACCCGGCGCACGTTCGTGTCCAGCACCGCGTGCCGCTGCCCGTAGGCGAACGAGGCGACGGCGGCGGCCGTGTACTCGCCGATGCCCGGCAGCGCCAGCAGCTGGGCGTGGTCGGCCGGCACGTCACCGCCGTGCCGTTCCGTTATCGCGACGGCGGCGCCGTGCAGCCTGAGGGCGCGGCGCGGATAGCCGAGCCGGCCCCAGGCGCGGACCGCCTCACCCGGCGCCTCCTTGGCCAGGTCGGCGGGGCGCGGCCAGCGGTCCAGCCACTGCTCGTAGACGGGCAGGACGCGGTTCACCGGCGTCTGCTGGAGCATGAACTCACTGACCATCACACCCCACGCCCCGGCCTCGGGGCGCCGCCACGGCAGGTCACGGGCGTTCTCGTCGAACCAGTCGATGACGGGGGCGTGGAGGTGCTCGCCGGTGGGCGGGCCGGACGCGGGGTCGGCGGGGCTGGTGTGCGGGGGCTTCGTGGGAGCAGTCATGGCCATTCGATCCTGCCACGCGGGAGCCGCGATCCGGGCACACCACCACTCAAGAGGGCCAGGCGTACCTGACGATCGGCAGCAGCGCCACCGTGCCGCCCGCCTATAGCGTCGGGCGAATGGAACGTCCTCGTCCCACCGGGGCACCGGGTCGCGCCCTGCTCTGGGCGGCCCTCGCCCTGCCCGCACTCACGGCGGACCGGCTCGGACTGAACGAGCCGCGTCCGGCCTGGCAGCAGGCGGCCGGTGTGGCGGTGCTGGCCGTCGCCGTGGCCCTGTCCCGGCGGCTGCCGCTCGCGGCCTTCGGGCTGGCTGCCGCCCTGAGCCTCGCCGCCGCCCCCGCCCTGTTCACCGTCTCCTACGGCCCCGCCCTCGGCGTGTTCGCGCTGCTGCTCGGGCTGCGGGCGGGCCGGGCGCGTCCCGCGGTGCTGTGCTTCGCGGCGGTCGGCTGCGCCGGCACGGTCCGGATCGTGCTCGTCGGCGTCGACCCGGCCCCGGAGTGGTTCGTCATGACGGGCACGCTGCTCTTCGGCTGTGTCTTCCCCTGGCTCGGCGGTCGCTACTGGCGGCAGAGCCGGGAGCTGGCCGAGGCAGGGTGGCTGCGCGCCGCCCGGCTGGAGGACGAGGCCCGCTTCGCCGAGGAACGCGCCCGGCTGCGCGAACGGGCCCGGATCGCCCAGGACATGCACGACTCCCTCGGCCACGAGCTGAGCCTCATCGCGCTGCGCGCAGGCGCCCTCCAGGTCGCCCCCGGCCTCGCCGACGAGCACCGGGCCGCCGCAGCGGACCTGCGCGCGGCCGCCGCCGACGCCACGGACCGGCTGCACCACATCATCGGCGTCCTGCGCGAGGACGACGACGAGCCCGTGCCGCTGGCCCCGGCGGGCGAGACCCTGGAGCAACTCGTCACCCGCGCCGCGGAATCGGGCCTGCCCGTGCGCTGGCAGCCCGCCGGGCAGGGCGGCCCTGCCGCGGAGCCCGGCGGGGTCGCCGAACGGCTGCTGCACCGCGTGGTCCGGGAGGCACTGACCAACGCGGCACGGCACGCACCGGGCGCTCCCGTGACCGTGGCGGTGACGGGGCGGGCCGCGGGGGCGGGGGCGGGGCGGGGCGGGGGAGCGTCGGTCACCATCACCAACGGCCCGCCCGCCCAGGAGAGTTCCCTCCCCACCGGCGGCGGTACGGGCCTGCTCGGGCTGCGGGCCGCGGTGACCGCCGTCGGCGGCACGTTCGAGGCCGGACCGCACGAGGACGGGTTCCGGGTATCGGCGTACATCCCCGATGCCCCCGAGCAGCAGCCCACCGTCGGACCCCCGGGCCCCGCGCGCTTCCGGCACGCCCGCCGCCGTGTCGCCCTCGGCTTCGGCACCGCCGCCGGCGTGGGCGTCGTGCTGGTCGGCGTGTCGTTCGGCTGGTACGCCTACGCGGAGAAGCACTCGGTGCTCGAACCCGCCGCGTACACGAAACTGCGCCTGGGCACCCCGGCGGCCGAGGTCGAGCACGTGCTGCCCGAGCGCGACGTGAACGACCCGCCCGACGACCGGGCCCCCGCCCCACCCGAGGGAGCCGACTGCCGCTACTACCGGGCGAGCGGCGAACTGTTCGTCTCCGTTGCCCACTTCAGACTGTGCTTCGACGCCGGTCGGCTGGTCGCCAAGGACGTGGTCCCGCGTGTCGGTCTGTCCGGCGAAGGCCGGGAAGAATACGAGGAGTTCGCAAGGTGATCCGCGTCCTGCTGGCCGACGACGAGGCCATGGTCCGGGCCGGGGTATGCGCCATCCTGGGAAGCAGCGGCGTGACGGAGGTCGTCGCCGAGGCGGGCGACGGCCGCGAGGCGGTCGAGCTGGCCCGCGCCCACCGCCCGGACGTGGCCCTGCTCGACATCCGCATGCCGCGCCTGGACGGCCTCACGGCGGCGGAGGAGATCGTACGGACCGTGCCCGGCACGGCCGTCGCGATGCTCACCACCTTCTCCGAGGGCGCCTACGTGACCCGCGCCCTCGGCGGCGGCGCCACCGGCTTCCTGCTGAAGTCCGGTGACCCGTACGAACTGATCGCGGGTGTACGGGCGGTGGCGGCCGGGGCCGCGTTCCTGTCGCCCAAGGTGGCCCGGTACGTCATCGACCAGGGCCTCGGCGGCGGCCGGCTCACCCGCGAGGCACAGGCACGCGCGCGCGTGGCCGTGCTGAGCCCCCGCGAACGTGAGGTGCTCGGCCTGGTCGGCGCCGGCCTGTCCAACCCGGAGATCGCCGCCCGGCTGCACCTCGTCGAGGGCACGGTGAAGGCGTACGTGAGCGCGGTCCTGGACCGGCTGGGCGTGCGCAACCGCGTGCAGGCGGCGATCGTGGCCTACGAGGCGGGGCTCGTGGAGTCGTGACGACTCGGGTCGGCTCAGTGGTGGGGGCGCGTACCGGCTCGGCGACGCGCATGCGGGCCGCCTCAGCGCCGCGCGTGCGAGCCGTACGACGTGACGGGCGCCGCGCCCGGCCCGGTGAACCACCGCACGGCCGGCGCCGACGAGGTGCGCATCGCCTCGGCCAGCCGCGTCGCCGGGCCCCTGCCCAGCCGTACGGCGACGAGGGCGACGAGCGTGCCGAGCAGCAGCCCCGCGAGGACGTCGTGCGGATAGTGCACGCCGACGAAGACCCGGGAGAAGGCCATGAGCAGGGCGAGCGGGGCCGTCAGCCACAGGAGCGCGCGCCGGACCAGCGCGAGGGCGACCGCCGCCGCGCCCGCGATCGTGGCGTGGTTGGACGGGAAGGACCAGTCGCCGTGCGGCGGGCACGCCGCGAGGGACGCGGCCGCACCGGCGACCGCCCGGCACGGACGCTCCTCCGTGACCGCGGACTTGAGCACCTCGCTGCACACGTACGCCACAGCCGTGGCCAGAGGCGCGAGGGCCGCGATCGCGAACGCGTGGGGAGTGTCGCGGCGGGCTCGCCACCAGGCGGTGGCGAACAGCGCGGCGAAGACGAGCAGTCCGGCCTCCGTCCATATGCCGGCCCCGTGCTGTACCCACATCGGGGTGTCATGGGCGAAGTCGGTGATGTCGCGGTAGAGCGCGCTGTCCTCGGAGTTCATGGTCACGGACGGTAGGCGGCAGACCGATACCGTCACACCCAGCGATCGTCGCGTGCCGTACCTGTCGAAAGACAGGGGTGGGGCGGTTGTTTCCGGGATGATGATCCGGAAAAGTTGTGGCTCCGAGCGGCGGGTGGGACAGGCGAACGCGCCGATCTCTCGTAAGGTTTGCGCCGTGGGATCTCTGCGCAATCCGGTCGGGCCGCTTCCCTCCTCCATCTACTGGCGTCGGAGGGTCGTACTGGTGTCCGTGGTCGCCCTGTTGGCGCTGCTGATCACCTGGATCGTGACCATGGGCGGCGGGGGCGGCAAGGACAGCGACAACGGCGCCAACGGCAAGAATCCCGCGCCTTCCATCACGCCCGGCCCGTCGAGTTCGGGTCCGGCCATCAGCCAAGCACCGGGCGGACGCGACGAGTCGGGCGACGAGGGCTCCGGCGGCTCGTCGTCCGGGTCCGGGGGCGGTTCCGGCGACGGCTCGGGGGACGGCTCCGGGGACGGTTCCGCTTCGGGCCCGGGCTCCGGCAGCGGTTCCGGCTCGGGCGGCTCCGGAGGGGCGGACGGTGCCGGTGGCTCCGGGGGCGGTACCACGGTGGGCGGTGTCGGCGTGGGCGACACGCTGCCGGCCGGTTCCACGCTGCCCAACTGCACCGCCAGCGTGGTCAAGTTCAGTCTGCGCAGCCGGCACAACACCTACGACCCCGAGCAGACGCCCACGTTCCTGCTGACCGCGCGGAACATCTCCGGCACCGACTGCAAGATCGATCTCGGGCCGAAGAACGCGGTGTTCACGATCACCCCGGCGAGCTCCGACGACGAGTACTGGTCCTCCAAGGACTGCCCGAAGGCCGCCGCGCACCAGCTGTACCGGGTGCCCGCCGGCAGCGGCATCACCTACACCGTGAACTGGAACCGCAGGCCGAGCGCCCCCGAGTGCGCCACACCTCCGGCGGGCTCGGCCGGGCCGGGCACCTACCTGGTGGAAGCCAAGGCTCCGGGCTTCGCGAAGGTGCAGACGTCGTTCGTGCTGTCGGCCGACTAGCACCGGCGGCTCGGACAGCCGAGGGCGGCGGTACCCCTTGCCGGGCACCGCCCTCAGCCGTTCCGGCCCCAGCCGTTCCGGCCGTTCCAGCTGTTCCGGCCGGTGCAGTTCGAGCGCTAGACGTACCGCTCCAGGATCGACGACTCCGCCAGCCGCGACAGCCCCTCCCGGACGCTGCGCGCGCGGGCCTCGCCGACGCCGTCCACCGTCTGGAGGTCGTCGACGCTCGCGGCGAGCAGCTTCTGGAGGCCGCCGAAGTGCTCGACCAGGCGGTCGATGATCGCGCCGGGCAGCCGGGGCACCTTGGCGAGCAGGCGGAAGCCGCGCGGCGACACCGCCGAGTCCAGCGTCTCGGGCGAGCCGGTGTAGCCCAAGGCCCGGGCCACCGTGGGCAGTTCGAGAAGCTCGGCGTGGGTGAGGGCGTCCAGCTCGGCCAGCGCCTCGTCGACCGTGCGGGAGCGCTTGGCGGTGGGCTCGGGCACGTAGTCCCGGACGACCAGCTCGCGCTCGGGTTCCACGCCGGCGATCAGCTCGTCGAGCTGGAGGGCGAGCAGCCGGCCGTCCGTACCCAGCTCCACCACGTACTCGGCGATCTCCGTGGCGATGCGGCGCACCATCTCCAGGCGCTGGGCGACCGCGGAGACGTCCCGCACGGTCACCAGGTCCTCGATCTCCAGCGCCGACAGCGTGCCCGCGACCTCGTCGAGGCGGAGCTTGTAGCGCTCCAGGGTCGCCAGGGCCTGGTTGGCGCGGGACAGGATCGCCGCCGAGTCCTCCAGGACGCGGCGCTGGCCGTCCACGTACAGCGCGATCAGCCGCATCGACTGGGAGACCGAGACGACCGGGAAGCCGACCTGCTTGCTGACGCGGTCCGCGGTGCGGTGCCGGGTGCCCGTCTCCTCCGTGGGGATCGTCGGGTCGGGGACCAGCTGCACGCCCGCGCGGAGGATCTTCGACAGGTCGGAGGACAGCACGATGCCGCCGTCCAGCTTGCACAGCTCACGCAGACGGGTCGCGGTGAACTCGACGTCCAGCACGAAACCGCCGGTGCAGAGCGCTTCCACCGTCTTGTCGGAGCCGAGGACGATGAGTCCGCCGGTGTTGCCGCGGAGCACCCGCTCCAGGCCGTCACGCAGGGCGGTGCCGGGTGCCACGGCGCTCAGCGAGGCGCGCATCAGGCCATCGGTACCGGCACTCCCGCCGGACTTTCCGGGAGCTGATGCCCGGTCGTTGGCTGCCACTGCACTCCTCCGGTCGCAGGTTCTGGGCGCCCCCGTGTCGCGCGCTCGGTTCGCACGGACGGGCGAGACCAGGGCAAAGTCTACCGGCGACCCTCCTCGTCCCGGGGGGCCTCTCTGCGACGGGACCGGGGGAGGACCCGCAGGGCGTCCCCTATGTCCGCTACTTCCAGGACCTTCATACCCGAGGGGATCTTGCCCGGGTCGCCCGGTACGAGGGCGTGGGTGAAGCCCAGACGGTGGGCTTCGGCCAGCCTGCGCTGCACGCCCGTGACCCGTCTCACCTCGCCCGCGAGGCCGACCTCCCCGATCGCGACGAGGTTCTTGGGGAGAGGTGTGTCACTCGCCGCGCTGGCCAGGGCGAGGGCGACGGCCAGGTCCGCGGCGGGCTCCGAGAGCTTCACACCGCCGACCGTCGCGGAGTAGATGTCCCTTTTGCCCAAGGCGCTGATCCGGCCCCGCTGTTCCAGCACCGCGAGCATCATCGAGACGCGGGAGGTCTCCAGGCCCGAGGTGGTCCGGCGCGGGGAGGGGATCTGCGAGTCGACCGTGAGCGCCTGGACCTCGGCGACCAGTGGGCGGCGGCCCTCCAGGGTGACGGTCAGGCAGGTGCCCGGGACGGGCTCGGCCCGACGGGTCAGGAAGAGTCCGCTCGGGTCGGCCAGGCCCGTGATGCCCTCGTCGTGCAGCTCGAAGCAGCCGACCTCGTCGGTGGTGCCGTAGCGATTCTTGACGCCTCGGACGAGCCGGAGGCGGGCGTGCCGGTCGCCCTCGAAGCTCAGGACGACGTCCACGAGGTGCTCCAGGAGGCGCGGGCCCGCGATGGCGCCGTCCTTGGTGACATGGCCCACGAGCAGCGTGGACATGCCGCGTTCCTTGGAGGCCCGGATCAGGGCCCCCGCGACCTCCCGCACCTGGGCCATGCCGCCGGGCGCGCCGTCGATCTCCGGTGAGGCCACCGTCTGCACCGAGTCCAGGATCAGCAGCGACGGCTTCACCGCGTCCAAGTGGCCCAGCACCGCCGCCAGATCCGTCTCCGCGGCCAGGTAGAGGTGGTCGTCGATGGCGCCGATGCGGTCGGCGCGCAGCCGGACCTGGCTCGCCGACTCCTCGCCCGTGACGTACAGCGTGCGGTGCTCGTCGCTCGCCGACTTGGCCGCCACGTCGAGCAGCAGCGTCGACTTGCCGACACCCGGCTCGCCCGCGACCAGCACCACCGCGCCGGGGACGAGTCCGCCGCCGAGCACACGGTCCAGCTCGGGCACGCCGGTGGAGCGGGCCGTCGCCCGGCGGCCGTCCACCTGGCCGATGGGCACGGCGGAGGTGGTGACCCGCCCCGGCGTCGTCGTACGCACCGCGGGCGCGCCGTACTCCTCGACCGTCCCCCAGGCCTGGCACTCGGGGCAGCGGCCGAGCCACTTCGCCGTCTGCCAGCCGCATTCCGTGCAGCGGTAGGACGGACGGTCCTTGGTGGTCTTCGTACGGGCAGCCATGGACGAAACCGTAGCCGCCGGCACTGACAACGCGGCGACCGACCGGGGCCGCCACCTGTGCGCCAGGGCCCCGCCACCCCGCGCCAGCGCCGGAACCACTGGTTCCTGTCCCCGATTGAGGGATCGTTTCACCCGTACGGATTAAATGTGCTCAAGCCGCAGGAAGGTGTCACTCCCGGCCCCCTACGGTCGCCGAATGATGAGCAGTACTCCGGAGATCTCGACCCGCTCCACCCGCACGGCCGGCCCGCACCGGGCGCACCGGGAGGCGCGTGACGGCGGGGCGGCGCACACGTTGGCGCAGCGGCCGCCCGCGCGCTACGAGCCCTACCTGGACGGCCTGTTCACCTACTGCCTGTCCGTGCTGTGCGACCACGACGCCGCGACCGCCGCCCTGGGCGACGCCCTCGCCCTCGCCGAGCGCCGCGCCCGGCACGCCCCCGACGCCCCCGCCGACCGCAGGGCGTGGCTGTACGCGCTGGCCCGCTGGGCGTGCCTGCGCAAGCTGGCCGAGGCCAAGCAGAAACGTCAGAGCAGCCATGCCGCGGGCCGCCCGCAGCGCGCCGACCGGTCGTCCGGCCCGGCCGTGTCCGAGGAGGTCCAGGAGCAGCGGCGGCGCGAACTGGCCCTGCTGGCCTGGCCGGAGGCCGCCGGCACCACCCCGGAGCAGCGCGAGGCGCTCGAACTGGCCGTGCGCCACCACCTCGCCGCCCACGAGGTCGCCGCCGTCCTGGGCATGGACCTGGCGGCCGCCCGCGATCTGCTGGCCTCCGCCGCCTGCGAGGTGGAACGCACGCGTGCGGCCCTCGCCGTCGTCGATACCGGGGCGTGTCCGAGCGTCGCGCACCTCGTCGGCGACGACCGGCCCGTGCTCGGCACGGCCCTGCGCCGCGAACTCGTCCGGCACGTCGACGACTGCCCGCGCTGCCGCCGCACCGCCGAGCGCGCCATCCCCGGCCGCTGGCCCGGCACCAGCGTCACCCCGGCCGAACTGCCCGTCCTGCCGGCCCCGCGCGCGGCCCTGCACGTCGCCATGGCCCACCAGCCACGCGTGCGTGGCGCCGGACCCCGCTTCGACCGGCGCGGCTTCCCGATGGACCCCAAGGACCGTGCCGCCCGAAGGGACCGCCTCCGCGCGCGTGCCGTCACCACGACCGTCGTCGCCACCGTCGTGGCCGCCCCCGTGCTCGCCCTGTGGGCCGCCTACCGGGGCACCCCCGTCGGCGAGGGCCAGGACGGCCGCTCCGCCTCGGCGCGCGAAGCGGACGACCCGTTCGGCCTGGACGGCGAGATGGCCGGCGGCGGCTACGAGAACACCGGCAACGCGAGCACCAGACCCGGCCCCCGCTTCGGCAAGGACGGCAAGGCCGACGTCTCCGTGGAGGTCCTCGGCGTCGCCGGCGCCGGCCGTAAGAGCACCCTGGACGTCACGGCGGACAACAGCGGCGACACCACCCTCGTCACCCTGACCGCCACGGGCCCGGCCCCGGTCCGCTGGTCCGCGTCCACCGGAGCGGACTGGCTCTACCTGAGCCAGTCGTCGGGAACCCTCCGGCCCGGCGAGTCGTTGACGATCAAGGTGTACGTCGACCATCTGCGAGAGCCCTCCGGCCCCTGGCACGCGCAGGTGGCGGTCGCCCCGGTGGGCGCCGTCGTCCACATCGAGGGCTACGGCACCGCGCCCGGCCCCTCCGACCCCGGCCCGCGCCCGGACCCCCGCCCCAGCGGTCCGAGCGACCCGCCTGCGACCCAGCCCGACCCGGCGCCCACGACCTCGGCACCACCGGACCCGGAGCCGACCACCCCGCCCCCGTCACCCGACCCGGACCCCACGCCCACGGAGCCGGGCCCGACGGACCCCACGGACCCGACGCCCCCGCCCTCGGACAGCGGCGACCCGAGCCCGTCCACGTCCTAGGTGTGTGTTCGGGGACGTCAGTCGACCGGATCGGCAGGGTGCGGCGCCAGCAACGGCAGCTGCGAGGCCAGCCGCTCCTCGCACAGCTCGGCCAGCCGGTCGTAGCCGGCCTTGCCCATCAGCTCGATCAGCTCCGGCCGGTAGGAGACGTACACCGGCTCGCCCGCGCCGTGCGCCGAGGTCGCCGAGGTGCACCACCAGTGCAGGTCGTGACCGCCCGGCCCCCAGCCGCGGCGGTCGTACTCACCGATCGACACCTGGAGCACCCGCGTGTCGTCGGGCCGGTCGATCCACTCGTAGGTCCGCCGCACCGGCAGCTGCCAGCACACGTCCGGCTTGGTCTCCAGCGGCTCGCGACCCTCCTTCAGGGCGAGGATGTGCAGCGAGCAGCCCGCGCCGCCCGGGAAGCCGGGCCGGTTCTGGAAGATGCACGAGCCCTGGAAGGGGCGCGTCTGCCGGTCGCCGTCCTCGTCCTCCGAGATCCAGCCGTTCCGCGTGCCCTCGGCGTGGTGCTGCCAGATGTCCGGGGTGAGCCTCGCCACATGCTCGGCCACCCGCTTCTCGTCGTCCTCGTCGGAGAAGTGGGCACCCAGCGTGCAGCACCCGTCGTCCGCGCGGCCGGCCTGGATGCCCTGGCAGCCGCTGCCGAAGATGCAGTTCCAGCGAGAGGTCAGCCATGTCAGATCGCAGCGGAAGACCTGCTCGTCGTCCGCCGGATCAGGAAACTCCACCCACGCGCGGGCGAAGTCGAGGCCCTTCTCGTCGGGGCCCTTCTCGTCGGGCCGCGGGACGCCCGATGATTTGTCGCGCTTCGCCTTTTTCGTCTTTGGCACGACTCCAGGGTACGGGCCTTGTGCCCACACCGAGGACGGCGGACGGCACAGCTGGCAGTAGCGTTCCGTACATGAGACTCGGTGTCCTCGACGTGGGATCGAACACGGTGCATCTGCTCGTGGTGGACGCGCATCCCGGCGCGTGCCCGTTGCCCGCGCACTCGCACAAGGCGGAACTGCGACTCGCCCAGCTCCTGGACGACGACGGCGCGATCGGCCCCCAGGGCGTCGACCGGCTGATATCGGTCGTCCACGAGGCGCTCCAAGCCGCCGAGGACAAGGGCGTCGAGGACCTCCTGCCGTTCGCCACCTCCGCCGTCCGCGAGGCCCGCAACGCCGACGACGTCCTCGCGCGCGTGCGCACCGAGACCGGCGTCGAGCTCCAGGTCCTCACCGGCGAGGAGGAGGCCCGCCTCACCTTCCTCGCCGCCCGCCGCTGGTTCGGCTGGTCGGCCGGCAAACTTCTGGTCCTGGACATCGGCGGCGGCTCCCTGGAGATCGCCTACGGCATCGACGAGGAGCCCGACGCGGCCGCGTCCCTGCCGCTGGGCGCCGGCCGCCTCACCGCCGGCTGGCTGCCCGGCGACCCGCCCGCCCCGGACGACGTCCGGGCCCTGCGCCGCCACGTCCGGACCGAGGTCGCCCGCACGGTCGGCGAGTTCAGCCGCTTCGGACCGCCCGACCGCGTCGTCGCCACGTCCAAGACCTTCAAGCAGCTCGCCCGAATCGCCGGAGCCGCCCGCTCCGCCGAGGGCCTGTACGTCCAGCGGGAACTCAAGCGGGAGTCCCTGGAGGGCTGGGTCCCGAGGCTGGCCGGCATGACGGAGGCGGAACGGGCCGAGCTCCCGGGCGTCTCGGAGGGCAGGGCGGGCCAGCTGCTGGCGGGCGCCCTGGTGGCCGAGGCCGCGATGGACCTCTTCGGCGTGGAGCGCCTGGAGATCTGCCCGTGGGCGCTCAGGGAGGGCGTGATCCTCCGTCGCCTGGATCACATGGAGTCGGTGTGAGCCCCTCAGGGAGGGCGCGGAGCCGCACTCTCCTATGGCAAACACCACAACGGCGAATAGGCACCCCGCTCCACCCCGACCACACCCCGTAATCTGTCCTGCATGGCAGAGCCAGCCGTAAGGATCCCGGACGCGAAGGTCGCCCTCTCGACGGCCTCGGTCTACCCGGAGTCGACGGCCACGGCCTTCGAGATCGCCGCGCGCCTCGGCTACGACGGAGTCGAGGTCATGGTCTGGACCGACCCGGTCAGCCAGGACATCGAGGCCTTGCGCAGACTCAGCGACTACCACCAGATCCCGGTCCTGGCCGTCCACGCCCCCTGCCTGCTCATCACGCAGCGCGTCTGGTCCACGGACCCCTGGACCAAGCTCCAGCGGGCCCGCGCGGCGGCCGAGAAGCTCGACGCGAGCACGGTCGTCGTCCACCCCCCGTTCCGCTGGCAGCGCCAGTACGCCAGGGACTTCGTCGCCGGCATCTGGCGCATGGCGAACGAGACGGATGTGCGGTTCGCCGTCGAGAACATGTACCCCTGGCGCTACCGCGACCGCGAGATGCTGGCGTACGCCCCCGACTGGGACGTGACGAAGGACGACTACCGCCACTTCACGATCGACCTCAGCCACACCGCGACGGCCCGCACCGACGCGCTGGACATGGTCGACCGCATGGGCGACCGGCTGGGCCACGTCCACCTCGCCGACGGCAGGGGCTCGGCCAAGGACGAGCACCTGGTGCCCGGCCGCGGCACCCAGCCCTGCGCCGAGGTGCTGGAGCGGCTCGCCCGCACGGGCTTCGACGGGCACGTCGTGATCGAGGTCAACACCCGCCGCGCCATGTCCAGCGCGGAGCGCGAGGCCGACCTGGCGGAGGCACTGGCCTTCACGCGCCTGCACCTGGCCTCGGCGGTGAGGGTGCCGAGGCGATGAGCGACCTGCCCCCGGCCGGCACCCACACCGGCCCCGGCAGAGGGCCGACCGCCCGCCGCCGCGGCCGCCCCCCACGCACGGAGTCCGCGGACACCCGGGACAGCATCCTGACCGCCGCCCGCGAGGAGTTCTCCGAGCGCGGCTACGAGAAGACGTCCGTACGCGGCATCGCCAAGGCTGCCGGAGTCGACTCGGCGCTCGTGCACCACTACTTCGGAACGAAGGAGCAGGTCTTCGAGGCGGCGATCACCCAGTCCTTCGGCCCCGCCCTCGATGCGCCGAAGGCCATCGAGGAGGGCCCGCTCGACGGCGTGGGGGAGCGCCTGGCCCGCTTCTTCTTCGGTGTCTGGGAGAACCCGGCGACCCGCGCGCCCCTGCTCGCCATCGTCCGCTCCGCCGTCACCAACGAGACGGCGGCCGCCGTCTTCCGCCGTATCGTCGCCACCCAGGTGCTGCGCCGCATCGCGGGACGACTGGACCTGCCGGACGCCGAACTGCGGGCCGAGCTCGCCGCCGCCCAGCTCGTGGGCACCGCGATGCTGCGGTACGTCATCAAGGTCGAGCCGCTGGCCTCGGCGGACCCCGAGCAGATCATCGCGCGCCTGGCACCGGTCGTACAGGGCCACCTCACCGGACCCTGAACCGCCGTGAGCCGAGACATGCATCCCGCATTCCGGACACTGCGTCCCGCCCTCTGGATGACCGGCGTACGCTCGGTAGCAGTCAGAAATCTCCGAATCCTCTGACGCAGTCTCTGAAGGAGCGAGCGACGATGCCCGAGCTGAGGTCCCGCACAGTCACCCACGGCCGCAACATGGCGGGCGCCCGCGCCCTTATGCGCGCCTCCGGTGTACCGGGTGCGGACATCGGCCGCAAGCCGATCATCGCGGTCGCCAACAGCTTCACGGAGTTCGTGCCGGGCCACACCCACCTCCAGCCGGTCGGCCGGATCGTCAGCGAGGCGATCGTCGAGGCCGGCGGCATCCCGCGCGAGTTCAACACGATCGCCGTCGACGACGGCATCGCCATGGGCCACGGCGGCATGCTCTACAGCCTCCCCTCCCGCGACCTGATCGCGGACAGCGTGGAGTACATGGTCGAGGCCCACTGCGCCGACGCCCTGATCTGCATCTCCAACTGCGACAAGATCACGCCGGGCATGCTCAACGCGGCCCTGCGCCTGAACATCCCGACGGTCTTCGTCTCCGGCGGCCCGATGGAGTCCGGCCGGGCCACGCTCGTCGACGGCACGGTCCGCACGCTCGACCTGGTCGACGCGATCTCCGACGCCGTGAACGACAAGATCTCGGACGAGGACATCCTCCGTATCGAGGAGAACGCCTGTCCGACCTGCGGTTCCTGTTCCGGCATGTTCACCGCCAACTCGATGAACTGCCTCACCGAGGCCATCGGCCTCTCCCTCCCCGGCAACGGCTCGGTCCTGGCCACCCACACCGCGCGCAAGCAGCTCTACGTCGACGCGGCCAACACGGTCATGGACATCACCCGCCGCTACTACGAGCAGGACGACGAGACGGTCCTGCCGCGCAACGTCGCCACCTTCGCGGCCTTCGAGAACGCGATGGCCCTCGACATCGCGATGGGCGGCTCGACCAACACGATCCTGCACCTGCTGGCCGCGGCCCAGGAGGCGGGCGTCCCCTTCGGCCTGGAGGAGATCGACGCGGTCTCCCGCCGGGTCCCCTGCCTGGCCAAGGTGGCGCCGAACGTGGCCAAGGACCGCACGTACTACATGGAGGACGTGCACCGCGCCGGCGGCATCCCCGCCCTCCTCGGCGAGCTGCACCGCGCGGGCCTGCTCAACGAGGACGTGCACGCGGTCCACAGCCCGTCCCTGGCCGACTGGCTGAAGACGTGGGACGTGCGCGGCGGCTCCCCGTCCCCCGAGGCGGTCGAGCTGTGGCACGCGGCCCCCGGCTGCGTCCGCTCCGCCGAGGCCTTCTCCCAGTCCGAGCGCTGGGAGGCCCTCGACGAGGACGCCGAGGGCGGCTGCATCCGCTCCGTCGAGCACGCGTACTCCAAGGACGGCGGCCTCGCGGTCCTCAAGGGCAACCTCGCGGTCGACGGCTGCGTGGTGAAGACGGCCGGCGTCGACGAGTCGATCTGGACCTTCGAGGGTCCGGCGGTCGTCTGCGAGTCGCAGGAGGAGGCCGTCGAGAAGATCCTTCTGAAGCAGATCAAGGAGGGCGACGTCGTCGTCATCCGCTACGAGGGCCCCAAGGGCGGCCCCGGCATGCAGGAGATGCTCTACCCGACCTCGTACCTGAAGGGCCGCGGCCTCGGCAAGACCTGCGCCCTGATCACCGACGGCCGCTTCTCCGGCGGGACGTCCGGCCTCTCGATCGGGCACGCCTCGCCCGAGGCGGCCGGCGGCGGCACCATCGCCCTCGTCGAGGACGGCGACCGCATCCGCATCGACATCCCGAACCGCTCCATCGAGCTCCTCGTCGACGACGCCGAGCTGGCCCGCCGCGAGCAGGCGCTGAACGGCGTGTACGCCCCGAAGAACCGCGACCGCAAGGTCTCGGCGGCGCTGCGGGCCTACGCGGCGATGGCGACCAGCGCGGACAAGGGCGCCGTGCGTGACGTGACCCGTCTGGGCTGAGCGTTCCACGCGGAAGGGACGCACCCGGTCTCCCGGGGGCGGCCCTTCCGCATACGCCGGGCCCGCACTACCAACCCGACGGATCACGCCCGCTCACGGCGAAGACGGACCCGTCCGGCGCACCGGCGTAGACACGGTCGCCCACGAGCACGGGCTCGGGAAGCGCGGCCGGAACCCGGTCCGACCGGTCGCCCAGCCGCGGGGACGTCTGTCCGACGAGCTTCCCGCGCCGCGCGTCGACGGCGAGCAGCCGCCCGTCCGGCGCGGTGACGTACACGTACCGGTCGTCGGCGACCGGCGTCGACCCCCGGACGACTCCCGTCTCCAGACTCCACCGCTGCTTGCGCGCCTCCAGATCGACGGCGACCAGCGCCCCACCCGTCGCCATGAGGTGCACGACGTCCCCGTGCACACTCCCCTCCACCTGCTGCAACGGAACAGTCAACGGCACCCGCACGCTCGTCCGGCTCTCCGGGTCGTAGCGGACCACGGCCCGGGCATCCCCGCGCACGGCGTCGACCGCCACGAACACGACCGCCCCGTCCACCACCCCGAGAGGCTGCAACGCCCCCTCCAGCCGCGCCTCCCACCGCACGTCACCCGTGCCCGGGGCCACCGCCGTGACCTTCGTGCCGGACCCGTCGCCGGACACGCTCGCCGCGTACGCCAGCGGATCACCGGGGAACGAGACGAAGTACGGCACGTCCTGCCCCGGAATCCGATGACTCCACTTCACATCGCCCGAGGCGCTCTCCACGCCGCTGACCGTGCCGTCGGCCGCGGTGAGCAGCAGCATGCCGCCGACGGCCCGCAGCCCCCCGTAGGCGGGCAGCTCCTGCCGCCGCTCCACGTCACCCGAGCCGGGATCGAGCATCGTCACCCGCCGCCCCTGGCCCAGCCCGGCCGGCACCAGCCCGCCCGAGACGACCGGCGCCCCGCTCGGCGGCCCGCTCGCGGCGACCCCGTCCAGCGGATGCCGCCACAGCAGCCGCCCGTCGCCAGGATCGAGAGCGAAGACCAGCCCGGTCTGCGCACACACCAACTTCTCCGCCGCGTACGCACACTGAGGTGTGCTCTTCCCGGACAACGGCGGCGCCTCCCACGCCGAGAACGCGGCCGCCCTGGTCCGCGGAGCGGCGACCTCGGGCGCCGGCCCGCCATCCCCCAGCAAGGGAACCGACACGAGAGCACCGACGACGGCCAGCCCGAGGGCCCCGGCACCGAGGGCCGCCCGCCTGCCGAGCCGCAACACGGGTTGACGCGACGGCTTCTCAGCCGCAGGGGCTGCCCCGGCGCCCCCGCCACTCTCCTCCCCAGCCGCTGCCGCCTCCTCCGGAGCCTCGTCCACCCGCTGCGCCGGTATGAACGCCTGCGTGTCGTACGAGGCGGCCACCGACCGCAGCTCCCGCATCAACTCGTCGGGAGAAGGCCGGTCCTCGGGCTCCTTGGCGAGACACCGCAGCACGAGCGGCGCCAGCTCTTCCGGTACACCCGCCAGCTCGGGCTCGTCGTGCACGACCTGGTAGGCGACGACGTACGGACTGTCCGAGTCGAACGGCCCGCGCCCGGTGGCCGCGTGCACCATCACGGACCCGAGGGCGAACACGTCGGCGGCGGGCCCGACTTCCCTGGGCCGCCGGAACTGCTCGGGCGCCATGAAGGGCGGTGTTCCGATCAGCTTCCCGGTCTCAGTCCGCAACTCGCTGTCCTTCGGCCGGGAAATGCCGAAGTCGATGACCTTCGGCCCGTCCTCGGCGAGCAGGACGTTGCTCGGTTTCAGATCCCGGTGCACGACCCCGACCCGGTGGATGTCACGCAGCGCCTCCGCGAGCCCGGCCATCAGCCGACGCAGTTTCGCCGGGGGCAGGGGCCCGTTCCGCTTCACCTCCTGGGCCAGCGTCGGACCCGGAATGAACAGGGTGGCCATCCAGGGCCGTCCGGCCTCGGGATCCGCATCCACGACGGGCGCGGTGAAAGCCCCGCTGACCCGCCGCGCCGCCCCGACCTCCTGCCGGAAACGACCCCTGAATTCGGGGTCCTTGGCGAACTCCGCGTGCACGACCTTCACGGCGACCTTCATCCCGGACGTGCTCCGGGCCAGATGCACGACGCCCATGCCGCCCGAGCCCAGACAGGACTCCAGCCGGTAGTGACCGGCGTACTCAGGAAGTTCCGCTTCCGGGCCCGCTCCGACGTTCCGCTGTGGCGCCATGGGACCACCCCCGTGCTGTTCGTCCGCGCGCGCGACGCACGGAGCCTAGTCGATGACTCGTACGGGACAGAGGCGGCTTGCTAGCCTCCGCTGTCGAGTCACGTACAGGTGTTTGATGGCGTGATTCAGGGGAATCAACGGGACCCCATGGCAGCCATGGGGTGCAACGGGGGAGGTTTTCATGTCAGTCGAGCCTGTCGAAGAGGCCGAGCGCGGCACACAGGAGACCGGCATGCCGCTGGTCACGACACTGGCCGCGGCGGCCACGTACTTCTCGACCGCACCGGGCGTGCGCCTCAACGTCCGCAGCGGTCCCGGCACGGGCTACCCGATCGTCAAGGTCCTGCCCGAGGGCTCCCGGGTCCTGATCCACTGCCAGACACCCGGCACCTGGGTCACGGGCCCGTACGGCACGACGAACATCTGGGACAACATCGCGAGCGGCCAGTACGTCTCGGACGCCTACGTGAACACGGGCAGCGACGGCTACATCCGCCCCCGCTGCGGCTGACCTGCGGCAGCGGGGCCGGGGCTGTCCGGTTGCGCGGTGTTGCCGCTGGGGCCGGGTGGGTCCGCAACCCGGCGGAGCGGGGTGGCGCCCTCAGCGGCACGACTGCCCGCAGCTACGCGTACGCGCACCCGCACTCGCGTACGCACGGAAGGGGACGTGTCAGGGGGTGTCCGCCCGCAGCGGTTGGCGTG
>NZ_WWIQ01000040.1:0-5781 GCF_009862985.1 Streptomyces sp. SID5464 | reverse complement strand
CCGAGGACGGACACCCCCCGGCGCGGCCCCGCCCCACCCCCGGCGAACAGGCGCTACGCGCACCCCCACCCACCCGCGCAGGCCGCCGTCGGCATCCGACCACGCCCCCGAGCCGTACCCGAGCCATAATCGACCGGTGAGCGCAGAGAACGGCCCCCACGCCCCCCGCCCCGAGCCGATCCGCTTCTTCGGCACGACCTGGCTGAACCACGACAACGGCTACACCGCCCGTCGCATCGGCGTCGCCATCGGCTCACTGGCCACCGCAGCCGCCTCCTGCCTCGTCCTCCGGCTCGCCTACCAGGGCCTCCGGATCGCCGCGATCGGCAGCTTCGTGACCCTGCTCATGGTCGTGATGTTCGCGATCTGCAGCGCGATGGCCTTCCGCCACACCTGGGACGGCTTCACCCGCCGCCCCGACCCCGACCGGCAGGCCTCCCTCCGCGGCCTCCTGACCATCGGTTTCGTCGGCTCCCTCCTCGCCTACTTCTTCCGCTCCCTCACCGAGGCCCCCGGCGAGAAACTCCACCGCGAGGAGTACGAGGCAGCCCGCAAGCACCACGAGAAGCGCACCACCCGCCGCTCGGGCAACCCGTCGAAAAAGCGCCGCCCCGCATAACCCGCCGGCCTCTCACCGAAATCTCACCACCCCCCACCCCCGCCCCCGGCCACCATGGCCGCATGACCCCACACGCCGCCGCCCACCACCCCACCGGAGCCGAACCCACCGCAGAAACCACCACCGAACCCCCAACACCGACGCCGCCCACCCCGACAACACCCCCCACCCACACCGCCCGCGCCCACTCCTTCAACACCGCCGCAGCCCAATACGCGGCCAACCGCCCCTCCTACCCCCCAGCCCTCTTCGACGCGGTAGAAGCCCTGGCCGACCACCCCCTCCCCGGCTCCCGCGTCGCAGACATCGGCGCCGGCACCGGCATAGCGACCGCCCTCCTCCACGCCCGAGGCGCCGACGTCATCGCCGTAGAACCCGGCGACGGCATGGCGGCCCAGTTCCGCAGCACCCTCCCCGACATCCCGATCGTCCGCGGCACCGGCGACGACCTCCCCCTCGCCGACGCCTCCGTCGACTTCGTCACCTACGCCCAGGCCTGGCACTGGACCGACCAGGCCCGATCCGTCCCGGAGGCCCTCCGCGTCCTGCGCCCCGGCGGCGCCCTCGCCCTCTGGTGGAACACCGACGCCCTGGACGTGCCGTGGATCGCCGAAGCCGCCGCCCGCACGGAACGCCACTTCCGCATCGACACGGCCGCCGAGCGGCGAAACGTCAACGCCCGCGCCGCCGACCCCACCGGCCGTCTCGACTTCACCCGCCGCACGGTCCGCTGGAGCCGACGCGTCCCGGTCGACACCCACCTCGCCAACATCGGCAGCCACTCGGTCTTCCTGGTACACGGCGAGGAACACACCGCGGCCTTCCTGGCCGAGGAACGCGAGCACCTCCTCAAGACCTTCCCGGACGGCGTCGTCGAGGAGGTCTACGACGTAGTCCTCCTCCTGGCGAAGGCCCCTGCTTGACGCACCCCAAGCCCAGGAGCATTATTCATCACATGATGAATAATGCTCCTGGGCCACCGCCCACCCACACCAAGACCCCACCAGCCACCCACACCAACAACCCCCCGGCCGTCCACGCCAAGAACCTCACCGTCACCCGCGGCCCCCGCACGGTCCTGCGCAACCTGGCCTTCACCGTCCCCCGAGGCCAGATCACGGGCCTACTGGGCCCCTCCGGCTGCGGCAAGTCCACCCTCATGCGCGCCACCGTCGGCACCCAGGCCAAGGTCACCGGCACCCTCGACGTCCTCGGCCACCCCGCCGGCCACCCCACCCTCCGCACCCGCATCGGCTACGTCACCCAGGCCCCGTCCGTCTACGACGACCTGACCGTCCGCCAGAACCTCGACTACTTCGCCGCGATCCTCGACCCCGGCCGGCCCGCAGCCGACCGCCGCCACGACAACGTCACCCGCGCGATAGCCGACGTCGACCTCACCACCCACGCCGACGCCCTGGCCGGCAACCTCTCCGGCGGCCAGCGCAACCGCGTCTCCCTGGCCGTCGCCCTCCTCGGCACCCCCGAACTCCTGGTCCTCGACGAACCGACCGTCGGCCTCGACCCTGTCCTGCGCCGCGACCTCTGGACCCTGTTCCACGACATCGCGGCGAGCCGCGGCGCGACACTCCTCGTCTCCTCCCACGTCATGGACGAGGCCGAACGCTGCCACCGCCTCCTCCTCATGCGCGAGGGCGAGCTCCTCGCCGACGACACCCCCGAGGCCCTGCGCACCCGCACCGGCGCCGACACGGTCGAGGAGGCTTTCCTGCACCTGGTGGACGAGGCAGAGGCGGCAGCCGACACAAGGGAGACGAAACGATGACCCCCACCCCCATTTCCACCCCCACCCCCACCCCCACGATCACACCGACCCCAACGCCACCGAGGGCCCTGAACGCCTCCCGCACCACCGCCACCACAACCCGCGTCCTGCGCCAGCTGGCCCACGACCCCCGCACCATCGCGCTGCTGATCCTCATCCCCTGCGTGATGCTGTTCCTGCTGCGCTACGTCTTCGACGGCAGCCCGCGCACCTTCGACAGCATCGGCGCGTCCCTGCTCGGGATCTTCCCGCTGATCACGATGTTCCTGGTGACCTCCATCGCCACCCTGCGCGAACGCACCTCGGGCACCCTCGAACGCCTCCTCGCCATGCCCCTCGGCAAAGGCGACCTCATCGCCGGCTACGCCCTCGCCTTCGGCACCCTCGCGATCATCCAGTCCGCCCTGGCCACGGGCCTCGCGGTCTGGTTCCTCGGCCTCGACGTCACCGGCAGCCCCTGGCTCCTCCTCCTGGTGGCCCTCCTCGACGCCCTCCTCGGCACGGCCCTCGGCCTCTTCGTCTCGGCCTTCGCGGCCTCGGAGTTCCAGGCGGTCCAGTTCATGCCGGCGGTGATCTTCCCCCAGCTCCTCCTCTGCGGCCTGTTCACACCCCGCGACAACATGCACCCGGCCCTGGAGGCCATCTCGGACGTCCTCCCCATGTCCTACGCGGTGGACGGCATGAACGAGGTCCTCCGCCACACGGACATGACCGCCACGTTCGTACGCGACATCCTGATCGTCGCCGGCTGCGCCCTGCTGGTCCTGACCCTGGGCGCGGCGACCCTGCGACGCAGGACGGCATGAGCCGGCAGCACCGCCACCGCCCGGGGGCACCCCCACATCCCGCCCAACGGACACACAAGCCGCCAGCCGCTGCCCGATGCGAGGATGTACCCCGGACGACGCACCCCCGGAGGCACCCCGCGCCATGACCCAGAAAGTCGCAGTCCTCGGCACCGGCAAGATCGGCGAAGCCCTGCTCAGCGGAATGATCCGAGCCGGCTGGACCCCGGCCGACCTCCTGGTCACCACCCGCCGCCAGGAACGAGCCGAAGAACTCCACACCCGCTACGGCGTCACCCCGGTCACCAACCCGGAGGCCGCGAAGATCGCCGACACCCTGATCCTCACGGTCAAACCGCAGGACATGGGCACCCTCCTCGACGAACTCGCCCCCCACGTCCCCGCCGACCGCCTGGTCATCAGCGGCGCCGCCGGCATCCCCACGGCGTACTTCGAGGACCGCCTGGCCCCCAACACGCCGGTCGTCCGCGTCATGACGAACACGCCGGCCCTGGTCGACGAGGCGATGTCCGTCATCTCCGCCGGCACCCACGCGACCGCCGACCACCTCGCCCACACCGAGGAGATCTTCGGCGCCGTCGGCAAGACGCTCCGCGTCCCCGAGTCCCAGCAGGACGCCTGCACCGCCCTCTCCGGCTCCGGCCCGGCGTACTTCTTCTACCTGGTCGAAGCCATGACCGACGCGGGCATCCTGCTCGGCCTGCCCCGCGACAAGGCCCACGACCTCATCGTCCAGTCCGCGATCGGCGCCGCCACGATGCTCCGGGACAGCGGCGAACACCCGGTGAAGCTCCGCGAGAACGTCACGTCCCCCGCGGGCACCACCATCAACGCCATCCGCGAACTCGAGAACCACGGCGTGCGAGCCGCCCTCATCGCCGCCCTCGAAGCCGCCCGCGACCGCAGCCGCGCCCTGGCCTCCGGCAACAACAGCTGAGCACTGCGGGCGCCGGGGCCGACCCACCCCGACGCCCGCACCACGTCACACCCTCAGCACGGCGGCCCGACTCGCGTCCGCCGCCGCCTCCGGCACGGCAGGCAGCAACCCGATCGCGCGATAAGCGGCATCCACGGTCGGCCGAGCCATCCCCCGGGCCCGCTCCGCACCGTCCCGCAGCACGCGCTCCACATGACCGGGATCGGCGCACAACTCCTTGTGCCGCTCCTGCACGGGCCTGAGCACCTCCACCACAGCCTCCGCGGTGTCCCTCTTCAAGTCCCCGTACGACGCGTACGCACCGCTCAGTTCCTCAGGGCTCCCACCCGAGCACGCGGCGAGAATCTCCAGCAGATTGGCGAGACCCGGCCGGGCCTCCCGGTCGTAGACGACCTCCCGCCCGCTGTCGGTCACCGCCCGCATGACCTTCTTCCGCACCACGTCCGGCTCGTCCAGCAGATAGACGATCCCCGGCCCGACGTCGTCGCTCTTGCCCATCTTCGACGTCGGATCCTGCAAGTTCATCACCCGCGCCGCCACCCCCGGACGCGTGGCCCGAGGCACCACGAACGTATGCCCGTACCGCTGGTTGAACCGCACCGCGAGATCCCGCGTCAGCTCCACGTGCTGGACCTGGTCGTCCCCCACGGGCACCTCATCAGCCGCGTACGCCAGGATGTCCGCCGCCATCAGCACGGGATACGTCAGCAGCGACAGCCGCACACTCCCGCCCCGCCGCTGCTCCCGCGCGGCCTTCTCCTTGTACTGGATCATCCGCCGCATCTCACCGTCGGTGGCGACGCACTCCAGCACGTACGACAACCGCGCGTGCTCGTCCACATGGCTCTGCACGAACAGCGTGCAGAGCTCCGGATCCAGCCCGGACGCCAGCAGCAAGGTCGCCGCCTGCCGGCTCAGCCTGCGCACCCGCGCGGGATCGTGGTCCACCGTCAGCGCGTGCAGGTCGACGACGCAGAACAAGGCGTCCGCCTCGTGCTGGTCGACGGCAGCCCACCGCCGCATGGCTCCCAGGTAGTTCCCCAGCGTCAGATGCCCCGTCGGCTTGACCCCGCTGAAAACCCGTGTCATCTCTCCTCCACCTCCTGGCCGGGACCGCTGCCCCTGCGGCCGCCCCTCGGTGGTCCTGGAGGGAGAAACAAGAACGGCCGCCGAAGCGGCGGCCGTTGCATGCATACGTGAGGACGGCCGCCGTCAGGCGGCCCACCACAGCTGGGTACACGTACGCGTCGTCATGCACCCCAGACTACGCCCCGGGAGTGCCGTCCGCCCTTGAGTTGACACGCCCAGACCCGATCCGTAGTGTTCTCCGAGTTGTCCGACGTGAGCGCCGACTCCGGTCGGTCCCCGGACAGCCACTCCGCAGGTACCAACCACCTTTCGACGCGCAGTAGTCCTGTCGTCGTTTCATTGGTATGCGTATTTACGGAATGAGGAATCCCCGTTCGAAAGGACGCGGCCCCCGATTGGCTCGGGAGCCAGGGAATCCGCTAAAGTCTCACTCGTCGGAACGGCCCAACAGCCGCGAAGACAAACCCTGCTGACAGGGAATCGGGCCCGAAAGGATCTGATAGAGTCAGAACCGCCGGAAAGGGAAACGCGGAAGCGGGAACCT
>NZ_WWIQ01000004.1:295986-296371 GCF_009862985.1 Streptomyces sp. SID5464 | reverse complement strand
TCTACGACCCGGTATCGCACCGCATCACCATCGCCAACGCCGGTCATCCCCCGCCCGTCCTGCTCCACCTGGGCGGCCGTGCCGAGGTGCTGCGCGTGCCCGCCGGTGCCCCGATCGGGGTCGGCGGTGTCGACTTCGATGCGGTGGAGCTAGACGCGCCTGTCGGCGCGACCCTGCTGCTGTACACCGACGGCCTGGTCGAGTCCCGGCTGCGGGACGTGTGGACCGGCATCGAGCAGCTGCGGGAGAAGCTCACCGCGGTCGCGCAGCTCACCGGACCAGACCAGCCGCCACCACTGGAAGCGCTGTGCGACGAGGTGCTCGACATGCTCGGCCGTGGCGACCGGGACGACGACATCGCGCTGCTCGCCGCCCGCTTCGACGG
>NZ_WWIQ01000004.1:155701-295807 GCF_009862985.1 Streptomyces sp. SID5464 | reverse complement strand
GGCGACCGGGACGACGACATCGCGCTGCTCGCCGCCCGCTTCGACGGGATCGCACCCAGCGACGTGGCCTACTGGTTCCTGGAGCCGGATGACACGGCCCCCAGCCGGGCCCGACGTCTCGCCCGCCGCGCGCTCACCCGCTGGGGCATGGAGGAACTCACGGACTCCGTGGAACTACTGGTCAGTGAAATCGTGACTAATGCAGTGCGGTACGCCTCCCGGCCGGTCACCATGCGGCTGCTGCGCACGGACGTGCTGCGCTGCGAGGTCAGCGACGACGTGCCGCAACTCCCTCGGCTGCAGCAGACCCGCGTCACCGACGAGGCCGGACGTGGCCTGTACCTGGTGAATCGGCTGGCCCACCGCTGGGGCGCGACCCGGCTGAGCACTGGCAAGGTGGTCTGGTTTGAACTCAACCGGTGAGATTGGGCTGCCGCGAGTGTGGGAGACCAGGCAGCCCTCTGGCCAAAGTGTTCAGGCTCACTTCCTGCATGGCGCGCCCTATCAGCTCGGGGTCAGCGCCTGGCCCTGCTCATCCTGGGGTGGCAGCACCGCCGCGGGGGGCCATCAGATGCCTCTCTTTGGCGTCTCGGCGCAGTTTGGCCGGTCCCGCCCGGAAGCTGTGTCGTATGAGCAGGACCTGCCGGTCGGAGGCGTGACGAACGGCTGGGGGTACGGGTCCGGTGCCGGTGGTGCGGGCGGCGTGGCCACCGGGGGTGCGAGGTGTTGCGGGCGTTGGCGACGGGCAACTCGCAGCACGATCGCGGCGTACAGCAGGACGGTTGCCATGTCCGCGAGGGCGAGTTGCCAGGGTGCGTCGGCTGCGGTCTCGTCGGAGGACAGTCCGTCGACGACTGCGGCGGAGACGCCGAAGGCCAGCAGGTTGTTCAGGACGTGCAGGGCGATGGTGGCTTCGAGGCCGCCCGTGCGGATGGTCAGCCACCCCGCCACCAGGCCGAAGACAAGCAGGTCGATGAAGCCCCACGTGGTGCCCCAGCCGTGGGCGGTGGCGAACAGCGCGGCTTGGGGGAGTACGGCAAGCCACGGGGAGCGCAGGAAGGCGCCGACTGCCTGGGTCAACCAGCCCCGGAAGACGTATTCCTCGGCTGCGGCCTGTACCGGAACGAAGACGGCCAGGACGGCCAGGGAGACGAGGAACGATCGCCAGCCGACCCATGCCGCGGACGTTCCGGAAGCAGAACTGTCGTCCGGCAGAAAGATGGTGCTCAGCGCCAGAAGGGTCACGGGGAAGAGAGCGGCGAGCAGGCACCATGCCAGCCAGCGGATGCGCAGTCGTCCGGTAACCGAGGACAGGGTGCCGGCAGGTCGTCGCTCGGTCCACCGTACGGCGAGCAGGATGAGGGGCAGGGCGACCGCGAGGTACGTCAGGTCCAGTGCTGTGTTGCGCAGTGGGCCTAAGTCCACACCGCCGTCGGCTAGTTCCGGGTATCCGGCTGCTGTTCCGAGGGCGTAGGAGAAGGCGTACAGCAGGAGAACGAGCACGAGCCAGCTCGGGAGGAACAGCACGCTGCCGAGCACTGGCCGCCACCAGCGCTGCCGACTGGTGCGGCGGCCCATGCGGTGATACGCGAAGCCGGCGAGGTCCGGAGATGCAGTTGTCATGATCGCCAGCATCCCAACAGCGGAGTGCCGGGGCGTCCGCCCGAAGCAGGAGTGACCGCTCAGCCCAGGGGTGGATACTCCGGTCCCTTTCGAGACATCGGTACAGCGGACCGCTCCCGCCCGTGTTCCGGAAGCCACCACCAGCACCGGTGTGACGTTTTCGCGGGCCCCGCACGCTGTTGTCCACGGGAGTAACTCGGTGGGATATACGTGAGTTGAGCGGAACCTGAGGTTTCGGGGTGGCGGTAGCAGCCAGTCCGGTTTGTTCTTTCCGCCGGGCAGCTTGCCGTAGATCGTCCGGATCTGTCCGTCCGGTATGCGAAGAATCTCCTGAGTGCCCGTCCGGAGGCAAGGAAAGGTTCAGGGCATATGCGTCTCAACATCTGGAACTGATGATCGAAAGAGGGCTAGGTTCTTCACCGCCCCCGGCACAGACGCCCGGGGGTGCGGGCACCGCCATTTCCGACGCACACGGTTTCCAGGCCATCAGTGCACCGGGAGGCAGCGCCCGCACCGTCTTACCCGAAGGACCACGATAGTGAATCGTCGGCATATCCGCATGAGTGCGGTCGCTGCTCTTGCTGCCCTCACCCTGGGTGCCGCTGGTACCACGGCGGCGCAGGCGACCGAGCAGCGCCGGACGGCCGCTGCCGCCTCCGTCACCCCGGAGGAGTTCGACCCGGAGTTCGAGTTCTCCTCGCATGAGGCGTTCGTCAGCTATCTCGACTCCGCTGAGGGCCAGCAGCTCCTGAGAGAAGAAGGCCTCACCCAGGCGGAGATCGCTGCCGTCTACGCCGGCGACGACGTCGCTGCCAAGGGCTGGCTGGACAAGCTGAAGAAGAAGGCGCTGAAGAAGGCCTTCAAGGCGCTGCCCGACTCCTGGCAGAAGAAGCTGACGGACTGGGCGAAGAAGGGCAAGGGCTACTTCAAGGAGAAGTGGAACTCCCTTCCGGGCTGGGTGAAGAAGGCCCTGACCCTGGGGGGCGCGATCTCCGTCAAGACGGCCATCGAGTGGCTCATCGACATCATCCTGTGATGTACCGCTCCACCTGATGCGGCCCCTCCCCGGGGGCTGTAACACCCATGTGCGCCCCACGGTTGTTCCCCCTGCCGTGGGGCGCACGTCCATGCCGACACCTACCACGCTTCGGAGGCATCCCATGATCGATTCCAGTAGCTCTGAGAGGGTTCGGGAGTTCAGCCCGGCTCAGTACATCGCCCCCTACCTCCTGCTTATCATCGGCAACGCCGGAGTGCAGAACGCGCCGACGAGTGATCGACCCGTGCTTTTCTGGGTGTTCACAGCGATCGCCGCACTCGGTGCCGTTTCCGCCGTCGTGCGCCTGAAGCGCATGTGGAACACCCATCAGCGCCGTACCCTGCCCGCGTGGACACGATTCCTCGGCCTGCTCCTCACTCTGTACGGCCTGTACGTCGCCTACTGCATCATCGACGGCATGGGCGCATAGAACTCGGGATCGGCCCCTCCAACACCATCGCGGCCGCCCCTCCAGCCAGCTCGACCAGCCCGGCGGTGTCCTCGCCGTCGGCTCCGACCAGGGTCCCGACTGGCTCCGGCCGCTGCCGGTCGAGGCCCTGCACGGCATCGGCCCGCGCCAGGCGCAGATGCTGCGCGAATACGGCATCTACAGCGTCGGCCTGCTCGCCGCCGTCCCGGCCGCCACCGTGCAGCGTCTGTTGGGCGGCCGCGCCGGCCGCCTGGCCGCCGACCGGGCCCGCGGCATCGGCCCGCGCCGTTACCCTGCCGCTGACGTTCGCCGACGGCAGCCCCCGGTGGGAGAAGACCCGCCGCCTGGCCGAACCCTCCGCCCACGACGACGAACTGCACACCCTGGACTACCAGTTGTTGGACACCGCCGGTCTCCAACGCGGCCGGCTCACGGGGATCGCCCTCAGGGGCGAGGACCTCGTCGACGCCGGTCAGGTCGCCCCCAGCAGATCAGCCTCGATGACGCCCGTGAAGACCGGCTCGTGGCCGAAGCCGCCGTCGACCGCGTCTGCGAGCGGTGAGGCCGGTGCTGCTTGATCCGCCGGGATGGAGGACGTGGCCTCAGGCGCTGCCGCATTGGCCGTACGGGCAGGCCGTCGAACAGGCCCTCACCGACCGGGCATTCCGCCGGGCACCGTCCGGGCCGACCGGACATCTCGCGCCTACCACCAGGTCGATCGTCGCCAGACGTGGCATCCGCAACCATCTGCCTGAGGAAACCGGCCAGCAGCGCTCCCATACCCTCTCGGCCGGACAACCGCACCGCGGTCAGGAGACGGACCTTGTCCTGCGGCACGGGCAGGAGTTGGCGGGGCAGTTGCACCATGATGCCGTCCACAGCGCCGGTGTCCGCTTCTGCCCAACCGTGCCAGGGGCGCGAGGTGTCGTAGAGCGTCATCTCGCCCGCGGAGCTTGTAGTGTCGCAGCCTCCCGCCCGAAATCCGGGCAAGTGGTGGTGACCGGCAGAGAGTTGACGAACAGCTACGAGTGCGCCTGCGGCACCTGGGCCCGCATCACCCACAAGGACACTCTCGCCCAGCACCGCATGCCGGAGGGGGAGCGCTGCCCGCTGTCCGGGGAGCCGATAAGCACTCCAGCCACTCCCCGCCCCGCCGTGAAAGGGCTGCTGCGCATGGTGCCGCCCGCGCTAACCCAAGGGTGGCGGGCGGAGTCGGCCCCCAGCAGCAGTGGTTCCAGCGTGTACGCGATCCCGGCTGGCCTGCCCGGTCACGGCCGAAGGCGACGCTGACCACCTGCTGGCCGCCGCCCCGGCTGACGGACCCGCGCCCGTTTCGCGCCCCGGCCTGGTGTGTCACGCTGTGAGATCTGTGAGGCTCACAGGCCGTTTCCCCTGAGGTTGTGAGGCGCAGCTCGCGCCCGTGTGGCTCCTGACATGCGATCTTGGTCCGTTTGGTAAGTGATCTTGACCGGTTTGGGGAGCGCAAAAGATCACAGTGTTCCTCCGCGCCTGACGACGGCCGCGCCAGGGTTTCATTCCGGGACCCGGACCAGCATCGGGCAGGAGCGCCCGGACTCTGCTCCGTCGCGAGGGAGTCGATGCCCAGGATGCGGACGCGGAGGCGGGTCCTGCGCGCTGGCCCGAGTGAGCGCCCGCCCGGCGTGCTCGCCCGCCGGGGCCAGGAGTCTCCGGATTTGGCTCCGGCACACCGAGACGGCGTCGGGAAGGATAAAGAGCATTTCTTTCTCCCCGCACACCCTGGGCCCGATCGGCTACGGGTTTCCAGCAGCGAAGGCGTCGCGCCGCGCCTTGCGGGCGTCGCGCATCGCCCGTCGCTCCTCGGGCTGCACGTACAGGATGTGGACGGCCTCGGCGATCAGGCCGGCGACGTCGGCGACCTCCTCGGCGGAGAACTCCAGGCCATCGTGCAGGCTCCAGTTGCCGAGGAAGCGGGCCTCGTGGAGGTCCTCCACAATCTCTTGGGTGACGCCCCGGTTGACCAGGTCATTGATCTTGCTGGCGAGGTTGTTGCCCTCGGCGCCGAGGTCCTTGCAGATCTCCTCGACGGCAGCCCGATACATCGCCCCCGCCGCGCGGTATGCCTCGGCGGCCTCCGCCCGCGCGCCCTCCGCGAACAGGTCGCGCACCGTGTTCGGGACGGAGGTGTGCAGCTCGCGCGGCTGCCGCTCCGGCCAGACCTGGATCACCCGAAGCACATCACCGGTCTTTCCGTCTTCGTTGAAGCGGATCAGCTGGTGCAGGACCACGGTCTTGCTGCAGTGCCCGCAGATGGCGGGAATCTGCCGCAGCCAGGTGCGCATCCCGTATTTGATCTGATGCTCGACAGACGGGTGCTCGGTCTGAGGATGCGGCCAGATGTAGGTGCTAAGTCCGGAGTTTCGGACCGAGAAGCCGGTGTTCAGGTGGCAGTTCGGGCACAGGCCCGGGGGGACGAGGCCGTTCTGGTCAACGGTGAGACTGGTCATGGTCCAGGGATAGCGGACCGCCGGGGTATTCGGCAGCGAGTTTCCTGTCCCGGTCCACCATGCTCTGAGCTGGGCGGTCAAACTCACCTGGCAAACAGTCAAGATTATCTGTCAGAGGTCACCGTGCTTTCGCACACCCTGGTCCGGCCCGCCGACGCGGAGGACGATGGAGTCATGGGCGTGCACGACCAGGACCAGGGCGACGTCGCCGAACCAGCGCGGCCGCCGCTGAGTGCGGCCCGCGCCCGGGAGATGACGGTCGGGCTGCGCGAGGCGATGGACGACGTCCGGCGCTCCGTTGCGGTGCTCGTCGCTCGGGTCCGCGACGCGCACGCCGCCCGCGTCTGGTGCCGCTCAGGCATGGCAGCTGGGAGTCGTACTGCGCCGCGGAGTCGGCATCAGCCGCGCACAGGCGTACCGGCTGCTCGACGTCGCCCGCGCCCTCGCCGCGATACACGGCGCGGTCAGCGCCGGCACCGAGACGTCTCGCACGCGAGACACCGACTCGGCCACCGCGACCGCGCTCGACTACGGCCTGTCCCAGCGCGCCCTGATCGCCGTCGCCGGCCGTACCGCTGACGTCGCGGAGCTGATCACCTGTCCGACACCGAGGCGGCCGACGTCCTCGCCCAGCTCTGCGAGGAGATCGGCGAGCCCCTCGATCACGGCCTCGCCCCCGCCGCTACGCGATCTCTGGCGACCGGCGCGCCCTGCACGGCACCGTCCTCTGACGCCGCCGCTCGTGGACACCCGACTCCTGCTATGAGTCACACACCCTGTTTTCCCCTGGTGGGCGGGGAGCGCTGTGAGGCTGTCATATGTGAGGCGAGGTCGGGCAGGGCCCTGGTGCTGCTCCTGGTGGTGGTCGTCGGGTGGTGGCGCGGATGCAGCGCAGCATTTGCATGACGGCCGCCAGCAGCGTGCCGTCGCCGCCGCCGCCGACGTCCGTGACCGTGCCGAACCGGCCGAAGTCGAAGGCGTGCGGCAGCGCGGCGGCGGTCTCCGCGGTGGCCTGGCTCATCGCGGCGTTGAACTGCGCGGACAGCTCCGGTCGCCGGGCGAGGTGGCGGAAGAAGTCCGTGCCGAAGACGGTGTCGAACGCGACGTCACCGGTGCGGACGCTGTCGTCCAGGTGCTCCCAGGCGCGGATGATCGCCGGGTCGGTGAACATCCGCACGAAGGAGGTGAGCGAGCCGGGGCGGCCCGGGTCGAGGAGCGCGCCCGCGGGGGCCACGGCGAAGGTGCCGAAGCTGTGTTCCCTCAGCAGGCCGAGGCCCGCCAGGGCGCGCAGCAGCCGGGTCATGGGCTGGGGTTCGGCTCCGGCGTCGGCGGCCACGTCGGCTGCCGGGCGCGGGGTGTCGCCGATCAGCTCGACGACCCGCAGCCGGACGGCCGCGCGTACGGTCTGCGCGGCCATGCTGCCGAAGACGAGCCGTACGAGCAGGTCCCGGTCGGTCATGTCCGGTGCCGGGGCATGGGTGTCCGTCACAGGTCTTCCTCTCCTACGTGGTGTCGTCCGGTCAGCCGGCGGACGTCGCCCTGCCGGCGAGGGCGGTGGGCGTGCAGCCCGCGAACGTCAGTACGTCGCGGTGGAGATGGGGCTGGTCGACGTAGCCGCAGGCCAGGGCGACGTCGGCGGCGTTCTCGCCCGCGGTGAGGGCGCGGGCGGCGTGGTCGAAGCGGACCAGCATGGCGGCGCGCTTCGGGGTCAGGCCGATCTGGGCGCTGAACCGGGACCACAGCCGCTTGCGGCTCCAGCCGCAGGCCGCGGCGAGGTCGCCGATCCGCACGCGTCCGCGCCGGGCCACGATGGTGTCCCAGGCGGCGGCCACCTCGGGCGCCATCGCCGGTGCCCGCGCGGCCCGTCCGGCGAGGAACTCGTCGACCAGCGTGAGCCGTTCCTGCCAGGCCGGGGCGTCGGTCAGCCGCTCCGGCAGTTGTCGCTCGTCCCGTCCCCAGAGGCCCTCCAGGCCGGTGACGGAGCCGTCCAGCTCGCGCGGGGAGACGCCCAGGAGGGCATAGGCGGCCCGGGGCGACAGGCGCATCTCGACGCACTCGACGCCCTCGGCGCGGATCCGGGCCGGGCCGGGTGTCAGTGCGGCGGCGAAGCTCGGCAACTCCTCGTGCCCCCGGGCACCTGCCACCGAGAACGGGCTCTCCCCGAGCCCGATGACGACGACCACCGCCGGTTGCGGAAGCACCCGCAGGTCCAGCCCGGCGGCGGCCCGCTCACGGAACCCGGCCATACGGACGCCGTCGAGTGACAGGCCGTCGCGGGGGAGGACGACGTCCCAGCCGGGCTCGCTCTCCGCTTCGTAACTGCGCATGTCCCTACGGTCGCCGACCCGGCCGCTCCTGTCTTGGACGAAAGTTCCGCACCGGCTGCCGCCGGGGCGTCACGGACGTCTGAGCAAACGGTTCAGCGCCCGGCCGAACACGTACCGGGCCGAGGACCGCAGCACGCCGTCGAAGAGCGACGGCAGCAGCCGGATCCGGATCTCCTCCCGCCAGACGACCCGGGCACGCCCCCCGGGCCCCGGCCGCACCTCCAGCTCCGCCCAGCCCAGCACCACCCGGCCCCGCTTCTCCAGGCGGCACATCCCCGGAGCCCCGTCCTCCGGCGGCTGCCACACCGTGACCTCCATCGGGTCCTCGAAGGCCAGCGGCCCGACACCCGTCCGGGCCACGACGACGGTGCCGGGGCCGGTGAGCGCGGGCGGCACCACCGAGACCCGCGTCAACGGCACCACCTCACCGTGCCGCCGCCACTGCGTGACCCGCCGCCACGCCTCGTCGAGGGGGAGCGGGACCGTGCGTTGGAGCAGGATGTTCACCACGTCACGATCGTAGGGACTCCCCACAGCTCGGCACCCCGCTCGCCCCCTGCTCACCCACTCGGCCCAGCCGGGCGGTCGCGCGGCACGCGTGGACGGAAGAGGCCGATGACCGCTGCGGCTAGGGAGCCACCCGGGCCACCGCCCCCGTCTCCAGGGCCGCCCACACGGTGCCGTCCGGGGCCGTCGTGATGCCGTGCGGTTCGGAGTCGGGGGAGGGGAGGGGGTGTTCGAGGACCTTGCCTGAGGGGGTGAGCCGGCCGATGCGGTTGCTGCCCCACTCGGTGAACCAGCAGTCCCCGGGGGAGGTCGCGGTGATGGCGTGCGGGCGGGAGGTGCGGTCGGGGAGCGGGAACTCCTCGATCCGGCCGTCCGGGGAGGCCTTGCCGATCCGGCCCGCCGCGATCTCGACGAACCACAGGTCGGTGCCGTCGCTGGTGATGCCGACCGGGGCGGCGTCCGGGGTGGGCAGCGGGTACAGGCGGATGTCGCCGTCGACGGTGACGCGGCCGATGGCGTTGGCCTGGTTGAGCGTGAACCACAGGGCGCCGTCCGGGCCCTGGGTGATCGCCGAGGGGAACGCGCCCGTCACGGGGAGGGCGAACTCGGTGATCTCCCCGTCCGTCGTCAGACGGCCGATGCGGTCCGTGTTCATCTGGGTGAACCAGATCGCGCCGTCCGGACCCGCCGTGATGCCGTAGGGTCCGCAGTCGGGCGTCGGCAAGGCGAACGATCCGGTCTCGCCGTCGACCGTGACGCGGTCGATCCGGTGGTCCGCGAAGCGGGTGAACCACAGGGCCCCGTCCGGTCCGGGCGTGATGACCGTGGGGCGGCAGGACGGCGAGTCCAGCGCGTACTGGGTGAGCTCGCCGTCCAAGGTGAGACGCCCGACCCGGCCACGGTGGACGAGGGTGAGCCACAGCGCTCCGTCCGGCCCGGCCGTGATGCCGTACGGCCCGGCGTCCTGGTCCGCCACGGCGAACTCCTGGACGACCGGGGTGTCAGAGTGCGACAACGGATCTCCCTTCAACGCCCTGGGGGTGCCCGCACCCTCCCGGCGCGCGACAGCGGCCGCAACTCCTTTTCCGGGCCGGAGCGTTGCGCCGTCCTACCGGTACACCTTCCCCGGCTCCGCCTTTCCGGGCGCCAGCAACTGCGGCACCGTCACGAACGCGTACCCCCGCTCCTTGAGCGCGTCGATGATCCCCGGCACCGCCGGCACCGTGCCGTCGTAGATGTCGTGCAGCAGGATGATCCCGTCCCGGGACGCCTGGGCGAGGACGCGGCGGGTGATCAGGTCCGAGTCGGTCGTCCGGTAGTCCTTGGCCGTCACGCTCCACAGCACCTCGGCGAGGCCCAGCTCGCGGCAGATCTCGTGCACGGTGTCGTCGGTGCGGCCCTGCGGCGGTCGCATCAGGGTCGGGCGCTGTCCGGTGAGGCGCTCTATCTCCTGGTTGGGGCGCTCCAGCTCCTCGCGTATCTCCTCGGGTCTCAGCCGGGTGAGGACCTTGTGGTCCCAGGTGTGGCCGGCCACCTCGTGGCCCTCGTCCGCCATCCGCCGCACCAGCTCCGGGTACTTCTCGATGTGCCGCTTGCCGAGCAGGAAGAAGGTCGCCGGGACCTGTTTCTCCTTCAGGACGTCCAGCAGGCGTGCCGAGTGCTCGCTCGGCCCCGCGTCGAAGGTCAGCGCGATGCACTTGGCCTCACGGCAGTCGACGGTGCCGAAGGGGGCTGCCTGGATGTCCGCCGCCGCCCGGGCCCGGACGGCGCTGGGAGCCGTGGTGTCGGGCCCTGAGCAGCCGCCCAGGGCCAGTGCCAGGGCGGCGGTCGCCGCGAGCGTCCCGGCCGTTCGGAACGCGGTCCCCGTTTTCTTCGTCTTCCTGGTCGGAATCTTCTTGGTCAGAGAAGGCATGCCGGGACTATACACAGCGTGTATACGCACAGTTCATAGGTTTCGTACTTCTCGTCTGGTTACCCGCGCCGCCACGCAAGTGAAAGCCAGTGGGAGGAGAGACCCGTGAGCGGAGACGCCTGGCGCCGGGCCCTGGTGACCGGCGGAGCCGGATTCGTGGGGTCCCATCTGTGCGCGCGGCTGCTCGACTCCGGCACGGAGGTGGTGTGCCTGGACAACCTGTCCACCGGGCCCCGCACCAACGTGGTCGACCTGGAGCGACGGCCCGGCTTCCGCTTCGTGCGCGGCGACGCCACCGACCCGGCGGCCTGGCAGGCGCTGCCCGGCCGGTTCGACCTCGTCCTGCACTTCGCGTGTCCCGCCTCGCCCGCCGACTACCTGCGGCTACCGCTGGAGACCCTCGACGTCGGCAGCACCGGCACCCGCCACGCGCTGGAACGGGCCCACGCCGACGGCGCCCGCTTCGTCCTCGCCTCCACCTCCGAGGTGTACGGCGACCCGCTGGAGCACCCGCAGCGCGAGACGTACTGGGGCAACGTCAACCCGATCGGCCCGCGCAGCGTCTACGACGAGTCCAAGCGGTTCGCCGAGGCCCTGGTCACCGCCCACCGCGGGGCGCGCGGCACCGACACCGCCATCGTCCGCATCTTCAACACCTACGGCCCCCGCATGCGCACCGGCGACGGCCGCGCCGTCCCCACCTTCATCGCGCAGGCCCTGGACGGCATGCCCCTGACCGTCGCCGGCGACGGCGGGCAGACGCGCTCGCTGGCTTACGTCGACGACACCGTGGACGGTGTGCTCGCCCTGGCCGCCTCCGCCGAGACCGGGCCGGTGAACATCGGCGGCGGCGACGAGATCACGATGCTGGAGCTGGCCCGCCGGATCGTGGAGATCACCGGTTCCGCCTCCCGCATCCGGTTCGTGGACCGCCCCGTCGACGACCCGGGCCGGCGCCGCCCCGACACCCGGCTGGCCCGGGAACGGCTCGGCTGGCGCCCCCGGGTCGGCTGGAGCGAGGGGCTGGAACGGACCATTGGCTGGTTCTCACGGTCCGTGGCCGCCTGAGCCGGTCACCTCACGTCTCTCGCCAGGCCACAGAGGGTGACAAATCGTAACAAACACTGCCAGCTGGCTCCAAGTGTTTGAGACAGCTGAGGTGCGGCACTCGGCAGCACCGTAGTCCCCCACACGAACCACGGGACGGAGCAGAACCCCCATGCGCATCCTCGGTATCAACGCCCTGTTCCACGACCCGGCCGCCGCCCTCGTCGTCGACGGGGAGACGGTGGCGGCCGCCGAGGAGGAGCGCTTCAGCCGGCGCAAGCACGGCAAGCGCCCGCTGCCGTTCTCCGCGTGGGAGCTGCCCGAGCTGTCCGCCCGCTGGTGCCTGGAGCGGGCGGGCCTGCGCCCCGGCGACCTGGACGCCGTCACCTACTCCTTCGACCCGAAACTCGCCCGGCCGGCCCGCGACATGGGCCTGGACGACCCCTGGGACCCGCTCCGCCTGGAGTACGCGCGCCGCGCCCCCGAGTTCCTCGCCGAGGCCCTGCCCGGCCTCGATCCCGAGCGGGTCGTCTTCGTCCCCCACCACGTCGCGCACGCGGCCTCCGCCGGGCCCGCCTCCCCGCACTCCGACAGCGCCGTCCTCGTCCTGGACGGCCGCGGCGAGGCCGCCTCACACCTGGCCGGCCGCTACCGCGACGGCAAGCTCGACACCCTCGCCACCCAGGCGCTGCCCGACTCCCTCGGCCTGGTCTACGAGGAGCTCACCGAACACCTCGGGTTCCTGCGCAGCAGCGACGAGTACAAGGTGATGGCCCTCGCCTCCTACGGCACCCCGCGCTTCCTGCCGCAGTTGCGGCAGTACATCCACCCCACCGGCCACGGCGGCTTCCGCGCCCACGGCGTCGACTGGCCGGCCTTCGCCCCGCCCCGCGCCAAGGGCGAACCCTGGAACCAGGACCACGCCGACCTCGCCGCGAGCACCCAGGCCGTCCTGGAAGAGGTCCTGCTGGAGCTCGTGCACTGGCTGCACCGCGAGGCCGGCGGCGAGGCACTGACGATGGCCGGGGGCGTCGCCCTCAACTGCGTCGCCAACTCGAAGATCGCGGCCAAGGGCCCGTACCGGGACGTGTGGGTGCAGCCCGCCGCCGGGGACGCCGGCACCGCCCTCGGCGGAGCCCTGCACCTGGCCGCGTCGGAGAGCGGACAGCCCGGCCCCATGCCCGGTGCCGACCTCGGCCGCGGCTGGAGCGACGACGAACTGCGCGCCTGGCTCGACACGGCGGCGATCCCCTACGACAAGCCCGACGACATCGCCGAGACCGTGGCCGAGGAACTGGCCCGGGACGGTGTCGTCGCCTGGTTCCAGGGCCGCAGCGAGTACGGGCCGCGCGCCCTCGGGCACCGCTCCCTGCTCGCCCACCCCGGCCGCGCCGAGAACCTGGAACGCCTCAACCACGTCAAGGGCCGTGAGGAGTTCCGGCCCGTCGCCCCGATGGTCCTCGCCGACCGCGCCGCCGACCTGTTCTCCGGCGGCCCGCTGCCCAGCCCGTACATGCTGTTCGTGCACGACGTCGCACAGCGGTGGCGGGACCGCGTCCCGGCCGTCGTGCACGTCGACGGCACCGCCCGCATCCAGACCGTCGAGGACCGGCGAGAACCGCTGGTGGCGCGGATGCTGCGGGCCTTCGAGCGGCGGACCGGGCTGCCCGTGGTCGTCAACACCAGCCTCAACACCGCCGGGCGGCCCATGGTCGACGACCCGCGCGACGCCCTGGAGTGCTTCGGCTCCGCGCCCGTCGACCTGCTGGCCATCGGGCCGTACGCGGTCCGCCGCGGGCGGGCCTTCGACGCGGGGAGGGCAGCGGCATGACCTCGTACGCCGTCGTCATCCCCACCCTGGTACGGGACACCCTCGCCGACTGTCTCGCCGCGCTCGCCGCCGCGACCGGGCCGCTCCCCGAGCAGATCGTCCTCGTCGACGACCGGCCCGACCCCGAACCCGGACAGCTGGAACACCCGTTGAGCGTCCTCGGCGACCTGCGGGAGCGCACCACCGTGCTCACGGGCGGCGGGCGGGGCCCCGCCGCCGCCCGCAACACCGGGCTGCGGGCGGTGACCGCGCCGTGGACCGTGTTCCTGGACGACGACGTCCAGATCGGGCCGCACTGGTGCGACCAACTGGCGGAGGACCTCGCCGAGGCGTCCCCCGACATCGCGGGTGTCCAGGGCGTCATCGCCGTCCCGCTGCCCGGCGAACGCCGCCCCACCGACTGGGAACGCGGCACCGCGGGACTCGCCCGCGCCCACTGGATCACCGCCGACATGGCCTACCGCACCGAGGCGCTCAAGCAGGTCGGCGGCTTCGACGAACGCTTCCGGCGCGCCTTCCGCGAGGACGCCGACCTGGCGCTGCGCCTCCTCGACGCGGGCTGGCGCATCCGGCAGGGCCGCCGTACCACCCGCCACCCCGTCCGCCCCGCCTCCCGCTGGGTGTCCGTGCGGCAGCAGCGCGGCAACGCCGACGACGCCCTCATGCGGCATCTGCACGGACCCGACTGGTGGGACAAGGCGGTCGCGCCGCGCGGCCGGATCCGCAAGCACGCGGCGATCACCACCGCGGGCGTCGCCGCGTGCGCCCTCGCCGCCACCGGACACGGCCGGGCCGCCGCGGCCTGCGCGCTCGGCTGGGCGGCCGGCACGGCGGAGTTCGCCCGGGCCCGCATCGCCCCCGGCCCGCGCACCCGCCAGGAGGTGACGACCATGGTGGCGACCAGCGTGCTCATCCCGCCCGCCGCGACCTGGCACCGGCTGACCGGTGCCTTGCGATACCGCCATGCCCCCTCCTGGCAGGAGGTGGCACGATGAGCCCGGTCAAGGCCGTGCTGTTCGACCGCGACGGCACCCTGGTCGAGGACGTCCCCTACAACGCCGACCCCGACCGCGTACGCCCCGTCGAGGGCGCCCGCGAGGCGCTCGGACTGTTGCGCGAACGCGGTATCCGCACCGGAGTCGTCACCAACCAGTCCGGTGTCGCGCGCGGACTGCTCACCGACGCCGACGTCCGCCGCGTCAACGACCGCGTCGACGAACTCCTCGGCCCCTTCGAGGTGTTCGCCGTCTGCCCGCACGGCCCCGACGACGGCTGCCACTGCCGCAAGCCCCAGCCCGGCATGGTCCTGTGGGCGGCCGGGCGGATCTGCACCGCCCCCGCCGACCTCGTCGTCATCGGCGACATCGGCGCCGACGTGGAGGCCGCCCGCCGCGCCGGCGCCCACGGCATCCTCGTCCCCACCGCCCAGACCCGGCCCGAGGAGACCGCGGCCGCGGACCATGTCGCCCCGGACCTGCTGACCGCCGTCCGGGCCGTACTGGAGGGGCCGCCGAGGGGCCGCGTCCTCGCCGACGAACGCCCGATCCAGGAGGCCTTCACGGCCGCCCCGGGGCAGGGGAGGGACGCGTGAAGGCACTCGTCACCCGCCTCGACAGCTTCGGCGACGTCCTGCTCGCCGGACCCGCGATCCGCGCGGTCGCCGCCCGCGCCGACACCGTCACCCTGCTGTGCGGACCGCGCGGCGCGCCCGCCGCCCGGCTGCTGCCGGGCGTCGACGACATCCTCGTGTGGGACGCGCCCTGGGTGGGCTTCACGCCCCCGCCCGTCGGCCGCGGCGAGGTCGACCAGCTCCTCGACACCATCGACGCCGACACCGCACTCGTCCTCACCTCCTTCCACCAGTCACCCCTGCCGGCCGCCCTGCTGCTGCGCCTGGCCGGCGTGGACTTCATCGCCGCCGACAGCGAGGACTACCCCGGCTCCCTCCTCGACGTGCGCCACCACCGCGCCCCGCACGCCCACGAAGTGGAGGCCGCGCTCGACCTCGCCGAGGCCGCCGGGTTCCCGCCGGCCGACGACGGCCGGCCGCGGGTGCTCCCGCCGCCCGCCACCACCGGGCTCTCCGGCCCGGAGCCGTACGTCGTCCTGCACCCCGGCGCCAGCGTCCCCGCCCGCGCGTGGAGCCCCGGGCGCTGCGCCGAGGCGGTGCGCGAACTGGCCGCCGCCGGGCACCGCGTGGTGGTGACCGGCAGCGCGGGGGAGAGCGACCTGACCGCGCACGTCGCGGGCGCGCACGCCCTCGACCTCGGCGGCCGTACCGGAGCCGCGGAACTGACCGGCGTCCTCGCCGGCGCCTCCGTCGTCGTCACCGGCAACACCGGACCCGCCCACCTCGCCGCCGCCGTCGGCATCCCGGTGGTGTCCCTGTTCTCCCCGGTCGTCCCCGCCGAGCGCTGGCGGCCGTACGGCGTCCCGTACGTGCTGCTCGGCGACCAGGACGCCCCGTGCGCGGACAGCAGGGCACGGGAGTGCCCCGTGCCCGGTCATCCCTGCCTGGACACCGTCACCGCGCACGACGTGGTGACCGCCGTCGAGAAGCTGATGGGGGAGACATGAGGATCCTCCTCTGGCACGTGCACGGGTCGTGGACCACCGCGTTCGTGCAGGGCCCGCACACCTACCTCGTCCCCGTCACCCCCGACCGGGGCCCCGACGGGCTCGGCCGCGCCCGCACCTGGGACTGGCCCGACACGGTCGTGGAAGTGCCGCCGGAGCGGCTGCGGAACGAGGACATCGACGTCGTCGTGCTGCAACGCCCCCACGAACTCGACCTGGTCGACCGGTGGCTGGGCCGCCGCCCGCCGCTGGTGTACCTGGAGCACAACGCCCCGCACGGCGACGTGCCCGACACCCGCCACCCGGCAGCGGACATCCCCGGCGTCACCCTCGTCCACGTCACGCACTTCAACCGGCTGATGTGGGACGCCGGCGCGGTGCCCGGCACCGTCATCGAGCACGGCATCGTCGACCCGGGGCCGCTGTGGACCGGGGAGCTCGAACGCGCCGCCGTCGCCGTCAACGAGCCGCTGCGGCGCGGCCGTACCACCGGCACCGACCTGCTGCCCGCCTTCGCCGAGGCGGCCCCGCTGGACGTCTTCGGCATGGGCACCGACGGCCTCGCCGACCGGCTCGGCATTCCCGCCGACCGCTGCCGCTCCCACGAACTCACCCAGGCCGGACTCCACTCGGCCATGGCGCGGCGACGCGTCTACGTCCACCCCGTCCGCTGGACCTCCCTCGGCCTGTCCCTGCTGGAGGCGATGCACCTCGGCATGCCCGTCGTCGCGCTCGCCACCACCGAGGTCACCGAGGCCGTACCGCCCGGCGCCGGAGTGGTCTCCAACCGGATCGACGAACTGACCCGCGCCGTACGGGACTTCGTCGCCGACCCGCTGCACGCGCGCATGGTCGGCGAGGGAGCACGGGCGGCGGCGCTCGCCCGCTACGGGCTGTCCCGCTTCCTGGACGACTGGGAGCGGCTGCTGAAGGAGGTGGCCCGATGAGGATCGCCATGGTGTCCGAGCACGCGAGTCCCCTCGCCGCGCTCGGCGGCGTCGACGCCGGCGGCCAGAACGTGTACGTGGCCCGCCTGAGCGAGGAACTGGCGCGGCGGGGCCACGACGTGACGGTCTACACCCGCCGTGACGCGGCCGGCCTGCCCGACCGGGTGCCGCTGCCCGGCGGCGCCGCCGTCGAGCACGTGCCCGCGGGGCCGGCCGAGCCCGTCCCCAAGGACGAACTGTTCCCGTACATGCCCGGCTTCGGCGCCTGGCTGGCGCGCGCCTGGGCCCGTGAGCGGCCGGACGTGGTGCACGCCCACTTCTGGATGTCCGGCATGGCCTCCCGGATCGGCGCCCACCCGCACGGCGTGCCCGTCGTGCAGACCTTCCACGCCCTGGGCACCGTCAAGCGCCGCCACCAGGGCCGGCTCGACACCAGCCCGCCCGAACGCGTCGGCATCGAACGGCAGATCGGCCGCGGCTGCGCCCGCGTCCTGGCCACCTGCACCGACGAGGTGCACGAACTGGCCGAGCTGGGCGTGCCGCGCCGGCAGGTGTCCGTGGTGCCCTGCGGCGTGGACGCCGAGCACTTCCGGCCCGGGGTACGGCCCGACGGCGTCCCGGCACGCCGCGCACGGCACCGGCTGCTCGCCTGCGGCCGGCTCGTCCCGCGCAAGGGCTACGACCAGGCCGTACGGGCCCTCGCCAAGATCCCGGACGCCGAACTCCTCATCGCGGGCGGACCCGCCGCGGACCGGCTCGCCGACGACGCCGAGGCGCGGCGGCTGCGGCGGCTCGCGCGGAGCACCGGCGTGGCCGACCGGGTGCGGCTGCTCGGCGCGGTCGACCCGGCCGGCATGCCCGCCCTGATCGGCAGCGCGGACCTGGTGCTGTGCACCCCGGTCTACGAGCCGTTCGGCATCGTGCCGCTGGAGGCGATGGCCTGCGGCGTGCCCGTCGTCGCCACCGACGTCGGCGGCCACCGCGACAGCGTCGCCGAGGGCACCACGGGCCGGCTCGTCCCGCCGCAGGACCCCGAGTCGATCGCGGGCGCCGTGCGCGAACTCCTCACCGACGACGCGCTGCGCCGCCGCTACGGCAGCGCCGGCCGCGAACGCGTCCTCACCCACTACACCTGGCGGCGTGTCGCCGACGGCGTGGAGCAGGTCCACCGCCAGGTCCTCGCCGGACCCGCACAGCAGAAGGAGGTGGCGTGATGACCGTGCACCCGCCCGTCACCGGGCACTGCGACGAACTCCAGGACGCCCTGACCGCGTTCCGCGCCTCGGCCCACCTCACACAGCGGTGGGGCGAGCGCCTCGCGGCCGTGCTCACCGGCGGCGGCCGGTTGCTGGCCGCGGGCAACGGCGGCAGCGCCGCCCAGGCCCAGCACCTGACCGCCGAACTCGTCGGCCGCTACCGCGACGACCGGCCGCCGTTCTCCGCGCTCGCCCTGCACGCCGACACCTCCAGCACCACGGCCATCGCCAACGACTACGGCGTGGACGAGGTGTTCGCCCGTCAGGTCCGCGCCCACGGCCGCCCCGGCGACGTCCTGGTGCTGCTGTCCACCAGCGGCGCCAGCGCCAACCTGCTGTCCGCGGCGGACGCCGCCCGCGCGGCCGGTGTGCGGGTGTGGGCCCTCACCGGGCCCGCGCCCAACCCGCTGATGGCGGGCAGCGACGAGTCCCTGTGCGTCGAGGCGCCGACCGGGGCCACCGTGCAGGAACTCCACCTGGTCGCGGTCCACATGGTGTGCGCGGCGTTCGACGCGGCGGTGGAACGGGGCACGTGGCGCGACGGCGACGGCGGGAGGTGACATGAACGGCAAGGCACCCCTCGTCGTCGTCGGTGACGCGCTGCTGGACCGGGACGTGACGGGGCGGGCCGAGCGGCTCGCGCCCGACGCGCCCGTGCCGGTCGTCGACGACTGCGGGGAGCGGACCCGGCCCGGCGGCGCGGCACTCGCCGCGTACCTCGCGGCCCGCGACGGCCGTGACGTCACCCTGGTGGCGGGAGTGGGCGACGACGCGGCCAGCCGCGCACTGCGCCGCCTCCTGGAGCCCTGGCTCACCCTCGTACCGCTGCCCCTGACCGGCCCGCTGTCCGAGAAGACCCGCGTCCTCGCGCAGGACCGTCCGGTGGTCCGGCTGGACCGCGGCGCGGGACGCACCCGCGAGGCCACGGACGCCGCCCGCGAAGCCGTCCGCTCGGCGCCCGCCGTCCTGGTCTCCGACTACGGCCGCGGCACCGCCGACGCCCTCCGCGACGTCCTCGCCGCCCGCCCGCCGCTGGTCTGGGACCCGCACCCGCGCGGCGGTGCGCCCGTGCCGGGCACCCGGCTGGTGACACCTGCCGAGAAGGAGGCCCACGGCCTCGCCCCGCAGGACGGCGCCGCGCGCCGGGACCTGCACGCCGCCGCCCACAGCGCCGCCGCCCTCGTACGGCACTGGCGGGCCGCCGCCGTCGCGGTCACACTCGGCGCCCGCGGCGCCCTGCTGTCCTACGGCGAGCACCCGCTGCTCGTCCCCGCGCCCGCCGCGCACCACGGCGACAGCTGCGGGGCAGGGGACCGGTTCGCCGCCACCGCCGCCGGGCTGCTCGCCGACGGCGTCCTGGTCGCCGAGGCCGTCGAGGGTGCCGTCGCCGCGGCGACCGGGTTCGTCGCCCGGGGCGGCGCGGCCGGCCTGCCGAGCGCGGACGCCGCACCGGCACCGCCGCCCGGCGAGGACGACCCCTACGCCGTGGCCGCCCGGGTCCGGGCCGCCCACGGCACGGTCGTCGCCGCCGGCGGCTGCTTCGACCTGCTGCACGCCGGACACGTCGGCCTGCTCCAGGCCGCCCGGCGGCTCGGCGACTGCCTCGTCGTGTGCGTCAACTCGGACGACTCGGTACGGCGCCGCAAGGGCGGTGGCCGCCCGGTCAACCCGCTCACCGACCGGGTCCGGGTCCTGCGCGCGCTGTCCTGCGTCGACGCGGTCGCCGTCTTCGACGAGGACACCCCCGAACGCCTCCTGGCCGACTTGCGCCCCGACGTCTGGGTCAAGGGAGGCGACTACGCTGCCGCCGACCTGCCGGAAGCCGCCCTCCTGAAGGAGTGGGGCGGCCAGGCGGTCCTCCTGCCCTACCTCGACGGCCGCTCCTCGACGGCCCTCATGGAGCGGGCGGCGGAAGGAGCACGATGACCGGTGGCGCGAGGCAGGCGGCAGGACGGCACCCGATGAGCGCGGCTGCGGGGGCACACACGGAGCGCACCCGGCAGGCTGCTGGCATGACACCGGACACGGCACCCGAACCGACGTCACCCCGGCTCCTCGTCCTGCGCGCCCTGGGCCTCGGCGACCTCCTCGCCGGTGTCCCCGCGCTGCGCGCCCTGCGGCGGGCCTACCCGGGGCACGAGCTGGTCCTGGCCGCGCCCGCCGAACTCCGGCCTGTCGCCGAGGCGACGGGGGCCGTGGACCGGCTGCTGCCCGCCGCCGCGCCGGGGCGGGGCGTGCCGCACGCCCTGGACTGGAGCGGTCCGCCACCGGACGTCGCCGTCGATCTGCACGGCAACGGGCCGCCCAGCCACCGGCTGCTCCTGGCGCTGCGCCCGCTGAAGCTGCTCGCCTTCGCCCACCCGGACACGCCCGAGATCGACGGCCCGCCCTGGTACGCGGAGGAACACGAACGCGACCGCTGGTGCCGGCTGCTCCAGGCCTACGGCATCGACGCCGATCCGGGCGACGTGTGCCTGCCCCGACCGGGCACCGCCTCCCCGGCACCCGGCGCGGTCGTGCTGCATCCCGGCGCCGGGTCACCCGCCCGCTGCTGGCCCGTCGAGCGGTACGCGGCCGTCGCGGGCGCGCTGCGCGCCCGGGGCCTGCGGGTCGTCGTGACCGGTGGCCCGGACGAGAGCGACCTCGTGGCCCGGCTCGCCAAGCAGGCCGGCCTGCCCGACACCGACGTGTTCGGCGGGGGCCTGCCGTTCGGCAGGCTGTCCGCCCTCGTCGCCGACGCGAACGCCGTGATCAGCGGCGACACCGGCATCGCCCACCTCGCGGTCGCCCACGCCACGCGCTCCGTCACCCTCTTCGGCCCGGTCGCACCGAGCCGCTGGGGCCCACCGCCCGACCCGCGCCACCGCGCGCTCTGGTACGGCCCGGAGGGCGACCCGCACGGCCGCCGCCCCGATCCCGCGCTGCTGCGCATCACCCCCGAAGACGTCCTGCGCGCCGTCGACGACCTGCCCGGCATCCGACACCCGTGAGAGGGCACCCGACCACGATGACCATCCAGCACCAGGACGCGAGCCCGGTCGGCATCGTCATCGCCACCCGCAACCGCTCCCCGGCCCTGGCCGAGGCCCTGAGCCACCTCCTCACCCTCCCCGAGCGGCCGGAGATCCTCGTCGCGGACAACGCCTCCACCGACGACACGCGCACCATGCTCGCCCGCGACTTCCCTCAAGTCCGCACTCTGGCGCTGCCGTTCAACCACGGCGCCCTCGCGCGCAACTACGGCGCCCGCGCCCTGGACACGCCCTACGTGGCGTTCAGCGACGACGACTCCTGGTGGGCGCCCGGCGCCCTGGGCAGGGCGGCCCGCCTGTTCGAGAGGCATCCGAGGCTCGGCCTCATCGCCGCCCGCACCCTCGTCGGCCCCGCCGCCGACCCCGACCCGCTCAACGAGGTGCTCGCCGCCTCGCCCCTCGGGCGGGCCGCCGACCTGCCCGGCACCCAGGTCCTGGGCTTCCTCGCCTGCGCCTCCGTCGTCCGCCGCAGCGCCTACCTCGACGCGGGCGGCTTCCACCGGCTGCTGTTCTTCGGCGGTGAGGAGACGCTCCTCGCCTACGACATGGCCGCCCGAGGGTGGGGCGTCACCCACTGCCCGGACGTCGTCGCCCACCACCACCCCGCGCCCTCGGCCCGTCCCGGCCGCCCGGTCGTACAGCGCCGCAACGAACTCCTCACCGCCTGGCTGCGCCGCCCCGTGCCCTACGCACTCGCCCGCACCCGCGCCCTCGCCGCCGAGGCCCGGCACGACGACCACGCCCGGCGTGCCCTGCGCGGAACGCTGGCCCGGCTGCCCGCCGCCCTGCGCGCCCGCAGGCCCCTGCCGCCGCACGTGGAACGGGCAGCGCGCCTGCTGGAGGGAGCCGCCGCATGACCGACCGCCGTACCACCGTCGTCGTCATCACCCACAACCGGCGCCGGGAGCTGCTGCACACGCTCGACCGACTCGCCGGACTGCCGGAGAAACCACCGGTGATCGTCACCGACAACGGTTCCACGGACGGCACCGCCGACGCCGTCGCCCGCCGTCACCCGTGGGTCCGGCTGCTGCGGCCCGGCCGCAACCTCGGCGCCGTGGGCCGCAACCTGGCGATCCGCCAGGTCCGCACGCCCTACGTCGCCTTCTGCGACGACGACTCCTGGTGGGCGCCGGGATCGCTGACGGGGGCCGCCGACCTGCTCGACCGGTATCCGGCGCTGGGCACGGTCACGGCCCGGATCGTCGTCGAACCGGACGGCACCGACGACCCGATCGTCGAGGAGCTGCGCGACTCGCCCGTCCCCGGGCCCGGTTGGCTGCCCGGACCGGCCCTCGGCTCGTTCCTGGCCGCCGCGACCGTGCTGCGCACCGACGCCTTCCGGGCCGCGGGCGGTTTCCATCCGCGGCTGTGGCTGGGCGGCGAGGAGGAGCTGCTCGCCGCGGACCTGGCGGCCGACGGATGGTGGCTGACGTACGCCGACCACCTGGTGGCGCACCACCACCCGTCCGTGGCCCGGGACGCCACCCTGCGCCGGTCCCACGGCATCCGCAACACCCTGTGGTTCACCTGGCTGCGCCGCCCGGCCGGCCCCGCCCTGCGGCGGACCGTGGACCTGGCCCGCACGGTGCCGCGCGACACCGCGTCCCTGCGCGCCTTCGCCGAGGCCGCCGCCGCTCTCCCGTGGGTGCTGCGCGAACGCCGTGTCCTCCCGCACGAGGTAGAGTCCCGCCTGCGCCTGCTGGAACCGGCCCAACGCGCTTCGAAGGCCCGCCGCTACACGGGCTAGCGGGGGACGCTCAGCCCCCGCACCACCGGCACATCAGCCGGAACAGGGCGAACAGCGTGGGCGGCCAGATGACGGCGAACGCCCAGATCACCCCGGGCTCCGAGGTGACGATCCCGGCCACCATCAGCCCGGCCGACACCGCGAGCAGGACCGCCACGGTCCAGACACGGGGGCGGTAGGAGCCCAGGCGGGCCAGCAGCCGGGCGGGGTCGGGGCGGCGGCTCAGTCGCAGGGTGCGCAGCCGGCGGTCGAGGCGGCGGTCGCGGCGCAGCGCGCGTTCCATCTCGTCGAGGATGCGCTGCTCGTTCTCGGGAAGTCGGCCGATGGACACGCGCTTTCTCCTTCCGGGCGGCCGGACCGTCTCTCCTTCCGAGGGGGAGGGGACGTAAGAGCGGGTGCCCCGTGGTACCCCTGAGCTAACCGGGTACCGGCCGCGCCAGCGCCTCCACGAGCCGGTCCGCGCTGTCCGGCACGGTGCCCTCACGGAACCCGTCCCGGATCTGCCGGGCGGTCACCCGGCCGCCGGTCAGACACCAGTCCCACCAGCGGTCCAACTGCCGCACGTCCAGGCGCTCGGCGGGCACCAGCGCGGGCCAGCCGCAGGCACGGGCCTGCGCGGTCATCTTCGCGCCGCCCTCGACGGGGTCGACGGCCAGCACCGGGGTGCCGACCCGCAGTGCGATGACCAGCCCGTGCAGCCGGTCGGTGACGACGAGGTCCAGCCGGGCCAGCACGGACTGGAGCTGCGCGGGCGTGGCGCTGAGATGCCAGTCGTGCGTGTCGAGCCGGGTCTCCAGCTCCAGCCGGCCGCAGTCCTTACCGGCCAGCCAGCGCGTCACCTCCTCGGCGACCTGCGTGTGCCGCCGCAGCTCCCCGTACTCCTGCTGCCCGTGCGTGAGGATCACCCCGACGACCGGCCGGGCGGGCGCGTCCGGGGCACGGGCGGCGAGGTCCTCCACCGGCTCGCTGTCCGGCGCGTCCCGGGGCAGCACCCGGTGGAAGCCGGTCACGGCCGGACTGGCGGGGTCGATCACCGAGGTGCCGACGGCGATCCGCACGCAGTGCGCGAACCGCCGGTGCAGTTCCTCGATCTGCGGCCCGTGCAGCGGGCCGCACACGAACACCAGGTGGGAATAGTCCTTGGGCCACAGCCGGTCCAGATGCAGTGCCTCCGGACGGAAGCCGGGACTCCAGGCGACGTCGTAGGGGATGCCCGTGCCCAGCAGTACGTCCTCGACCCGGCGCAGGGCCAGCACGTCCCCGGCGGTCGCCTCCCCGTCCCGGAAGCTGAACCACCCGGTCAGCAGAACCCTGCGCGGTCGCATGCCGTCTTGTGTGTGCACACGCCCTGAGTGCCCGCCCACCGGGAAGACAATCAGGGCATTACGGGCGACGACTCCGTGGTCACTATAAGTGGGGCTCTTACCTCCGCCAACGGTTTGCGCCGGCGCGACACCCGCGGCGGGGCGGGTCGGTCATCGACGTGAAAACCATGTTCATCTAGCATGGGGTGCCGACGGACGCGCCGGTCGAGCAAGGAGTCCAGTGATGGGCGAAGCGGAGGAGAGCCCGGCCGTGGAGCGCCTCCACACACCGGGTCTGCGCAGTACGTGGCAGCGCCGGGCCGTGCTCGAGGCCCTGGGCCGCTGCCACGAGTTCGTCTCCGCGCAGGAACTGCACGCGCTGCTGGCCGACTCCGGCAGCACCGTCGGACTCACGACCGTCTACCGCACCCTGCGCGAGCTGGACCGCGCCGGGTGCGTCGACGTCGTACGTGACGAAGGCGGCGAGCGGCTCTACCTCGGCCGGCCGGCCGGCGAGCACCGCCACTACCTCATCTGCCGCCGCTGCGGCCGCAGCCGGCCCGTGGACGCGGAGGCCGTCGAGGAGTGGGCCGCCCGGCTCGCCGAGACCACGGGCTTCACGGAGCTGGAGCACACCCTCGAACTGAGCGGCGTCTGCGGCCCCTGCGGACCCGGGCCGGTCACGGTGTCCTGCCCGCCGCCGCGCCCGGCCGGCCGGTCAGCCGGAGAAGCGGGCCGTGCCCGTCAGGACGCGTACGTCGAGGTCGGTGACCGAGTCCGCGGTGAGCCGGGCGGCGAACTCGGCGCGCACCCGCTCGACGGCGGCCGGTGACAGCCCCTGGAGCATCCGGCGCGCCCCGCTGCCGGTGGCCAGCTCCCAGCCCGTCTCCGGGGACAGCGGGGCGTCGAACCGCCGCTGGACGACCCGGGGTTCGCTCCCGCCGAGGTCCGTCAGCCAGGACGCGAGGGTGTCGGCGGTGTCGATCCGGGCCGGCTGTTCCATCTGCGGCGGGCCGGGCAGGTCACGCTCCGTCAGGACCGCGCCCCGGAGCGCCCCCTGCCAGCCGCCGAGCGCGCCCTTCTCCCAGACCGTCACGACGAACCGGCCCCCGGGACGCAGCATCCGCGTCAGCGCGGCGGAGTCCCGGTCCATGTCCGGGAAGAAGAACACCCCGAGCCCGCACTGCACGACGTCGTGGCCCTGCCTGGACACGGGCCGCGACGTGACCTCGTGGCGGTGGAAGCGGCTGTTCGCCGGGCCTCCCTCGCGCGCTCGGCGCTCCCCGGTCGCCGGCAGCCCGTCCGCGAGATCCACGGCGTCCACCCGGCCCGCCGCCCCCCACGGCACGCGCGGCCGGCAGCGCCGCGGCCCGGGCCCCGCGACAGTCGTCCGGCACCGACTCACCGCCGGTCAGGGCGGCCACCTCCGCCGTCGCCTCGCCGACCGGGTCCCACAGCTCCCGGAGCCAGCTGTGGAACTCCTCCGCTCCCGCGCTGAAGACGTCTCCCACGGTGTTCTGACCGGTGGTCATACGGGTTCGCCCGCTCGTTTCGGCCGAGCCCAGGTTCGGGGCGTCCGCGGGCGCACGGCAATTTCCGTCACCCCAAGGGCAGTCGGGGCGGGTCCTCAGGTGCGCTCCGTGCGGCGGGAGGTGGCGCGGTGGTGGTCCGGGGTATCACATGGGTGGGCAGCACGACGTGCCGTTCGCGGTCCCCGCCGGGGTCGTTGACCAGCGCCAGCGCGAGCGCGCCGGCCTCCCGGCCGATGGCCGAGGGCGACTGGGCCACGGTCGTCAGATCGAACCACTGGGCCACCGGCTGGTCGTCGAAGCCGACGACGGACACCTGCCCCGGCACCTCGACGCGCGTCGCGCGCAGCGTCCAGATCACGGCGACGGCCACCTCGTCCTGCTCGGCGAAGACCGCGGTGGGCGGCTCCCGCAGCCCCAGCAGCCTGCCGACCGCCTCGGCGGCGCCCCGCTTGTCGCCGGCCGGGGTGGCGACCACCAGATCGTCGTCGAGGGGCAGGCCCGCCTCGGTCAGCGCCCGCCGGTAACCGACCAGCCGCTCCTGCGAACTGAAGGAGAAGCCACCGGTGCCCACCGTCCGTACGTAGGCGATCCGGCGGTGGCCGAGGTTGAGCAGATGCCGGGTGCCGCGCAGGGCGCCGGCCACGTCGTCGACGTAGACGCTCGGGCGTCCGTCGACATGCTGGCTGACGTACACGACCGGCATGCCGAGGCCATCCAGCCGGGAGGTCTCCTCCTCTGTCAGGTCGAAGGAGAACACCAGCAGCGCGTCCGCGTTGCGCCGCGCGGGGAGACGATCGAAGAACGCGGTGCGCTCGGCCATGCCGGGGATCACGTAGACCGTCAGTTCCATGCCGGCCGACCGCAGGACGAGGGCGAGCCCGGACAGTGCCGCGCCGACGAACCACGAACTGAGCGTGGGCACCAGCACCGCGACGCTGCACGTCCTGCCCGTCACGAGGCTCGCGGCATGGCGTGAGACCGCGAAGTTCAGCTCCCGGGCGGCCTGTTCGACGCGGGCGCGGATCTCCGGCGAGACGGTGGGCAGGCCGCGCAGGGTGCGCGAGACCGTGGAGGTGGAGACCCCGGCCCGTTCGGCGACGTCAGCCATCGTGGGGTGCCGCTGACCTGGTGGCATGCGCCGGACGCTAGCACAGGAACCCTACGGTGCACGGCCCTTGGTGACAGCGCTGTCTCACCTGATTCTTGCCTTCTTACCACGCCGCGACGCATTGACTTCCCGACCGCGCGCTCCTAGCGTGCAAACGTTGTCTCGACAGGTTCGAAGTCGCCCCGGAGGGACGCCTCTTATCCGCTGTGAGCTGCGATTTTTATCTGCGGAATGCCGTGGCAACGCAATCTCATGACCAAAGCCATTCCGGGGGAACGGACACGACTTCGGTACGTCACGACCAGGAGAGACAGTGAAGACCAGCACCGCCAGAGCGATTCAGTGTTCCGCAGCGCTCGCCGCCGCCGGACTCCTCCTCACCGCCTGCGGCTCCTCCGGCGGCAGCGGCTCCGGACAGTCGACGCAGGCCGCGGCGGCGTCGTTCAAGGGCCGCGGCCCCATCACGTACGTCGCCGGCAAGGACACCACCGGCACCGTCCAGACGATCATCGACCGCTGGAACAAGGCACATCCCAAGGAGAAGGTCACCTTCATCCAGCTGCCGACGGACGCCGACTCCCAGCGCCAGCAGATGATCCAGAACGCGGAGACGAAGTCCGACGCCTACACGGTGCTCGCCACCGACGTCGTGTGGACGTCGGAGTTCGCCGCCCACCAGTGGATCGAGCCCCTGCCCGCGAACCAGTTCCCGCTCGGCAAGATGCTCCAGCCGGTCGTGCAGACCGGCCAGTACCGCGGCAAGCTCTACGCCGTCCCCGCCAGCTCCAACGGCGGTCTGCTGTTCTACCGCACCGACCTGCTGAAGAAGGCCGGCGTCACCCAGCCCCCCACCACCTGGGCCCGGATGACCGCCGACTGCGCCAAGGTGAAGAAGCTCCCCGAGGCGAAGAACATGTCCTGTTACGCCGGGCAGTTCCAGAAGTACGAGGGACTGACGGTGAACTTCGCCGAGGCCGTCAACTCCGCCGGCGGCAAGATCGTCGATGCCGACGGCAAGCCCGACGTGGACACGCCGCAGGCCAAGAAGGGCCTGGACTTCCTCGTCAACTCCTTCAAGGACAAGACCATCCCCAAGGAGGCCATCACCTACCAGGAGGAGGACGGCCGCCAGGCGTTCCAGGGAGGCAAACTGATCTTCCTGAACAACTGGCCGTACGTGTACTCCCTGGCCCAGAAGAGCGCCATCAAGGGCAAGTTCGCCGTCGCCCCCCTGCCCGGCCTGAACGGCCCCGGTGCCTCCAGCCTCGGCGGCTCCAACCTGGCCCTGTCGTCCTTCGCCAAGAACAAGGCCACGGCACTGGACTTCATGAAGTTCTTCACCAGCGAGGAGAGCGCGACCTACTTCCTCAAGAACGCCTCCCTCGCCCCGCCCTACGCCGACCTCTACGACAACGCGTCCCTGGACAAGCAGTATCCGTACCTGCCGGACCTCAAGCAGTCGATCACGAAGGCCGTGCCGCGCCCGCGCGTCGTGCAGTATGGCGACGTGACCGCCGCGATCCAGAACGAGGTCTACGCCGCGCTCACCGGAAAGAAGAGCAGCGCACAGGCGCTGAAGGACCTTCAGGCGGATCTCCAGAAGCTGACGGCACAGTGAGGCCGCGGGTCATGGCAGGCACCGCGATCCCACCCGACACCGCCCCGCACGAGCCCGGGCCGGCGGCCGACCGCCGTCCCGGGCGGCCCCCGGCGCCCGAACGCCCCCGGCGACGCCGCCGGGCCACCGCCGGCACCGGCCGTCTGGCCGCGCTCCTGGTCTCCCCGACGCTGCTGGTGCTGACGGTCGTCGTGCTCTACCCGACGCTCATGGCACTCGACGAGTCCCTGTACGGACCCAAGGGCCTGGACCCGAAGACCGGGTTCATCAGCAACACCGAGCCGTTCGTCGGGCTGAGGAACTACACCGACATCTTCACCCAGGCCGGCGACCGCTTCTGGAACGCCTTCTGGAACACCACCTTCTTCACCGTCGTCACGGTGTCGCTGGAGACGGTGATCGGTGTCGCCATGGCGATCGTCATGCACCGGGCCTTCCGGGGCCGGGCCGTGGTGCGGGCCGGCATCCTCGTCCCCTGGGCGATCCCCACGGCCATCTCCGGACTGCTGTGGAAGTGGATCTTCAACGCCGACGGTATCGCCAACGTCCTCCTCGGCCACCAGGTCCTGTGGACCGCCGACGGCTTCTCCGCCAAGATCGCGGTCGTCATCGCCGACGTGTGGAAGACCGCCCCCTTCATCGGGCTGCTGGTCCTGGCCGGCCTCCAGGTGATCCCGAAGGAGGTCTACGAGGCGGCCCGGCTCGACGGTGCGAGCGCCCTCCAGCAGTTCTGGCGCATCACCCTGCCGCTGGTGAAGCCCGCGCTGCTGGTGGCGGTGCTGTTCCGCTGCCTGGACGCGCTGCGGATGTTCGACCTGCCCTACATCCTCATCGGCGCCCAGAAGGGCTCCGTCGAGACGCTGTCGATGCTCGCGCAGAACGAGGCGTCCAACGTCCGCTTCGGACCGGCCTCCGCGTACGCGGTCCTCCTCTTCCTCTACGTCTTCCTCATCGCGCTCGCCTTCGTGCGGCTGCTCGGCGCCGATCTCATCGGGGGCGTCGGCGGGACGAAGAAGCGCAAGTCCCACGCGGTCAGGAGACCGCGCCACCGCGTCCGGGAGGTGACGGCATGACCCTCACGGCCAAGTGGCGGCAGTGGCTGCCCTATCTGGGCATCGCCGTGGTGGTGGCCTACTGCCTGGCCCCGTTCTACTGGATGCTGGTCTCCAGCCTCCGCCGCACCGGCGACATCTTCAGCACCTCGCTGTTCCCCTCCCCGGTGTCGTTCGAGAACTACCGGTCGGTGTTCAGCCCGGCCCAGGGCTTCACCAGGGCCCTGCTCAACAGCCTGATCGTCGCCGGCGTCACGACCGCGATGTCGCTCCTGCTGGCCACGTTCACCGCGTACGCGATGGCCCGGCTGGAGTTCCGTTTCAAGCGGCTGATCCTGACCCTGATCATCGCCACCTCGATGTTCCCGGTGGTGTCGATCGTCGTCCCGCTGCTGAAGCTGTTCACCGACATCGGCTGGATCAACACCTACCAGTCCATGATCGTGCCCAGCATGTCCTTCACGCTGCCGCTGGCGGTGTGGAACCTGACCACGTTCTTCCGGCAGATGCCCGACGAACTGGAACACGCCGCCATGGTCGACGGATGCACCCGCGGCCAGGCCTTCCGCAAGGTCATCGTCCCCCTCGCCGCGCCGGGCATCTTCACCACCGCGATCATCACCTTCATCGCCGCCTGGAACGAGTTCCTCATCGCCCTGTCGATGACCAACAAGCCGAGCATGCAGACCGCGACCGTCGCCATCTCCAAGTTCTCGGGAGCGACGACCTACCAGACGCCGTTCGGCAGCCAGATGGCCGCGGGCGTCGTGGTGACCGTCCCGCTGGTCGTGATGGTGCTGCTGTTCCAGCGCCGTATCGTCGCCGGGCTCACGGCCGGCGCGGCCAAGTAGCCACACAGAAGGAGCCATTCCCCGTGTCCCCCACCGCCCCTTGGTGGCGCAGTGCCGTCATCTACCAGGTCTACATCCGCAGTTTCGCCGACGGCAACGGCGACGGCGTCGGCGACATCGCGGGCCTCCGCTCCCGGCTGCCGTATCTGAGGTCCCTCGGCGTGGACGCCATCTGGATCAACCCCTGGTACAAGTCGCCCATGGCCGACCACGGCTACGACGTCGCCGACTTCCGTGCCATCGACCCCCGCTTCGGCACCCTCGCCGACGCCGAGCGGCTCATCACCGAAGCGCACGAGCACGGGATCCGCGTCATCCCCGACATCGTGCCCAACCACACCTCCGACCAGCACGCCTGGTTCCAGGCGGCGCTTGCGGCCGGGCCGGGCAGCCCGGAACGCGAGCGCTACGTCTTCCGCCCCGGGCGCGGACCCGACGGCACCGAGCCGCCGAACGACTGGGTGTCCTGCTTCGGCGGGCCGGCCTGGACCCGGCTGCCCGACGGCGACTGGTACCTGCACCTGTTCGCACCCCAGCAGCCCGACCTGAACTGGCACCACCCCGAGGTGCGCGCGGAGTTCGAGTCGATCCTGCGGTTCTGGTTCAGCCGGGGCGTCGACGGCTTCCGCATCGACGTCGCCCACGGCCTGATCAAACACCCGGAGCTGCCCGACCTGCCGCCCCGCGCCGAACCCGCGGTGACGGGCCCGCTCACCCGCCGGGACGAGATCCGGCAGCACCTCGACCACCCGCACTGGGACCGGGACGAGGTGCACGAGATATACCGGGCCTGGCGCAAGGTCGCCGACGAGTTCCCCGGTGACCGCTCCTTCGTCGCCGAGGCCTGGGCCGACACACCGGAACGCCTCGCCGCCTACGTCCGCCGGGACGGCCTGCACACCGCCTTCAACTTCGACTTCCTCATGTGCGGCTGGGACGCCAAGGACCTGCGCGCCGTCATCGACGACTCCCTCGCCATGCTCGGCGCGGTGGGGGCGCCCGCCACCTGGGTGCTGTCCAACCACGACGTCATGCGCCACCCCAGCCGCTACGGCCGTACCGCCGCGCGGAGTTGGCTCGCCAACGCGCGGTACGAGCCCGACGGCGCCCTGGACCTGGACCTCGGCATCCGGCGCGCCCGGGCCGCCGCCCTGCTGATGCTCGCCCTGCCCGGCGGCGCCTACGTCTACCAGGGCGAGGAACTCGGCCTCCCCGAGGTCGAGGACCTGCCCGAATCCGCCCTCCAGGACCCGATCTGGGAGCGTTCCGGGCACACGGACCGAGGCCGTGACGGCTGCCGCGTCCCGATCCCCTGGTCGGGCCAGGCGCCCCCCTACGGCTTCAGCCCCGACGACGCGACGGCCGAACCCTGGCTGCCGCAGCCCGCCGACTGGGCCGGACTGAGCGTCGAAGCCCAGACCGGCGACCCGGCCTCCCTGCTGGAGCTCTACCGCACGGCCCTGCGCGTCCGCCGCGAACATCCCGCCCTCGGCGACGGCACCATGACATGGCTGGAGGCTCCGGAGGGGGTCTTGTCGTTCAGCCGCGAGCCCGGTTTCGTGTGCGTGGTCAACCTCTCGGCGGAGCCGTACGAGCTGCCCGCACACGCCCGGCTCCTCCTGGCCGGCGGCCCGCTCGAGGACGGTGTGCTGGGGCCCGACCAGGCGGTGTGGCTGGCGGTGTGACGGAGGTCCTAGGCTGGGCACATGGCTCGCACGGCGGAGGAGATCCCCGTCTCGCTCACGGTCCGGCCGTCGGCGCCGGCGCTCGCGCCGCTGATCGGGGCGCTCGGCTGTGCCGAGGGACGGTTCGCGCACTCCGCCGAGCTGGCCCTGCCGACGGGCGGGGCGCAGTTGCTGGTGAACCTCGACGGGGACACCCTGTCCTCGTCGGGCAGGCGGACCCGGGGCGCGGCTCTGCAGGGGCCGTACACGGCGCCGGCGGTGATCGACCCGGCGCAGCAGCGTGCCGTCGTGTGGGTGGCGTTCCGTCCTGCGGGGGCCTATCCGTTCCTCACCGTCCCGGTCGGTGCGGTCCGCGATCGGCTCGCCGGGCTCGACGAGCTGTGGGGCACGGACGGTGCGGTGCTGCGCGAGCGGCTGCTGGACGCCATGGCCGCCGGTGGCCCGCGGGCGTGTCTGCGGGAACTGGAGACGGTCCTGCTGCGGCGGGCGGAACGTCCCCTGGAGCCCGACCCGGCGGTCCGTCGCGCCGCTGCGCTGCTCGACCGGGGAACGCCGGTGGGCGAGGTCGCCGACCGGCTCGGCTGGACCTCCAGGCGGCTGGCCCGCAGGTGCGCGGAACAGCTGGGGCTCCCGCCGAAGCGGTATGCGCGGGTACGGCGCTTCCAGCGGCTGCTGGGCCGCGTGAACGCCGGGTCCGGGGAGCCGGACTGGGCGCTCCTGGCAGCGGAGTGCGGCTACCACGACCAGGCGCATCTGATCCACGAGTTCCGCGCGCTCGCCGGGATCACCCCGACCGCGTACGCACCGCGCTCGCCCCGGGAACCCAACCACGTCCCGCTCGCCGGATGACGGGCCCGCCCGGCCGACCGATTTCTACAATCCACGGCCGCCCCGGGTGGCGATCGTGAAGGCATGACGAACACAACCGACAAGCCGGCCCTCACCCGGCTCTACGCCCGGCTCGTGGTCTCCGACGGCCCCCGGGCGATCGACTTCTACCGGGCCGCGCTCGGCGCCGAGGAGATCGAGCGGTACACCGGTCCCGAGGGGAAGATCGTGCACGCCCTGCTGCGGCTCGGCGGCGCGGTGATCGCGGTCAAGGACGCCGACGAGAGCGACCCGGCGCCGGACTCGCTCGGCGGCAGCCCGGTGATCATGGCCCTGGACGTGTCCGACGCCGACGCCGTGGCCGAGGCCATGCTGCGGGCCGGGGCGAGCGTGGTGTATCCCGTCGCCGACCAGCACTACGGGCAGCGCGGCGGCCGTCTCGCCGATCCGTTCGGCCATCTCTGGATGATCTCCCAGGCGATCGAGGAGCTGACCCCGGAGGAGATCCAGCGGCGCACGACCGACCTGTTCACCTGACGAGTTCCGCCGCCGCGGTGGTGGTCGCCCGGCCGCCCGGGTGGCGCAGCGCGCACAGGAACCCGATGCCCAGGGCGATGGCCATGCCGTAGAACACCCACTGGTTGGCCTCGGCGAAGTCCATGCGGACGGCGCTCATGGCGTCCCGTGTCGCCTCGGCGGCGGGGCCGGTGCCGGTGGGCGGCCGGGAGTCGCCGTTGCCCGTGACCGACTCGGTGATGTCCCGGGCCACGGCGTCCGCGTCGCCGGCGGGCATGCCGCGGGATCGCAGGGTCTGCACCACGTTGTCGGTCGTGACGTGCGTCAGGACGGTGCCGTAGACGGCCAGGCCCACGCTCGCCGCGTAGTTGCGCACGGTCTGGGTGATGCCGGTGACCTCGCCGTAGGAGGCGCCGATGGCCCGGTTGACGGCGTCCGTCGAGGCGGGCGCGAGGACGAAGCCGATACCCGCCCCGGCGAGTGCCGCGTAGGGCCACTGGTCGTGCATGGACAGGTCGGTGAGCTCGTTCGCCCACAGGGCGAACCCGGCGCAGCCCAGCGCGGTGCCCAGTTTCAGGGCCGGGCGGGCGCCCTGCTTGTCGAGGATCCGGCCGCCCCACTGCGAGGCGATCGCGAAGCCGGCGAAGAAGTACAGCAGGAACAGGGCGGCCTGGTTCGGCGAAGCGCTCAGGGACACCTGGGCGTAGACCGAACTGAAGAAGAACACCGGGACGAACGCGAGCATCGCGAAGAAGAGCACCGCCGCGTCCACCGTGAACGCCTTGTCCCGGAAGACCCGCAGATCGATCAGCGGATGCCGCACCCGGCGCTCGAACCCGACGAAACCGCAGAGCACCGCGAGGCCGCCCGCTACGCACACCCAGGTCGCCCAACTGTCCCAGCCCCAGGACCAGGCCTGCTGGAAACCGAGGACGCTCAGGCCCATGCCGACCGCGATCAGGGCGGCGCCGGGGACGTCCAGGGTGCCGGACCGCCGCCGGTCGGAGATGTGCGCCAGGGCCGTGAGGACCAGCGCCACGACCGCCACGGGCACGTTGACCCAGAAGACGGCCCGCCAGGTCCAGGCGGTCAGCCAGCCGCCCAGCAGCGGGCCGAGGGCGGTCAGGGCGCCGGAGACACCGAAGAACAGGGCGAGTGCGCGTCCGCGCCGCTCGACCGGGAACACCGCCACCACCACGGCCAGGGCCGCGGGGAAGAGCAGGGCGGCCCCGAGCCCCTGGGTGGCCCGGAACACGATCAGCCAGGTCTGCGCGGCGCTGCCGGCGGGGACGCAGCCGCACAGCACCGACGACACGACGAACACCAGCGTGCCGATGACGACGATCCGGCGAGGCCCGTAGAGGTCCGCGAGGCGACCGCCTAGGGCGAAGAACGCCGCGAGGGCCAGCAGGTAGGCGTTCACCACCCACTGCATGCCGGACGACGACAGATCCAGTTCGCGGACGATGTCCGGTGCCGCGATGGACACGATGGTCTGGTCGATGAAGGTCATGGCGACGGCGAACATCATCGCCGTCAGCGCCACAGTCTGCTGCGGCACCGTGCGGGAGGGGGCCGCGGTCCCGCCGCGCCCCGGGCGCGTGCTGCTCACGGATTCAGTCTGCGCCCGGGCATGCCCTGACGCATCAGGGGTCTCTTTCCGCCCCGGACGGCACAGCGATACTCCCGAACACGTCCGCGGCAACCCCTCGGCGGTGTGAGGACGACCTCGTCGGCCATGTGACCACGCCCGCCGCGGACGCGGCGTCGGACGTGCAGGATGCGGGCACCAAGGAGGACAGACACCCGAACGACGGAGAGGCAGACGATGGTCCCAGCGGAACCGGAACCCCAGCGGATCGGCATACCCGCCGAGTCCACTGCGGGCGAGACCAGGGTGGCGGCGACGCCGGCCACCGTGGGGAGACTTGCCGCGCTCGGCTACGAGGTGGTGGTCGAACCGGGGGCGGGGGCCTCGTCCCGCTTCTCCGACGCGGCCTACGAGGAGGCGGGAGCCCGCCTCGGCGACCCGTGGCAGGCGGAGATCGTGCTCAAGGTGAACGGCCCGTCGAGCGACGAGATCGGCCGGCTGCGGGACGGGGCGACGCTGATCGCGCTCATCGGCCCCGCGTTGCACCCGGAACTGGTCGACGAGCTGGCGCGGCGGCCGATCACCGTCCTCGCCATGGACGCCGTGCCGCGCATCTCCCGCGCCCAGTCCCTGGACGTGCTCAGCTCGATGGCGAACATCGCCGGATACCGGGCCGTCGTCGAGGCCGCGCACGCCTTCGGCCGGTTCTTCACCGGCCAGGTGACCGCCGCCGGCAAGGTGCCGCCCGCCAAGGTGCTGGTCGCCGGTGCCGGGGTCGCCGGACTCGCCGCGATCGGCGCGGCCCGCAGCCTCGGTGCCGTGGTCCGCGCCACCGACCCCCGGCCCGAGGTCGCCGAGCAGGTGCGCTCGCTGGGCGGGGAGTTCCTGACGGTGGGCGTCGAGCAGGAGGTGAGCACCGACGGTTACGCGAGGGCCACCTCGGAGGACTACGACCGGCTCGCCGCGCGGCTGTACGCCGAGCAGGCCGCCGACGTCGACATCATCATCACCACCGCGCTCATCCCGGGCCGCCCGGCGCCGCGACTGGTCACCGCCGAGGACGTCGCGCGGATGAAGCCCGGCAGCGTGATCGTCGACATGGCCGCGGCCCAGGGCGGCAACGTCGAGGGCACGGTCGCCGGGAAGGCCGTCGTCACCGACAACGACGTGACGATCATCGGCTACACCGACCTGCCCGGCAGGCTCCCGGCCCAGGCCTCGCAGCTGTACGGCACCAACGTCGTCAACCTGATGAAGCTGCTCACCCCGGGCAAGGACGGCCGGCTGGTCCTGGACTTCGACGACGTGGTGCAGCGGTCGATGACCGTGGTCCGCGACGGCGAGAAGACCTGGCCGCCGCCCCCGGTCCAGGTGTCCGCCGCACCGGCCCCCGCGGGCGGCGCGGAACCGGCCGCGCCCGCCGCGGCACCGGCGAAGCCCGCGCGCCCCGCGTGGTCGTCGTACGCCCTCGTCGGCGGCGGAGCGCTCGCGCTGTTCCTGGTGACGGCCTTCTCACCGAGCGAACTCATCGGCCACTTCACGGTGTTCGTGCTGGCGATCGTCATCGGCTTCTACGTCATCGGCAACGTGCACCACGCGCTGCACACCCCGCTGATGTCGGTCACCAACGCCATCTCCGGGATCGTCGTGGTCGGCGCGCTGCTCCAGATCGGGCACGGGAACACCGCCGTCACCGTGCTGTCGTTCGCCGCGATCCTGCTGGCGAGCATCAACATCTTCGGCGGATTCGCCGTCACCCGCCGCATGCTCGGCATGTTCTCGAAGGGCTGATCACGGATGACCACAGTCACGGCCTCAGAAGCCGCCTACGTCGTCGCCGCGCTGCTGTTCATCCTCAGCCTCGCCGGACTCTCGCAGCACCGGACCTCGCGCTCGGGAGTCGTCTGGGGCATCGCGGGCATGGTCGTCGCGCTGGCCGCCACCGTCGGCCTCGCCTCGAAGAGCATCACCGCCACCGGCCTCGTGCTGATCGTCGTCGCGACCGCCATCGGCGCGGGCATCGGACTGTGGCGGGCCCGGGTGGTCGAGATGACCGGCATGCCCGAGCTGATCGCCATCATGCACAGCCTCGTCGGCCTCGCCGCCGCGTTCGTCGGCTGGAACGGCTACCTCGACGTCGACGCCGAGCTCACCGGTTCGCTGCTCGGCATCCACCACGCCGAGGTGTTCATCGGGGTGTTCATCGGCGCCGTCACCTTCACGGGTTCCGTCGTCGCGTACCTGAAGCTCTCGGCACGCATCGACTCCCGCCCGCTCACGCTGCCCGGCAAGCACGTCCTGAACATCGGTGCCCTGGTCGCCTTCGTCGCGCTCACCGTCGCGTTCGTGGCCCGCCCGAACATGGGTCTCCTCATCGCGGTGACCGTCATCGCCCTGGCCCTGGGCGCGCACCTGGTCGCCTCCATCGGCGGCGGTGACATGCCGGTGGTCGTCTCCATGCTCAACAGCTACTCCGGCTGGGCCGCCGCCGCCTCGGGCTTCCTGCTCGCCAACAACCTGCTGATCGTCACCGGCGCGCTGGTCGGCTCCTCCGGTGCCTACCTGTCGTACATCATGTGCAAGGCGATGAACCGCTCCTTCATCTCGGTGATCGCGGGCGGATTCGGGACGCCGGCGGCGGCGGCCGACGACGGCGAGCACGGGGAGCACCGGGAGATCAGCGCGGAGGAGACCGCGGAACTCCTGCGCGACGCCTCCTCGGTGATCATCACGCCGGGCTACGGCATGGCGGTCGCCCAGGCCCAGTACCCGGTCGCCGAGCTGGCGCGCAAGCTGCGCGAGCGGGGCGTCGAGGTGCGCTTCGGCATCCACCCCGTCGCCGGCCGGCTGCCCGGGCACATGAACGTGCTGCTGGCCGAGGCGAACGTGCCGTACGACATCGTTCTGGAAATGGACGAGATCAACGACGACTTCGCCGCCACCTCGGTCGTCCTGGTCATCGGCGCCAACGACACCGTCAACCCGGCCGCCACCGACAACCCGTCGAGCCCCATCGCGGGCATGCCGGTGCTGCACGTGTGGGAGGCGGCCAACGTGGTCGTCTTCAAGCGGTCGATGGCCGCCGGGTACGCCGGTGTGCAGAACCCGCTGTTCTTCCGGGAGAACAGCCAGATGCTCTTCGGCGACGCCAAGCAGCGCGTGGAGGACATCCTGCGCAGCCTCGACGCCCTGGACACCCCGCTCCGGGAGATGGCGGGCACGTCCGGCTGATCCACTGGGCACCCACACGGGAAGGCCGGCTCGACGGTGTCGAGCCGGCCTTCCCGTGTCCTCCCGCGTGCCGCCGCGCGGTCAGTCCGTGCCGGACTCCATCGCGGCGCGGTCCAGCCACGCGTCCTCGTCGGAGACCTCGCCCCGGGAGGCGATGGCCTCGGCGCCGCCCTGCGGCAGCTCCGGCATGGTGCCGATCAGCCCGGTCGCGGCCGCCTGGGAGGCGCCGATGGTCGGGCTGCCGGTGCCGATCAGGCCGATGCCGGCGTACTGCTCCAGCTTGGCGCGGGAGTCGGCGATGTCCAGGTTGCGCATGGTGAGCTGGCCGATCCGGTCCACCGGGCCGAACGCGGAGTCCTCCGTGCGCTCCATGGACAGCTTGTCCGGGTGGTAGCTGAACGCCGGGCCGGTCGTGTCGAGGATCGAGTAGTCCTCACCGCGCCGCAGCCGCAGCGTCACCTCGCCGGTGACGGCCGCGCCGACCCACCGCTGCAGCGACTCGCGGATCATCAGCGCCTGCGGGTCCAGCCAGCGGCCCTCGTACATCAGCCGGCCGAGCCGCCGTCCCTCGGTGTGGTACTGGGCGAGGGTGTCCTCGTTGTGGATCGCGTTGACCAGGCGCTCGTACGCGGCGTGCAGCAGGGCCATGCCCGGGGCCTCGTAGATGCCGCGGCTCTTGGCCTCGATGATCCGGTTCTCGATCTGGTCCGACATGCCCAGGCCGTGCCGGCCGCCGATGGCGTTGGCCTCCATGACCAGGTCGACGGGGGAGGAGAACTCCTTGCCGTTGATCGTCACGGGGCGGCCCTGGTCGAAGCCGATCGTCACGTCCTCGGTGGCGATCTCGACCTCGGGGTCCCAGAACTTCACGCCCATGATCGGCTCGACGGTCTCGATGCCGGTGTCCAGGTGCTCCAGGGTCTTGGCCTCGTGCGTGGCGCCCCAGATGTTGGCGTCGGTGGAGTACGCCTTCTCCGTGCTGTCGCGGTAGGGCAGCCCGTGGGCGAGCAGCCACTCCGACATCTCCTTGCGGCCGCCGAGCTCGGTCACGAACGCCGCGTCCAGCCAGGGCTTGTAGATCCTGAGGTGCGGGTTGGCGAGCAGGCCGTAGCGGTAGAACCGCTCGATGTCGTTGCCCTTGAAGGTCGAGCCGTCGCCCCAGATCTGGACGTCGTCCTCCAGCATCGCCCGCACCAGCAGCGTGCCCGTGACGGCACGGCCGAGCGGCGTGGTGTTGAAGTACGCCCGCCCGCCCGAGCGGATGTGGAACGCCCCGCAGGTCAGCGCGGCCAGGCCCTCCTCGACCAGCGCGGCCCGGCAGTCGACCAGACGCGCGATCTCGGCCCCGTAGGTCTTGGCACGGCCGGGCACCGACGCGATGTCGGGTTCGTCGTACTGGCCGATGTCGGCGGTGTAGGTGCACGGGACGGCGCCCTTGTCGCGCATCCACGCGACCGCGACGGAGGTGTCGAGACCGCCCGAGAAGGCGATGCCGACGCGCTCGCCGGCGGGCAGGGAGGTGAGGACCTTGGACATAGAAAGAGTATGTATCACTTTGCATATTCATGCAAGCTCGGTATGCGGAACCGTTGGCGCAACCGCCATTCCCGCTGCTCCCGGTCAGGAACCCGCCGAGCCGGACCCCCCGAGCGCCCCCAGAATCCGCTCCGCCGCCAGCGTCGGGGTCAGCTCGCCCGCCCGGACCCGCTGTTCCAGCGCCGGAGCCAGCGCCCGCACCGCCGGGTCCGCGTGCAGCCGGCCGAGGAGTTCCTCGCGGACCATGGTCCAGGTCCAGTCGACCTGCTGGTCACGGCGCTTGGCGGTGAGGCGGCCGGTGGAGTCCAGCAGCGAGCGGTGCTGTTCGAGGCGCTCCCACACCGTGTCCAGGCCGTTCGACTCCCGCGCGCTGCAGCTGAGCACGGGCGGGGTCCAGAACGCGTCCTTGCCGTGCATCAGCCGCAGCGCGCCCGACAGCTCCCGCGCGGCGGCCCGGGCGTCCCGCTCGTGCGGCCCGTCCGCCTTGTTCACGGCGATCACGTCGGCCAGTTCCAGGACGCCCTTCTTGATGCCCTGGAGCTGGTCGCCCGTGCGGGCGAGGGTGAGCAGCAGGAAGGAGTCGACCATGTTCGCGACCGCGGTCTCGGACTGGCCGACGCCGACCGTCTCCACCAGGACCACGTCGTAGCCCGCCGCCTCCATCACCACGATCGACTCACGCGTCGCCTTGGCGACCCCGCCCAGCGTGCCCGCGGTGGGGGAGGGGCGGACGAACGCCGCGGGGTCCACCGCCAGCCGTTCCATCCGCGTCTTGTCGCCGAGGATCGAGCCGCCGGTACGGCTGGAGGACGGGTCGACGGCGAGCACCGCCACCCGGTGCCCGAGCCCCGTCAGCATCGAGCCGAACGCGTCGATGAACGTCGACTTGCCCACACCCGGCACCCCGCTGACCCCGATCCGCCGGGCCCGGCCGCTGTGCGGCAGCAGTGCGGTCAGCAACTCCTGGGCCAGCGCCCGGTGCTGAGGCCGGGTCGACTCGACGAGCGTGATGGCCCGGGCGATGATCGCCCGCTTCCCGTCGAGTACGCCCTTCACATACGCGTCGACGTCGATCACAGGTCGTGCCCGAGTCCGTCCGACAGTCGCTTCACCAGGTCGTACGCCGCGTCCGGGATCACCGTCCCCGGCGGGAAGACCGCCGCCGCGCCCATCTCCAGCAGCGTCGGCACGTCCTGCGGCGGGATCACCCCGCCGACCACGATCATGATGTCCTCGCGCCCCTCCTCGGCGAGCTGCTCGCGCAGCGCCGGGACGAGGGTGAGGTGACCGGCCGCGAGCGAGGAGACACCGACGATGTGCACGTCCGCCTCGACGGCCTGCCGGGCCACCTCGGCGGGCGTCTGGAACAGCGGGCCGACGTCCACGTCGAAGCCGAGGTCGGCGAAGGCGGTCGCGATCACCTTCTGGCCGCGGTCGTGGCCGTCCTGGCCCATCTTCGCCACCAGGATGCGCGGGCGGCGGCCCTCGGCCTCCTCGAAGTCGGAGACCAGGGCTCGGGTGCGGTCCACGGACGGGGACTCCCCTGCTTCGTTGCGGTACACGCCGGAGATCGTACGGATCTGGCTCGCGTGCCGGCCGTACACCTTCTCCAGGGCGTCGGAGATCTCCCCGACGGTCGCCTTCGCCCGGGCCGCGTGCACCGCCAGCTCCAGCAGGTTGCCCTCGCCGGCGGCGGCCCGGGTCAGCGCTTCCAGCGCCTCCTGGCACGCCCTCTCGTCCCGCTCCGCCCGCAGCCGCCGCAGCTTCTCGATCTGCTGGGCGCGCACGGAGGAGTTGTCGACCTTCAGGACCTCGATCTGCTCGTCGCTGTCCACCCGGTACTTGTTGACGCCGACGACCGGCTGCCGGCCCGAGTCGATCCGGGCCTGCGTGCGGGCCGCGGCCTCCTCGATGCGCAGCTTGGGGATGCCCGCGTCGATGGCCTTGGCCATGCCGCCCGCGGCCTCGACCTCCTGGATGTGCTGCCAGGCCCGCCGGGCGAGGTCGTACGTCAGCCGTTCGACGTAGGCACTGCCGCCCCACGGGTCGATCACGCGGGTCGTGCCGGACTCCTGCTGGAGCAGCAGCTGCGTGTTGCGGGCGATCCGCGCCGAGAAGTCGGTCGGCAGGGCCAGCGCCTCGTCCAGGGCGTTGGTGTGCAGCGACTGGGTGTGCCCCTGCGTCGCCGCCATCGCCTCGACGCAGGTGCGCGTCACGTTGTTGAACACGTCCTGCGCGGTCAGCGACCAGCCGGAGGTCTGCGAATGGGTCCGCAGGGAAAGCGACTTGGCGTTCTTCGGGTCGAACTGCCGCACCAGCTTGGCCCACAGCAGGCGCGCCGCCCGCAGCTTGGCGACCTCCATGAAGAAGTTCATGCCGATCGCCCAGAAGAACGACAGCCGGGGCGCGAACGCGTCCACGTCCAGGCCGGCTTCCCGGCCTGCCCGGATGTACTCCACGCCGTCCGCGAGCGTGTACGCCAGCTCCAGGTCGGCCGTCGCGCCCGCCTCCTGGATGTGGTAGCCGGAGATGGAGATGGAGTTGTAGCGCGGCATCCGCTGCGAGGTGAAGGCGAAGATGTCGGAGATGATCCGCATCGACGGCTTCGGCGGATAGATGTAGGTGTTGCGGACCATGAACTCCTTGAGGATGTCGTTCTGGATGGTCCCGGCCAGCTTCTCGGGCGGCACGCCCTGTTCCTCGGCGGCGACGATGTACAGCGCCAGCACCGGCAGCACGGCGCCGTTCATCGTCATCGACACCGTCATCCTGTCCAGCGGGATCCCGTCGAACAGCTGCCGCATGTCGTAGATCGAGTCGATCGCCACGCCCGCCATGCCGACGTCACCGGTCACGCGCGGGTGGTCGCTGTCGTACCCCCGGTGCGTGGGCAGGTCGAAGGCGACCGACAGGCCCTTCTGCCCGGCCGCGAGGTTGCGCCGGTAGAAGGCGTTCGATTCCTCGGCCGTGGAGAAACCGGCGTACTGACGGATCGTCCAGGGCTGGTTGACGTACATCGTCGGGTACGGGCCCCGCAGATACGGCGCCGCGCCCGGATACGTGTCCAGGAAGTCCAGGCCCTCCAGGTCACGACCGGTGTACAGCGGCTTGACCGTGATGCCCTCCGGGGTCTCCCACAGCAGGTCGTCACCGCCGGAGGCGTTCTTGACCGCCGTACGCCACTCGTCGGGGCCGCCGTCACAGGCCGGGGTCCCCAGCTCGATCCCGGAGAAGTCGGGGACGGAACGGTCGGAGGGGGCGGTCATCAGGACACTCCCATGCGGTCGAGGGTCGCGGAGAGCACGGCCACGGCATCGCAGCCCGCGAAGACGTACGCGTCGACACCCGGGTACTCCCCGGGCCGCCCGGCGAGGAACACGTGTGAGGCGCCCGCCTCCCTGAGCTCCGCGGCCCGGGCCGCCGCCTGCTCCTCGTACACGGCGTCGCTGGAGCACAGCACGGCCTCCGTCGCACCGCTCTCCGCGAACGTGCCCCCGGTGACCGGCTCGATGCCGCCCGCCTGGAACAGGTTCGACGCGAAGGTGAGGCGTGCGGTGTGGGCGGCGGCCGGGCCGAGCGCGGCGAGGAAGATCCGGGGCCGGGAGCCGGTCGCGGCGAGATGCGCGTCCGAGCGGGCCCGCAGTGCCTCGAAGGCCTCGTCGCGGCGCACCCGCGGCAGGCCGCCGGACGGCCGCTCGGGCGCGCTCTCGCGCACGACCGGCTTCTCGGCCAGGTGGGGGAACTCGCTGACGCCGGTGATGGGTTCGCGCCGCTTGGCCAGCCTGGCGGTGCGCGCCCGCCAGGTCTCGGCGAGGTCCTGCTCGACGTCCCCGGAGCGCAGGGCGGCCGCCATGCCACCGAGCCGCTCGATCCGCCGGAGAAACTCCCAGCCCGCGTGGGCGAGTTCGTCGGTGAGCCGCTCCACGTACCAGGAGCCGCCCGCCGGGTCGATCACCCGGGACAGGTGCGACTCCTCGATGAGGATCGTGGAGGTGTTGCGGGCGATACGGCGGGCGAACGCGTCCGGCAGGCCGAGGGCGTGGTCGAAGGGCAGCACGGTGACCGAGTCGGCACCGCCCGCACCGGCGGCCAGCGTGGCGATGGTCGTGCGCAGCATGTTCACCCACGGGTCGCGGCGCGTCATCATCACCGGAGACGTCACGACGTGCTGGAGCTGCGCCCCTGCACGCGGCGCCCCGCAGACCTCGGCCACCCGCGCCCACAGCCGGCGCGCGGCCCGCAGCTTGGCGATCGTCAGGAACTGGTCGGCGGTCGCCGCGTACCGGAACTCCAGCTGCGCACAGGCCTGTTCGACGCTCAGCCCGGCCTCGGTGAGGTCCCGCAGATACGCAACTCCCGTGGCCAGCGAGCAGCCCAGCTCCTGGGCGGCCGAGCCGCCGGCCTCGTGGTACGGCAGGGCGTCCACGGTAATCGCCCGCAGCCCCGGGTACCCCTCGGCACACAGCCGCGCGAGCTCGGCCGCCGGGGCGACGTCGCCCTGCTGCCCGCTCCGGGCCTCATGACCCAGCGGATCCGCGCCCAGGTTGCCGCGTGCCGCCTCCCGTGCGACACCGCGCTCCTCGTACAGCCGCAGCAACTCCCGTGCCGCGGGCCCGGGTTCACGTCCCGCGTCGAGGACAACCGGGGCGAGGTCGAGAAGGACGCCGTCGAGGACCCGGCCGAGCTCCGGCAGCGGAATGCCGCCTTCCCCCACGGCCAGCCACAGGGAGGTGACGCCGTTCTCCAGATCCGTGAGCACCGCGCCGCCGTCGGCCACCGTGTGCCGCTGCCGTACGTCCCAGCCGCCGAGCGTGTTCCCCTCGGCCCGGCCGCCCCGCACGTAGGGTGCGAATCCGGGCAGACCCGGCTCGGGCGCGGTGTCGTGCGCGGTGTAGAGAGGCCGGGTGCGCAGCCCGTCCTCCAGCGCGGTGGACAGGGCTTCCTCGGCCTCGGCGCCCTCCACTTCCCTGCCCGACTTGCGCAGCACACCCGCCACAAGGCGCTGCCACTGCTCATGGGGCACGTCAGGGAAATCGCCGGCCAGCTCGAGCCCGTCGTCAGGCAGGACCGTCATGCTCGGATGCTAGGACACGGACACAGAGGAGCAGCAGTGGGCGAGGCTGTGACCTTGCCCTCCCCGTTTCTGTGATCGTGCTCTCCCCGCGATGAGGCCCCGTGGAGGTCGCGCGGACAGGCGGGAGTTGGCTCCGGTAGCATCGGCGGCATGTCTGGTGCTTCGTGCGCGGCTTGTGCTGCGGTGACGAGGACGCTCCGCTAGCGGCGGGGCGTTCGTCTCACTTCTGTTGAACGTTCCGTCGCTCCGTGGGTGAACCGGAGCGGCACGTTCGTGCTGCTCGGAACTTCTTCTGGGCAACGGAGCACTCGGTGTTTTCAGACTTTCTCTCTTCGCGCGGGGCCGGATCGTCCCCGGTGCATGCGTGGCTGGTGCTGTGCTGCATGGCCATGCTGCAGTTCTTCATCGCGGTCGACGTGACCGTGGTCAATGTCGCCCTGCCCTCGATCGGCGCCGACTTGGGGGTCGAAGGCCACGCCCTGACCTGGGTCGTGGTCGGGTACACGATCACCGGCGGCGGGCTGCTGATGCTCGGCGGCCGGCTGGGCGACGTGCTCGGCAGGCGCCGCATCCTCCTGCTCGGCACAACTGTCTTCGGCGCCGCGTCCTTGCTGGCCGGGCTCGCGCCGTCCTTCGCCGTGCTGGTGACAGCCCGGCTGCTGCAGGGCGCCGGAGAAGCGATCGCGCTCCCGGCAGCGATGGCAGTGATCGTGCTCATGTTCCCCGAGGGGCCGCGCAGGTCGCGGGCGCTGAGCGTGTGGGCGGCCGTCGCGAGCTGCGGCCTCGTCCTCGGGTTCGTGGTCTCCGGGATCATCACCGAACTGCTCGGCTGGCGCTGGATCTTCCTGGTGTCCGTGCCGTTCATCCTGGTGGTACTCGCTGCTGCGGCCCTGCTCGTGCCGAGCGACCGGCCCGCCGGGCCCACACCGCTGGACCTTCCCGGTTCGTTCTTGCTGGTCGCGGCTCCGCTGCTGTTCACCCTCGGCGTCATCGAGGCGGGAGAGGCGGACGGCACGCCGCCCTGGCTGCCGCCGGCGGCGCTGGCCGGCGCGGTGGCAGCCGGAGCCCTGTTCGTCAGGGTCGAGCGCCGTTCACGGGACCCGCTCGTGCCGCTGCGGCTCTTCCGCAACCGGCCGCGCGTCCTGGCCAACCTCGCCACCGCCCTGCTGAGCGCGGCCCTGTCCACCTCGTTCCTGCTGTTCACCTACTACCTCCAGGACCGGTCGGGCGCCGGCCCGCTTCAGGCCGGTCTGACGATGCTGCCCCTGGCGGTGTCCCTGATCGCGGCCTCGGTGCTGGTTCCCCGGCTGCTCGGACGGTGGGGCGCCCGGGCCTGTGTCCTGGCCGGGATCGGCTTCACCGTGCTGGCGATGGCAGCCATCGCTGTGGTCTCCGCGCTCGGGGCCACCGGTTGGGCGATGATTCCGGCCATGACGCTCATCGCGGCCGGAATGGGGTTCGGGATCGTCGGGCTGCAGTACGTCGCGGTGACCGGCGTGACCGAGGACGACGCCGGCATCGCCTCGGGCGTTCAGCGAGCCGCCGACCAGCTGGGCGGTTCCACCGGCGTCACGCTCTACGTCGGCATCGGGTTCGCTCCCGCCCTGGGCGGCGCCGACCCGTTCCTCGCCAGCAGCCTCCTGGCCGTCGCCGGGCTCGCTCTGGCCGGGTGCGTCGCCTGGCGGATCTCCCTGCCCGCCGCGGTGATGGACCAAACGCCCGGGTGATCTCGGGCGGAGCTGCCCGATGAGCCGACCGCCGGATGGCGGAACCGGCCCGGAATTCCCTGGCAGGCCGGTACCGGCCGGATGCGAGAGGGGAGAGGTTCACGGGGCAACCGGACAAGGAGCAGCCCGACGACAAGGAGCGTCCACGCCATGGGTACCGCCGTCCACGTCCCGCAGACCCGGGACATGATCGGAGACGAGCTCTCCGGAGACGAGGCGTTCACCGCCCTGCGCCACTACGGAGGGCTGCGGCTGCTGGCCGACTCCTTCACACGGTTCCGATACGCGGACGGCTTCACCAACGCGCGGGCCCTCGCCTTCCAGGTGGTGCTCGGGCTGGTCCCGTGCACCGTGGCGCTCGTCGGGCTGGCCACGTCGGTGCACACGGAGGGCGTGGGCCGGGTCATCGAACTCACCCTCGGCCGGATCGTGCCGGGTGCCAGCGCGCAGATCGTCGAGGACGCCTTCGAGGGGACGCGGCGCACCGCGCACGGCGATGTCTGGAGCACGCTCGCCCTGTGGCTCGGACTGGGCTTCGCGCTGCTGAACCTCGCCTCGGCCATGGGCCAGATCGAGCGCGGCGCCAACCGCATCTACGGCATCGAGCGCGACCGTCCCTTCCCGCGCAAGTACGGGCGGGCGATCGCTCTCGCGCTCGCCGCCGGCCTGCCCCTGGTACTGGGGTTCGTCGTCCTCGTCGCGGGCGAGGCCGTGGGCGACGCGGTGGCGGACTCGGCCGGCTGGCAGGACAGCGGGTCGCGGTGGTGGGGCGTGCTCGACATTCCCGTGGGGCTCGCGCTGGCCTGGGTGGCCTCCGCCGTGATCTTCCGCTGGTCGCCCCGCCGCGTCCAGCCCGGCTACACCTGGCTGGCCTTCGGCTCGGCCGTGCATCTGCTGCTGTGGGTGTCGGCCACCTGGCTGCTCGCGCTGTACGTCGAGGAGAGCGGTGCCTTCGGCGCCGTGTACGGACCGCTCACCGCCTTCATCGCCCTGCTGCTGTGGGCCAACCTCACCGCCGTCGCGCTCTTCCTCGGCATCGCGTTCGCCGCCCAGCTGGAAGCGGCCCGCGCCGGCATCGAATCCGCCGTCCAGCCGGACCCCGGACCCGGCGCGTGAGGTCCGCGACCATCGCGGCCAGAACCTGTCCGCGACTCTCGCTACCGTGCCCCCATGACGAACAGCAAGCGGAGCGTCGCCGGCCCGGCACCCCACCTCGGTACCCGGGCCCTCAACCGCGCCACCCTCGACCGGCAGCTGCTCCTGCGCCCGGCCCGGATCTCCGCCGCCGCGGCCGTCGAGCACCTGGTCGGCCTCCAGGCGCAGAACGTCAAGCCTCCGTACTACGCGCTCGCCGCCCGCCTCGACGGCTTCGCCCCCGAGGCGCTGTCCCGGCTGATGGCCGATCGCGAGGTCGTCCGGATCGTCACGGTGCGCTCCACCATCCACACCCACACCGCGGACGACTGCCTCACCCTGCGTCCGCTGGTGCAGCCGGCCCGGGACCGGGAGCTGACGAACTTCCGCAAGGGGCTCGCCGGTGTCGACCTGGACCGGCTCGCCGCCCTCGCCCGCGACCTCGTCGAGACCGAGCCCCGCACCATGAAGCAACTGCGCGAGGCCCTGCTCCAGGAGTGGCCCGACGCCGACCCGCAGGCCCTGGCCGTCGCCGCCCGGTGCCGTCTGCCGCTCGTGCAGGTGACCCCGCGCGGCCTGTGGGGCCACAGCGGGCAGGTCAGCCTGACCACCGCCGAGCACTGGCTCGGCCGCCCCGCCGGACCGGCCGCCACACCGGATGCGGTCGTGCTGCGCTACCTCGCCGCCTTCGGCCCGGCCTCCGTGCGGGACATGCAGACCTGGGCCGGACTGACCCGGTTGCGCGAAGCCTTCGAACGCCTCCGCCCGCGACTGGTCACGTTCCGGGACGCAGGAGGCGTCGAGCTCTTCGACCTGCCGGACGCCCCCCGCCCCGACCCGGACACCCCGGCCCCGCCGCGCTTCCTGCCCGAGTTCGACAATCTGCTGCTCTCCCACGCCGACCGCACCCGCGTCGTCCCGCCCGAGTACCGGGGCCGCGCCTGGCAGGGCAACGTCGCCCACCGCACCCTCCTCGTCGACGGGTTCCTCGCGGGTCTGTGGCGACTGGAGGAGCACGCGCTCGTCATCGAGCCCTTCGGCCGGCTCACCGGGGCGCAGCGGGACGAGGTCACCGCCGAGGCGGAGCGGATGCTGCGGATGATGCACCCGGAGACGTCCTACGACATCCGCTTCGGCGCCGTACGCACCTGACGGGAGCGGCGGCTCAGTCCGCCCGGCCCGTCACCGCCACCGTCACGCCCAGGCCGATCATCGTGCAGCCGCCCGCCCCGCCGATCAGCGAAAGGCGGCGGTCGGAGCGGGCGAACCAGGTGCGGGCCGCCGACGCCGTCAGGCCCCACAGGGTGTCCGTGACCAGGCCGATCGAGATCGGTACGAGACCCAACAGGAGCATCTGGAGGGTGACATGGCCCGCCGAGTGCTCCACGAACTGCGGCAGGACGGCGGCGAAGAACAGCACGCCCTTCGGGATCGTGACACCGACGAGGACCCCGTCCAGGAGCGTACGGAGGCCGCCGCGGGCCGGTTCGGCCGGCCGGGTGCTGATCTGCGACGCCTTGAGTTGCTTGCGGTGCCGGAACGCCTGCACACCCAGGAAGACCAGATACGCGGCGCCCGCCAGCTTCACCGTCAAGTACACCGCCACCGACCGCTCGACCAGCGAGCCGATCGGCGGAAACCATGAGCATCACTCCCGTCTGCGGCCCATTCAAGCCCCCGAACCCGGACGATGACATGGAGAGGGGGCGTTGCGGGCCGCTCGTGGAGGCCCGCAACGCCCCCTGGTATTTCACCTGAGGGGTGCTCAGGAGCTTTGCCCGGCTACGAGTTGACCTGCGTCGTGACCAGGTTGGAGAAGGTCGTCAGCCGGGTGTATATACCCGGGTAACCGGCCTGGGCGCAGCCCTCGCCCCAGGAAGTGATGCCTGCCAGGACGCCCCCGATGAGCAGGGGGCCGCCGCTGTCGCCCTGGCAGGTGTCCACGCCGCCGGAGGTCTTTCCGGCGCACACCATGTCGCTCTGCACGAAGTCGGAGCCGTAGGAGCTCGCGCAACTGGAGTCGGACACGGTCGGTACGGTCGCGGTGCGCAGCTGGTTGGAGGCGCTGCCGCCGGAGGAGGTGGTGCCCCAGCCGAGGATGCGGGCGGTGGTGCCGGCCGCGTACACCGAAGTCTGCGAGGAGGAGACGAACTTCGCCGGCGTGTACGGCATCGACGTCGACAGTGTCAGCACGGCCACGTCGTCGCCGTTGGTGACGTCGGTGTAGCTCGGGTGGATCCAGATCTTGCTGACTCTGCTGACCGTGCCGTTGGTGCCGTTGCGGTAGGTGCGGCCGCCGACGACGCGCACGCTGCTGGTGGTCTCGCCGACCATGCAGTGGGCGGCGGTGACGACCTTGGTGGGCGAGACCAGCGTGCCGCCGCAGAACTGGCTCTGTGAGGCATCCGTGATCTGCATGACGAACGGGTACGCGGTCGTCGTGGTCGTGGTACCGCCGACGATCGGCTGGGGCGCGGCGACGGCGGCGGGAGCGGCGAGCAGCGCGGTCGCGGCGGCGGCAGCGGTCGCGGTGGCGACGGCGGCGGCCTTCTTGGCACGGTCGAACCCGAACATGGGTCTCCTCGGGGAGTTGCCGGTGGGGGGTCGCGCGGGTGGGTGGTGCACGGTGACCCTGACGCCGTTGTTCGGATCTCCGTGTGCCCGGCGAGCGGCACGCGACAAAGCTAGAGCCCGGCAGGGCGGGCTCCCAATGAGGGAACCCCCTAAGGGAGTTGGGCAGGGAAAACCCTCGGTCGGGCCTCGTCGGCCCTGGTGGGCGCGGGTGGGGTCAGGTCGTGCGGCGGCCCGCCGCCAGCCGGACGATGTCCACCCGCGAACGGATCCCCAGCTTCCGGTAGACCCGGGTCAAGGTCGCCTCGACGGTCTTGACGCTGATGAACAGACGGGCCGCGATCTCCCGGTTGGTCGCGCCCTCCATCACCAGTGAGGCGACCTGACGCTCCATCGACGCGAGACCCTCCAGCGCGTCGAGCGCGACGGGCGGGGCGACGGAGACCGGCTCCACCGCCGCGGGACCGGCAGCGGCGGCCGCGTCGACCTGCCGCAGCCAGGGCAGCGCCCGGCAGCGCCGGAACAGCCGGGCGGCCTCGTCGTACGACGCCGGTCCCGGCAGGGGAGTCCCGCCGGTGCGGACGAGACCCACGGTCCGGGTGCGCAGCCGGGCCAGTGCGAAGGCGGCCCGGGCCTCCTCCAGGCCGTAGCCCAGCCGGCCGAGCCGGTCCTGAACGGACGTCAGCCGGACCAGGGCGGCCTCGTGTTCGCCGCGTGCCGCCCGCACCAGCGCCTCGGCCCGGTCGAGGACGGCCAGCACGCTCTCCCGGCCCAGCCGCAGCGCGTGCACCCGCGCCGTGTCGATGACGTCCTGGGCCTCACCCGGTTCGCCGACGCGGACCAGGGCCTCGGCGAGGTCGCCGTGCCAGCGGCCGCGCGCCGGGTCCGTGATGCCGAGGCCCTGCTCCAGTTCCCGCACCCGGCGCAGCGAACGGACCGTGGCCGCCGGGTCCCCGGCCACCAACTGGGCGTAGCCCAGTGCCGCCAGGGCGCGGGACAGGTACATCTGGTCGCCGTCGACCTCGGCGTGGTCCGCCGCCTCACGGGCGAGGGCCAGCGCCCGGTCGACATCCCCGGCCGAGGCCTCCGCGAGGGAGGTCAGCATGGCGGAGGCGCCCTCGCCGATCCCCGAGTCGCGGGCGAGCCGCAGGCTCTCGCGGGCCAGGTCCAGGGCCCGGCCGCAGTGCCCGGAGCGCAGTTCCGTCTCGGCGAGGAAGCGCAGGAAGTGCACCTCGCTCTCGACCATGCCGCGTCTGCGCACCTCGCGCAGCAGGGCGGTGATGGTCGCCCGCGCCTCGGGCAGCTGGTCGCTCATGATCAGCCACCGGAACCGGGCCGAGCCTGCGCCGTTGTGGTGGCAGGCCACATACGGGTCCTGTGGTTCCTTCAGTGCCCGTTTGACGGTCGCCGGGGCGTCCGGGTGGCCCATCAGGGTCTCGGTGGAGGCCTGGAAGGACAGCGCCATCAGCTCGGTGCGCCGGTCCTTGCCGCGGGCGGCCAGCTCCGCCGCGTGCGCGGCCTCCTGCCGGGCCTCGGCGAAGTCGCCCTCCACGACCAGGCCGCGCCAGGCCAGCTGGTAGTGGACCAGGGCGAGCAGCCGCGGGTCGTCGCCCGCGTCGGCCAGGACCTGCGGGAAGACGGCGTCGACGTCACCGAGCGCCTGCCCGGCCGCCTCGATGACCACCATCCACGCCCGCACCCGCTCCGCCGGCACGGTGGCCCGGGTCAGCACGTCCCGGGCGATGTCCCGGGCGAGATCGGCCTCGCCGGCCGTGATCGCGTCCTCCGCGGCCTGGAGCCGCCGCTCGTCCGGGCCGGGCGTACTGTCCGCCGGGGTGTGCCGGGCCGCGAGCAGCCCGAGCGAGGCGGCCACCGACGGCGCCCCGCGGTCCCGGGCCAGCGCGGCGGCCTCGGCGAGCCGGGCCGCCACCTCCGGGTCGGTGCCCGTGGTCGCCAGGGCCAGGTGCCGGGCCCGCTCGATCGGGTCGGAGGCCGCCGTGGAAAGGGCGGCGTGCACGGCCCGCCGCTCCCGGGCCGGGGCCTCCGCGTACAGCGCGGCCGAGATCAGCGGGTGCGCGAACCGTACGGCGGGACCCTCGCCCTCGGTCGCCAGCAGCCCCAGCGCCGCGGCCTGGGCGGTCTCGGCCTCGGCGTGCTCCCGGCCGGCGGCGTGCAGCAGCGCCAGCGTGGGACGGGCACCGGCACTGGCCACGAGCAGGGTGCGGCGCGCCTCGTCGGACAGCATCTCCAGCCGGCTCAGCACCAGCGCCCGCAGCGAGGTGGGCACGGGCAGCGGCTCGCCGGGCCGGGGCCGGGTGGGGCTCTCGGCGAGGGCGCGGCCCAGCTCCAGCGCGAAGAGGGGGTTGCCGCCGCTGGTGCGGTGGATGTCGCGGATCGTGGAGCGGGACAGGGGGGTGTAGCCGCGGTGGTCGAGCAGGGCGGAGACCTGGGTACGGGACAGCGGGCCCAGCCGGACGGCGAGCGTGTCGGGCGGAGACGCGCGTAGATGGCGGTCGTACTCCTGGCCCTCGGTCCGCACCGCGCACAGCATCTGCACCGGCGTGTCGCCCAGCCGGCGGGCGGCGAAACCGAGCAGTTCGGCGCTGGCCGCGTCCAGCCACTGGAGATCGTCCGCGACGACCAGCACCGGGCCCTTGGCGGCGAGGGCGCGCAGCGCCGACAGCACGGCGAGGCGCAGCGCGAGCCCGTCGCGCTGGAGGGTGGACTCGCCGCGCCCGGTGAGCGCGGACTCCAGGGCGGTGCGCTGAGCGGCGGGCAGCGCGCCGGAGACCTCGTCCAGGACCAGGCCGAACAGGTCGGCCAGCGCCAGGAAGGGCAGGTGGGATTCGGACTCGGTGGCCGAGCAGCGCAACACGGTCCGGGCCGCACCGGCGTAATCCGCGGCCAGCGCCCGCAGGACCGTCGACTTTCCAATTCCCGCGGGGCCGTGGAGCAGCACACTGCCGCCTCGGCCGAGCTGCTCACGCGCCGACGTGAACAGGTCCTCCCGGCCGATGACCAGGTCGGGGCGGCTCCTGGGAGGCTCCTGGAAGTCCCGTGGCACGGTCACCGCTCCCCTCCGTGTGTCGTGTCCTGGCCAATATTAGGCAACAGCTCTTTGAATTTCGGAGGGACGGCGTGGTGAGGGAAATAACAACGCAGGTCCGCGCGCGAATTCATTGGGCTCCCTAATGCGGCGGAACACGACGGTGGCGCCCGGTCGGGAACCCGTCGGCATATCGAACGGGCAGGGGCAACGGAAAACATCACAAACCTACGGCAACCATCCCGCCCGGCGCGCCGCGACCACGGCCTCGCCCCGGGTCCGGGCCCGCAGCTTCCGCATGGCCGACCGCAGATACCCCTTGACGGTCTCGGGCGTCACGCCCAGCCGCTCGGCCGCGACCGCGTTCGTGGCCCCCGCGGCGACGCACGCCAGCACGTCCACCTCGCGCGGCGTGAGCCGGACCCGGTCCGAGGGGGTGGTATCGGCCGTCAGCAGGGCACAGGCGTCGAGCAGCTCGGCCCGCAGCCCGGGATCCGCGATCTTCGGGGCCAGCGCCCGCAGGGCCGCGTGCGCCTCCCGCACCTGCTCCCGTCCCGCGCCGGGCCGGCCCTCCGCGGCGAGCGTGCGGGCCTCCTCCCGCACGACCAGCGCCCGCTCCACGTCCCGCGCCGCCTCGACGGCCTCGTCCAGCATGCGCCCGCCCAGCGGCAGGGCCGTCCGCAGCGCCCCGTACAGCACCCCGCGCACCGAGTGCCGCACCACCACCGGCACGGCCAGCACCGAGCGCAGTCCCTCGACCGCCACCGGGGCGTCGTACTCGTGGCTGATCTGCCGCGACACCGAGTAGTCCGTCACCACGCACGGCCGGGCGAGCACCAGCGTCTTGCCGCCCAGCCCGTTCCCGGACGTCACCACCAGCGAACGCAGGGCGTGCGTCGCCGTGCCGCTCAGTTCGCTGATGCGCATCTGCCGCCCGGCCTCCATCAGGCCGCCGAAGGCGACCGGAAGGCCGGTGGCGCGCCGCAGACGGAGCAGCGCGTTCCGTATCTCGACCGCGTCGGACGCGTCTGCTGTCACCTGCTCGCCCCTTCACGACGGCTCCTGTGCGGGCGCACCCCCCGTTCGGGGGTAGTGAGACCTGCATCACGGATTACACGATGGCTCGGAGCCGCCCGGCAATGGTCCGGCACCAAGGAGGACGCATGACATCGGCGACGGAGGCGTTCCGCAGCGCGCGGGACTTCCTGCTGGAACACCGCGAGGACTACGGCACGGCCTACCAGGGCTTCCGCTGGCCCCGTCCCGACTGCTTCAACTGGGCGCTCGACTGGTTCGACGAGATCGCGCACGGCAACGCCCGCACCGCGCTGCACATCGTCGAGGAGGACGGCCACGAGACCCGGCTGTCCTTCGAGGAGATGTCCGTACGCTCCGACCGGTTCGCCAACTGGCTGCGCGCCCGGGGCGTGCGCGCCGAGGACCGGATCCTCGTGATGCTGGGCAACCAGGCCGAACTGTGGATCACCGCGCTCGCGGCGATGAAACTGCGCGCGGTGGTCATCCCGGCCACTCCGCTGCTCGGCCCCGCCGACCTGCGCGACCGCGTCGACCGCGGCCGGGTCCGGCACGTCATCGCGCGCTCCGAGGACACCGGCAAGTTCGCCGAGGTCCCCGGCGGCTACACCCGCATCGCGGCGGGAGCCCCGGGAGCCGTGCCCGAGGGCTGGCTGCCGCTGGAGGACGCCCACGGTGCCCCGGCCGACTTCACGCCCGACGCCCCGACCCGGGCCGACGACCCGCTGATGCTGTACTTCACCTCGGGCACCACCGCCCGGCCCAAACTCGTCGAGCACACCCACACCTCGTATCCGATCGGGCACCTGTCGACCATGTACTGGATCGGCCTCAAGCCCGGCGACGTGCATCTGAACATCTCCTCACCCGGCTGGGCCAAGCACGCCTGGTCCAACCTCTTCGCCCCCTGGAACGCCGAGGCGACCGTCTTCCTGCTCAACTACACGCGTTTCGACGCGGCCCGGCTCATGTCCGAGATGGACCGGGCCCAGGTCACCACCTTCTGCGCCCCGCCCACCGTCTGGCGCATGCTCATCCAGGCCGACCTGACGCAGCTGCGCACCCCGCCGCGCGAGGTCGTCGCCGCCGGTGAGCCGCTCAACCCGGAGGTCATCGAACAGGTCCGCCGGTCCTGGGGCGTCACCATCCGGGACGGCTTCGGCCAGACCGAGACGGCCGTGCAGGTCGCCAACAGCCCCGGCCAGCCGCTCAAGACCGGCTCGATGGGCCGGCCGAGCCCCGGCTACCGCGTCGAACTGCTGGACCCCGTCTCGGGCGCGCCGGGCGCGAGCGAGGGCGAGATCGCGCTCGACCTGTCGGACCGCCCCGTCGGCCTGATGACCGGCTACCACGGCGACGCGGACCGCACGGCGGAGGCGATGGCCGGCGGCTACTACCGCACGGGCGACATCGGCGCGCGGGACGCCGACGGCTACATCACCTACGTCGGCCGCGCGGACGACGTCTTCAAGGCGTCCGACTACAAGATCAGCCCCTTCGAGCTGGAGAGCGCGCTGCTGGAGCACGAGGCGGTGGCCGAGGCGGCCGTCGTGCCCGCGCCGGACGAGCTGCGGCTCGCGGTGCCGAAGGCGTACGTCGTCCTGGCCGCGGGCTGGGAGCCCGGCCCCGACACCGCGAAGGTGCTGTTCGAGCACTCCCGTGAGGCCCTGGCCCCCTACAAGCGCATCCGCCGCCTGGAGTTCGGGGAGCTGCCCAAGACCGTCTCGGGCAAGATCCGCCGCATCGAGCTGCGGGAGGCCACGGCGGCCGGCTCGGACGCCGAGTACCGCGAGGAGGACTTCCGGTGACCTCGTACAGTCATGGAACCAGCGAGACCGCTCTGCTCGGCGACACGGTCGGGGCCAACCTGGACCGGGCCGTGGCCGCCTGGCCGGACCGTGAGGCGCTGGTCGACGTGCCCTCCGGGCGGCGCTGGACGTACGCGCAGTTCGGCGCGGCCGTCGACGAGCTGGCCTCCGCCCTCCTCGCCTCCGGGGTCGCCAAGGGCGACCGGGTGGGCATCTGGGCGGTCAACTGTCCCGAGTGGGTCCTCGTCCAGTACGCCACCGCCCGCATCGGCGCGATCATGGTGAACATCAACCCGGCCTACCGCACCCACGAGGTCGAGTACGTCCTCAAGCAGGCCGGGATCTCCCTCCTGTTCGCCTCCCTCAGCCACAAGACGAGCGACTACCGGGCGATGGTCGACGAAGTGCGGGGCAGATGCGCCGACTTGCGCGAGGTCGTCTACATCGGCGATCCGAGCTGGGACGCGCTGCTCGGGCGGGGGACTCCCGGCGCCCGGATCACGGAGGACGGCCTGTCCTGCGACGACCCGATCAACATCCAGTACACGTCGGGCACGACGGGCTTCCCCAAGGGGGCCACCCTCTCCCACCACAACATCCTCAACAACGGCTACTTCGTGGGCGAGTTGATCGCCTACACCGAGCAGGACCGGATCTGCATCCCGGTGCCGTACTACCACTGCTTCGGCATGGTCATGGGCAACCTCGCCGCCACCTCGCACGGCGCCTGCATGGTGATCCCGGCCCCGTCCTTCGACCCGAAGGCCACGCTGGAGGCGGTCCAGCAGGAGCGCTGCACCTCGCTCTACGGCGTCCCGACCATGTTCATCGCGGAGCTGAACCTCCCCGGCTTCGCCTCGTACGACCTCTCCTCCCTGCGCACCGGCATCATGGCGGGCTCGCCCTGCCCGGTGGAGGTGATGAAGCGGGTGGTCGCCGAGATGCACATGCAGCAGGTCTCCATCTGCTACGGCATGACCGAGACCTCCCCGGTCTCCCTCCAGACCCGGATGGACGACGACCTGGAACACCGCACCGGCACGGTCGGCCGCGTGCTGCCGCACATCGAGGTGAAGATCGTCGACCCGGCGACGGGCGTGACCCGGCCACGCGGCACGGCGGGCGAGTTGTGCACCCGCGGCTACAGCGTGATGCTCGGCTACTGGAACGAGCCGGAGAAGACCGCCGAGGCCGTCGACGCGGGCCGCTGGATGCACACCGGCGACCTCGCGGTGATGCGCGAGGACGGCTACGTCGAGATCGTCGGCCGCATCAAGGACATGATCATCCGGGGCGGGGAGAACATCTACCCCCGCGAGATCGAGGAGTTCCTCTACGCCCACCCCAAGATCCAGGACGTCCAGGTCGTCGGCGTCCCGCACGACCGCTACGGCGAGGAGGTCCTCGCCTGCGTCATCCCCCACGACCCCGCCGACCCGCTCACCCTGGACGAACTGCGGACCTTCTGTCAGGGCCGCCTGGCCCACTACAAGATCCCGACCGGGCTTCAGCTCCTCGACTCCTTCCCGATGACGGTGTCCGGGAAGGTTCGCAAGGTGGAACTGCGGGAGAGGTTCGCGGGCGGGCAGAGATAGAAGAGCTCGGGGTCGCCGTCGTCGAGGCCGTGGACCAGACCGGTGGGTTGCCAGCCGGCCCTCAGGAGCAGGTGCTGCATGGGCTGGTTGGAGACGTTGGTCGAGGTGAACAGCTTGGGCGTGATGCACGTCGCTTCGACGGCCGTGAGAAGCCGTGTGGCCACTCCCTGCCGGCGTGCGGCGGGCGCGACCGTCAGCAGGGTGAGGAAGCCCTGCTCGAAGAAGGTGTACTCCAGCACGGCGTAGCCCACGGGCCCCGCGCGTCTTCGGCCAGCAGGGCCCGGCCCTGCTCGCACCAGCGCCGGATGCTCGCGCGGCGCGCCCGGTCTCCCGCCGCCGCGATCGGGTCGGTCCCGGTCAGTGCCGTGTGGTCCGGCGGCTCGGCGTGACGCACGACGAGCGTGCCGGGTTCGATGTCGCCCATGGGGCGCATCGTGGCAGCAGTGCGGGCCGGGCCGCGCGCGGATTACCGCGGCTCGGTCACAGCGGTGCGCGCATGCACACGCGGGGCCAGCGGTCGAGGCCGTGTTCGGCCTCCGTCGCGCGGATCTCGCGCAGGCCGGGGGTGAGCCCCGCCTCCGTGAGGGTGCGGAAGCCGAGACGGGCGTAATAGGGGGCGTTCCACGGAACCTCCGTGAAGGTGGTGAGCGTCAGGGCTGCCAGGCCCTCCTCGCGGGCGCGTTCGGCGGCGTACGTCAGGAGGGCCCTGCCCACGCCCCGGCGCGCGGCGCGCGGGTGGACCGAGACCTGCTCGATGTGCAGGGCGCCGTCCACGGGTTCGGCGACGAGGTACGCCACCGGGGCATCCCGCTCGTCCACGGCGACCCAGCATCGGCCCGCCCCGCGGAAGCGCTCCAGCACGTCGAGCGAGGGCGGTTCGTCGTCGGCGATCTCCGGCATGCAGAGGTCGCGGAAGGGGAGCCCGGCGGCACGCTCGATGTCCTGGAGGGCGGGGAGTTCGGCGGCGGTCGCGGAGCGGATACGCATGGGGTGAGTATGCGGCGCGGTGCACGCCGGGATCCTGTGGTTTCTCGGGCGACGTGGCGCCCAGGCCGTGCACTGGCCGGCAGCGGATGGACCGCGCTCACCGCCGCGCCCGGTCGGAGCGCGTGCGGGAAGGGGCGGCGGCGAACTGCTGCGGTGCGTCAGGGCGCCCGGTCCCCGGTGCCGGTGGCGTCCAGTGCGTCGGCCGGGGCGTTCACCGGCCGTGGGGTGCCGGTGAGGTCGAGGACGAACAGCGGGACGCCGAGGGCGTCGGCACGGGCCCGGGCGTCGTCCGCGTACCCGGCGAGGGTGAAGCACAGGCAGTCCGCCGACTCCGTCATGGCCGTCAGCCACAGGCATTCCACGTCCCGCAGGGTCGCGGGGCGCACGGCAGGGTCGACCAGCGCGACGACGCCGCGGGCGGCGAGGCCGATGCCGGACGGCGGCCGCTGGTCGGCCCGCCGGACACGCCGGTAGCCGAGCCGGCGCAAGTACAGCGCGGCGGCGGTGACGGCGTCGAGCGGGGTACGGATCGCGACGGAGCGGAAGGGCGGCCGGGCGGCAGCGGCACCGTCGGCGACGTCGGCACCGGCGTCCGCAGGGGCAGGGTCCCCCTCGGCGGCTGCGGCGTCGTGCGGCCCGGTCGCACCGCCCGGGACCGGCGCGCCGTCCCGGCCGTCGTCGGCGTCCGGGTCGACCGTGTCCCGGTCAGACCTGAAGCCGCCGTCAGCTGCCGTGTCCTGGCCCGTCCTGCCGCCCCGGCCGGCCACACCCCGCCCCTCCGTCACCGGCACCCGCAGTACCGTCCCGCACGGGCACCCCACCTCCGGCCGTGGCCACTCCCCGCGTCGGCCGCAGGACTCGCACCGTACGGTCACCCAGTCGTCCTGCCAGACGCGATGAGAGACGGGCGTCACCGTCCCGTCCGGGTCGAGCCGCGGGGCGACGGGCGCCCCGCACACGCACGGGTACGACGGGGCTGTGAAGCGGTGCTCCCGTCGGCAGGACGGGCAGCGCACCGGCACGCTCTTGGCCATGCCCACTCCAGTACGGCGTCACATCGGGTCGGCGCGTCCATCGTGCTTCAGCGAACCCGCGGCTGTCCGCCGCTTGCCCGTCTCTTGACGCCCTTCACCCGCCCCGCATACATTCATTCCAGATAGTAGAAGTTACTTTCCGCATTACGGAAGAGCTCACCGCGGGGCGCGACGGGAGTGCGAATCCGACAGTCGAAGCAGGAGTACTCGATGGCTCGAATGACCGCTGCCCGCGCGGCAGTTGAGATCCTCAAGCGTGAGGGCGTCACCGCCGCGTTCGGTGTCCCGGGCGCGGCGATCAACCCCTTCTACGCGGCGCTCAAGGCCTCCGGCGGCATCAACCACACCCTCGCCCGCCACGTGGAGGGCGCCTCGCACATGGCCGAGGGCTACACCCGCACCCACGCCGGCAACATCGGCGTCTGCATCGGCACCTCCGGCCCGGCCGGCACCGACATGATCACGGGCCTGTACTCCGCCACCGGCGACTCCATCCCGATCCTGTGCATCACCGGCCAGGCCCCGACCGCCGTGATCCACAAAGAGGACTTCCAGGCCGTCGACATCGCCTCGATCGCCAAGCCGGTCACCAAGATGGCCGTGACCGTGCTGGAGGCGGCGCAGGTCCCCGGCGTCTTCCAGCAGGCCTTCCACCTGATGCGCTCCGCCCGCCCCGGCCCGGTCCTGATCGACCTGCCGATCGACGTCCAGCTCACGGAGATCGAGTTCGACCCGGAGACGTACGAGCCGCTCCCGGTCTACAAGCCCGCCGCGACCCGAGCCCAGATCGAGAAGGCGATCGGGATGCTGAACGCCTCCGAGCGACCGCTGATCGTCGCGGGCGGCGGCGTCATCAACGCCGATGCCGCCGAACTGCTCGTGGAATTCGCCGAGTTGACAGGAATCCCGGTCGTCCCCACCCTCATGGGCTGGGGCGTCCTCCCCGACGACCACGAGCTGAACGCCGGCATGGTCGGCCTCCAGACCTCGCACCGCTACGGCAACGCGACCTTCCTGGAGTCCGACTTCGTCCTCGGCATCGGCAACCGCTGGGCCAACCGCCACACCGGCCGACTCGACGTCTACACCGCCGGACGGACGTTCGTGCACGTCGACATCGAGCCCACCCAGATCGGAAAGATCTTCGCGCCCGACTACGGCATCGCCTCCGACGCCAGGGCCGCGCTGGAGCTGTTCGTCGAGGTGGCGCGCGAACTGAAGACGGCCGGCAAGCTGCCCGACCGCTCCGCCTGGGCCGCCTCCGCGCAGGAGCGGAAGGCGACCCTCCAGCGCCGTACGCACTTCGACGACATCCCGATCAAGCCGCAGCGCGTCTACGAGGAGATGAACAAGGCCTTCGGCCCGGAGACCCGGTACGTCTCCACCATCGGCCTCTCGCAGATCGCCGGCGCCCAGATGCTGCACGTCTACCGGCCCCGCCACTGGATCAACTGCGGCCAGGCCGGCCCGCTCGGCTGGACCATCCCGGCCGCGCTCGGCGTCGCCAAGGCCGACCCGGAGGCGTCCGTCGTCGCGCTCTCCGGCGACTACGACTTCCAGTTCATGATCGAGGAACTGGCCGTCGGCGCGCAGCACAAGATCCCGTACGTCCACGTCCTCGTCAACAACTCCTACCTGGGCCTGATCCGCCAGGCGCAGCGGGCGTTCGACATCGACTTCCAGGTCAACCTGGAGTTCGAGAACATCAACGCGCCCGAGCTCGGCGTCTACGGCGTCGATCACGTCAAGGTCGCCGAGGGCCTCGGCTGCAAGGCGATCCGCGTCACCGACCCGGCCGGACTCGGCGCCGCGTTCGAGCAGGCCAAGAAGCTCGCCGCCGAGTACCGGGTCCCGGTCGTCGTCGAGGCGATCCTGGAACGCGTCACCAACATCTCCATGTCGACGACCAACGACATCGGCAACGTCGTGGAGTTCGAGGAGCTCGCCACCGAGCCCGGCCACGCACCGACGTCGATCAGGACGCTGAAGGTCTGACGCCCGCGCAGGCGAGGGGCGGCCCGTCCGGAAGGACGGACCGCCCCTCGCGCGTGCCCGGACCCGCGGTCACTCGCCGCCCCCGCCACCGCCCCCGCCGCAGTAGGAGTAACCCGCGCTGCCCCCGCCCGTACCGCGCGGTGAGTGCTTGAGGAGGGGCTTGCCGCCCACCTCGGCCCGTCGCATCAGCCCCGCCCGCAGGGCGAAGCGCGGCACCAGGAGCCGGAGGGCCGCCTCGCCGTGCAGGGCGACGGCCAGCAGGCGGTCGTGGTCCGTCAGACCGCGTCTGCTCGCGGGCAGCGGGTGATCGAGCCGTAGCTCACGAACATGGCGGCGGGCGGCGCGCGTGGGGCCGAGCAGCGGGTAGCGCAGCAGGCCCGCCTCGGCGAGCGGGATGCGCATCAGGGCCACCGCGAGCCGTATGTCCGGATTCTTGACCAACGTCCGCAGACCGGCCGGCCGGCGCAGGGCCCCGTGCACCGCCTCCGCCAAAGGGGACGGCGGCCGTTCCCCGGTCACGGCGTCCGCGATGCCCCTCCGCATCGTCCCCGGCCGGTCGGCCTCCACCAGGCCCCGCAGATACAGGTCCACCACGGCGACGGTGACGGCGGCCCGCGGGCCGTCCCCCAGCAGTGCGATCTCGTGCGGCTCCAGCGGGACCGCCGTACCGTCGCTCATGGCTTCACCCCCGTGCCGGGGCCCGCCGCCCCCGTGCCGGCGGGTCCCGTGTGACGAGAATGTGCCCGGCCCCGGGGGCGGTTGAAGCCCCCGGGGCCGGGTTCAGAGGTTCATTTGAGGGTTCCGTACGGGGTGTACGACCGGTGCCGTACGCGCGCCCACGTGGGCGCGGGGTGTCCTCACGCCTCGTGGTGCTCCGACAGTCCCGGCCAGTCGTCCGGGCCGCCGCCCTGCCACTCGACGAGGTCGCTCTCCTCGACGTCCGTGACGTAGAGGTCGGCCAGCCGCAGGATCTCCGCCACGTCATCGACGTGCGTGGCGATCCCCAGGGCCTCCTCGCCCAGGGTGACCCGGCGGGATCCGTCCAGGGCGGGGGCGTGGACCACGACATGCGGGTGCTCGGTTGGATGTGCCATGCCTTCAGGCTGCTGCGGCCGGGCCGGTTCCGCACCCTGAGGGAGGGACTGGCCGTCCGACGGCGCGAGGCTGGGCGCGACAGGACGTTCGCGCCGCCGGACGGGGTCGTGGGGGAGGGGATCGGGTATGAGGACCGCGGCGGGTGCGACGGAGTCCGGAACGGTCTTCCCTCAGGTCGACAAGCCCGTCCGGGTCCTTCACCACCGCACTGGCTCGCACGCCGCCGCGGTCCGCGCCCTGCCCGCGTCCGTTCCCGGGGCGACCACCCCTCATCCGGGTCGCCCCGGGCGGTCGGACGCGGTCAGGGAGCTCAGTCCTCGCGCAGGGCGCGGACCGCCTCCTCCACGCGCCGCCCGTACTCGGGATCGGCGGCGTGGAAGTGCGCGAGGTTCTTCTCGATCACGTCGTCGCGGGAGACCTGCGAGAGGCCGCCGGCGATGTTCGCGACCAGGCGGGACTTCTCCTCGGCGGACATCAGCCGGTACAGCTCGCCCGCCTGGAAGAAGTCGTCGTCCTTGGTGTGGAGGGGTGCCTCGTGGGTGCCCGTGTGGCCGGTCACCGCCAGCGGCGCCGACAGCGGGCGGCCGGTCTCCACCGGGCCGTCGTAGGAGTTGGGCTCGTAGTTCTTCGCGTACCGGCCCTGGGCGTTGGAGGCCATGAAGCCGTCCCGGCCGTAGTTCTGGGCGGTCGTGGCCCGGGGCGCGTTGACGGCCAGCTGCGTGTGGTTGACGCCCAGGCGGTAGCGGTGGGCGTCAGCGTAGGCGAACAGGCGGCCCTGGAGCATCTTGTCGGGCGAGGGCCCGATGCCCGGCACGAAGTTGTTCGGGGAGAACGCGGCCTGCTCGACCTCGGCGAAGACGTTGTCCGGGTTGCGGTCCAGCACCAGCCGGCCCACACGCCGGAGCGGGTAGTCCTGGTGCGGCCAGACCTTGGTCAGGTCGAACGGGTTGAAGCGGTAACCGTCCGCCTCGGCCGCCGGCATGATCTGGACGTAGAGGGTCCAGGACGGGTGCACACCACGCTCGATGGCCTGGAGCAGGTCCGTCTGGTGGGAGTTCGGGTCCTTGCCCGCGAGCTCGGCGGCCTGCTCGCTGCTCAGGCAGCGGATGCCCTGGTTGGTCTTGAAGTGGTACTTGACGAAGAAGGCCTCGCCCCGGCTGTTCGTCCACTGGTAGGTGTGCGAGCCGTAGCCGTTCATGTGCCGGTACGAGGCCGGGATGCCGCGGTCGCCCATCAGCCAGGTCACCTGGTGCGTGGCCTCGGGGGAGTGCGCCCAGAAGTCCCAGACGTTGTCCGGCTCCTGACGTCCCGTGAAGGGGTCGCGCTTCTGCGAGTGGATGAAGTCCGGGAACTTGATCGGGTCCTTGATGAAGAACACCGGGGTGTTGTTGCCGACGAGGTCGTAATTGCCCTCCGCCGTGTAGAACTTGACCGCGAAGCCGCGCGGGTCACGGACCGCGTCCGCGCCGCCGAGGCTGTCGGCCACCGTCGAGAAGCGCAGGAACACCTCGGTCCGCTTCCCGGTCTCGCTCAGGAAGTCGGCGTGGGTGAAGCCGGTGACGTCGTCGGTCACCTCGAAGTGGCCGTAGGCGCCGGAGCCCCGGGCGTGCACCACGCGCTCCGGGATGCGCTCGTGGTTGAAGCGCGCCAGCTTCTCCAGCAGATGCTGGTCCTGGAGCAGAAGCGGGCCGCCGACGCCGGCGGTGGCGGAGTTCTGGTTGTCGGCGACGGGGGCGCCGGACTCGGTGGTGAGCACGCGCTGCGACATCGTGACCTTCCGTACGAGAGGGCAGCGGAAAAATGTTTCCGCTTTGTGGAGCCTAGGGTCGGGGCGATCGGAGCGTCAACAGTTTGTTGAAGCGATGGGCATGGCTGGTCCGGGCGGCGCCGCCCCTTTGGGCGCGACAGGACAGGTGTCAGGGGCGACGCCGCCCGGGGACTGAGGGACCCCCCGGGGCGCGAGGGCCGAAAGGGTCAGATCCGGGTGCCGGAGAGCCGCTCCACGGCCCGCAGCAGCGCCGAGTGGTCCAGGCCGCCGTCGCCCTGCGCGCGCAGGGACGCGACCAGCTGGGCGACCACGGCGCCGACGGGCAGGGCCGCGCCGACGTTGCGGGCGGCGTCGGTGACGATGCCCATGTCCTTGTGGTGCAGGTCGATCCGGAAGCCCGGCTTGAAGTCCCGGCCCAGGAAGTTGTCCTTCTTGCGGGCCAGCACGGTCGAGCCGGCCAGGCCGCCGCCCAGGACGTCCAGGGCCGCCTTCAGGTCCACGCCCGACTTCTCCAGGAAGACCACGGCCTCGGCGCACGCCTGGATGTTCACGGCGACGATCAGCTGGTTCGCGGCCTTCACGGTCTGGCCCGAGCCGTGCGGGCCGCACAGCACGATGGTCTTGCCGAGCGCCTCGAAGACCGGCTTGGCCTGGTCGAAGTCGGCCTGCTCGCCGCCGACCATGATGGACAGCACGGCCTCGATCGCACCGGCCTCACCGCCGGACACGGGGGCGTCCAGGACGCGGATCCCCTTGTCCTTCGCCGCCTTCGCCAGGTCGACCGAGGTCTGCGGGGTGATCGAGGACATGTCGATCAGCAGGGCGCCGGACCTCGCGTTCTCCAGGATGCCGTCCGGACCGTAGGCGATGGCCTCGACCTGCGGGGAGGCCGGCACCATCGTGATGACGACGTCGGCGTCCCGTACGGCCTCGGCGATGGAGGCCGCGGCCGTGCCGCCGACCGCGGCGAGCCGGTCGAGCTTGTCCTGCTCGAGGGTGTAGCCGGTGACCTGGTAGCCCGCCTTGATCAGGTTCTCGGACATGGGGGAGCCCATGATGCCGAGACCGATCCAGGCGACCTTGGGAAGTGCGTTGCTCATGATGGGGTGCCTTTCGGTGCGGGGGTCAGCGGGGCAGCCAGTCGAAGGCCTCGGCGCTCGGGCGGTCGCCCGGCTTGTACTCGAGGCCGACCCAGCCGTCGTAACCCGCCTTGTTCAGCTGGTCGAGGAGGTCTTCGAGGGGCAGCGAGCCCGTCCCGGGGGCGCCGCGGCCGGGGTTGTCGGCGATCTGGACGTGGCCGGTCCGCGCGGCGTACCGCTCGATCGCCTGCGGCAGGTCCTCGCCGTTCATGGACAGGTGGTAGAGGTCCATGAGGAAGCGGGCGTTGCCCAGCCCCGTCGTGTCGTTGACCTTGTCGACGACGCCGACGGCGGCCGGTGCCGACACCAGCGGATATGCCGGCGACTCGGGCTGGTTGAGCGCCTCGATCAGCAGGATCGCGCCGATGCGGTCGGCGGCCCGGGCCGCGAGCACCAGGTTCTCCAGCGCGAGCGCGTCCTGCTCGGCCGGGTCCACGCCCTGGACGCGGTTGCCGTACAGCGCGTTGAGCGCCGTGCAGCCGAGGGAGGCGGCGAAGCCGGCCGCCACGTCGATGTTGGCGCGGAACCTCTCCGACTCCTCGCCGGGGATCGACAGGGCGCCACGGTCGGGGCCGGGCAGCCGGCCGGCGTAGAAGTTGAGGCCCGTGAGCTGGACGCCCGCGTCCTCGACGGCCTTCCTCAGCGCGTCGAGCTCCGACTGATCAGGGGTGGGTGAGTCGACCCAGGGCCACCACAGCTCGACCGCTGTGAAGCCGGCCGCGGCGGCGGCCGCGGGACGCTCCAGGAGCGGGAGTTCCGTGAAGAGGATCGACAGGTTGACGTTGAAGCGCTGGTCTGCGAATCCCATCGGGCCGCGCTCCCTTCCGCTGTGTTTCGCATTGTGGAAGTTGCTTTCTGCTTACCGGAAGACTGCCGCTGGGCGTCGTGGCTTGTCAAGGGCGCGGGGAGCGGGTCTCGCGAGGCGGGTGGGTGGGGTGTGTCCCGCCGCGGCGGGACACACCCCACCCACCCGCGGCTCGTCGGAAGGGTCGGACGGAAAAGCCGTGTCCGGTTGTCACCGTCGAATTCGAGCCAGTACGGGGGTGCGGTTTCCGGGAGTCAGGCCTATCCCGCTGACCGAAAAACGCCCTTCTTCACACATGGCGGAAGGCCCGGGTCGCGGATCTTCGATCTTGCAGGCCGGAACGGCATCAGTTAGCGTGTCTGCGCTTTGCAATCCGCGTCATCAACGGGGGTAGGTCATGAAACCGCGGATCGGTATCACCGCGCGCTTTCGCTCGGCAATAGACAGCCATTGTCTGCATGCCGGATATGTCAATCACGTCGTCCGGGCGGGAGGTATTCCACTCGTCATTCCCTGTGTCGACGACAAGCTCGCCGATTCATATCTCCCGCACCTCGACGGCCTCATGCTCACCGGCGGTGAGGACATCGACCCCGCACATTGCTCGGGCACCGAGAGGCAGCCGGACTATCAGTACCAACCCGGCCGCGACGTCTTCGAAATCCGGCTCGCCGAAGCGGCACTCGAAGCCGGGCTGCCGGTGCTCGGTATCTGCCGCGGCTGCCAAGTCCTCTACACCGCCACGGGCCATCCGCTCATTTCCCACATTCCGGATGTCAACGGCGGCAGCGTCGCCCACCGGATTTCGCTGACGGAGACCTCGCGGCACCGCGTGACCCTCACCGAGGGCAGCGCCGTCGCGGCGGCGTACGGCAAGCCCGCCGTGACCGTCACCTCCTACCACCACCAAGGCCTGGGCCCCCTGGCGCCGGACGGCCACCCCTGGCGCGTCACGGCCCGCTCCGACGACCGGCTGACCGAGGCGATCGAGCACCCCGGCGACGCCTGGGCGGTGGGCGTCATGTGGCACCCGGAGCTGCCCGTGGAGGACACCGGCGACCTCGCCGACCCGCTGATCTCGGCATTCGTGGCGGCGGCGGGAGGCGAGCGCTGATGTTCGAGGTCCGACGCCTCGACCCCGCGGACCTCGATGCGCTCCTGGACCTCCAGGAGCGCATCAAGTCCTCGCTCCCCGAACCGGACGTCTTCCAGACCAGCACGCCCGAGTTCATCTCCTACTGCCTCGCCGACGGCGGGCTCTGCTACGGCGTGTCGCACGGCTCCGACACGGTCGCCTACCGGATGGTCTACTTTCCGCGCGACCGGGATTTCAACCTGGCCAAGGACACCCCGCTGCCGCCCTCCGAGTACGCCCGGGTCGCACACTGGGACACCATCGCGGTGCTGCCCGAATGGCGGGGCCACGGACTTGCCCGGCTGATGAATACCAGGGCCCTCGCCGACGTCGCCGCCCTCGACATCCGACATCTCTACTCGACCAGCTCGCCGATGAATCCGCACGGCGTCGGATCGCTGATGCGCGCGGGCTTCCGCCCGGTCCGGCTCGTGACCAAATTCGGCGGAAAACTCCGCTTCCTCTTCTATCGCCCCACCCCGGCCCCCTGGCCTCCGGCGCGGAACGGGCAAGAGGAGCGGTCCATCGGCCTCTCCGCCACCGGAGAACTGGAAAAAGCCTTCCTCGAAGGCTGGGTCGGCGTCCGTCTCGGCGCCGACGACCGGTCGAACCCGAGCCTTTCCCTGCAACGACATTCGCTGCCCTTCACCGACGAGCAGTCCTGAACAACAACGGTGGAATTCACGCACCTCTTACGGAAAGCGGAACGTTGAAGACGATCATCACCACCCCGAGTTCCGAGCTGGCGTACTCCGACTTCCTGCGCGGCGGAGACATCGTCCACCTCCCCGATCTGGACACCGCGCCCGCCGACGAGCTGCTGCGCGAGGTGACCGCCCACGGCGCACGCGGTCTGATCATGTCCAGGCGGCCACCGGAAGCCTTTCTGCGGCACTGGTGCCAGAGCGTGCCCGGGACCACCTACCTCTCGTACGTCACCGGCACTCCCAGCCGCTCCGCCCCCCGGGACCTCGTCGAGTTCAACCACCCCGACGGCGGCCTCGCCTCGATCGCGACGGCCCTGAGCGGTTTCGAACGGCGCTTCACCCTCCAGCACGCCCCCGCACACCCCGCATTACCCGCCTCGGGCAGCCGGGAGACCGTGCTGATCGGCGCCGGCGTCGTGAACCTGGTGACGGCCCTGTACCTGTGGCGGGACGGCTACCGGGTCACCGTCCTCGACCGGTCCCCGGCCCCCGGCGGCGAGCACTGGCGCCGGTACGGCTGCACCCACGCCGGCGACGACGCCCGCATGTTCACGTTCACCGAGATGGACGGCTACAACAATCAGGACTTCCACGGCCGTCCGCCGGCGCACTTCCGGCTGCCCGTCGACCAGGGAGGCTGGCTCGCGGCCGGCGACCGGCCGCTGTCCCCCTCGGAGCGCGCCTGGATCGACGAGTTCGAACGCGTGCCGTCCTGGCTGGCCCGCGCCTACAACCAGGACATCTTCGCCTTCACCGCCGAGGCGTTCCACGAGTGGACCGCCCTGCGCCAGGAGCACCCCAACCTCTTCGAGGACGTCGTCCTCACCGACGGTGTCCTGCGGCTGTACGCCGATCCGGACCACCACCGGGCCGCCCTCGCCCGGCACTGCGCCCTCGGCGCCCTCGCCCGCGAGCTCACGCCCGGGCAACTGAGCGAGGAGTTCCCGGGACTGGCCGGCGCCTTCGAGACCGGCGCCCTGGCCGGGGGGTTCCTCGTGCCCGGCTTCACCGTCGGAGTGCACCGGTTCACACAGCGGCTCGTCACGTTCCTCCAGGAACGCGGCGTGGTGTTCCACTGGGACACCCCGGTGCGATGGGTCAGGCGCGACGGCACAGGCACCGTGACCGGGTTCGACTGCCCGGTGCCCGTACCCGCGGACGCGCACGTCGTCGCCTCGCCCGGAGTCGACGGCCAGGCCCTGCTCATGGGCTCGCCCTGCGAGGGCCGGATCCAGGGCGTCCTGGGCGGCTGGATGCGGATCAGCAACGAGCACGCACGGCTGCCGCACTCGCTGAAGGTCGGCCGCAAGGGCCATGTCACCGAGGACGCCAACGTGACGGTCGCCCGCGACGGCGACGGCCGGCCGACCCTGATCGTCGGATCCGGGTACGGCTACACCGGCGTCGGCACCGACGCCGACGAGGCCCAGCTGGACGCCATCCGGCTCGGCATCATCGACACCATCGAACGGCTCTTCCCCGACCAGGCCCACCGCTCGGCGTCCTCACGGCCGGCCGACAACTACGACTTCAAGTACTGCGTCCGGCCCTGGACCGCCACGTCACTCGGCATCTACCACGCGGAGACCACCGCGCACGGCGGCCTCTTCGTCATCAACGGCGGCCACAACACCGGCGGTTTCGCACAGGCACCCGCCGTCGCCCGGGCCGTCCTCGCCTCCCTCGGCGACCAGCCGCACCCGATGCACGCCCTCTACCACCCGGAACGCTTCACCGCCTTCATGACGGACGCGGCATCCGCCACCACCGCCCCCAGGGCACCCGCAGCGTCCCGCATCTGACCACCGCCGCAAGACCGCCAGGAGGCAAGGCACGGTGTCCCCGCACGAAGAGACCACCCCCCTCGACCCGCCGGACTGGGAGGAGTTCAAGGCCCTGGGCCGGCGCATCGTCGACGACATGGCCGACTACCTCGCCGGCATCCGCGACCGGCCCGTCTGGCAGCCCGTACCCCCGGACGTCCAGGCCCGGCTCGGCACCGCGCTGCCCCGGACCGCCACCCCCATGCAGGACGTCTACGAGGAGTTCCGTACGACGGTCATGCCCTACCCGCGCGGCAACATCCACCCGCGCTTCTGGGGCTGGGCCAACGGCTCCGGCGTGCCCGTCGCCGCCTACGCCGACCTGCTCGCTTCCGTCGTCAACTGCACGCTCGGCTCGGGCGAGAACGCGGCGATGATGGTCGAGCACCAGGTGCTGGAGTGGCTGAAGGAGGCCATGCACTGGCCCGCCGACGGCTCCGGCATCCTCACCAGCGGCGCGTCGATGGGCCAGATCATCGCGCTCGCCGCCGCCCGCCGGGCGAAGAGCGGCACGGCCGACATCCGCGGCCTGGGCGCCCTCGCCGACGGCCGGCAGTTCACCGTCTACGGCTCCGCGCAGACCCACCACTCGGTGGAGAAGGCCGTCGAACTCCTCGGCATCGGCGGGCAGTACTTCCGGCAGATACCGGTCGACGCCGACTTCCGGATCGACACCGGCGCCCTGCGCCGGGCCGTCCGCGCGGACCGCGACGCCGGGCTCCACCCCCTGTGCCTGGTCGGCAACGCCGGCACGGTCAACACCGGAGCCGTCGACCCCCTCGACGAACTGCTCGCCATCGCCCGGGAGGAGGACCTCTGGTTCCACGTCGACGGCGCGTTCGGCGCCTTCGCGCAACTGCTGCCCACCCACCGGACCCTGCTGGCCGGGATGAGCGAGGCCGACTCGCTCGTCTTCGACCTGCACAAGTGGCTCTACATGCCCTTCGACGTCAGCTGCGTCCTGGTCCGCCGGGCCGACGCGCTGGAGAGCACCTTCAGCTCCAGCGCCGACTACATCAGCAGCACGGACCAGGGGCCCGCCGCCTACTCCCTCGCCTTCTCCGACCGGGGCATCGAGCAGTCCCGCCGGTTCCGGGCGCTGAAGGTGTGGTTCGCCCTCAAGACGCACGGCATCGAGTCCTTCGCCGCGTCGATCGCGGGCAACATCGGCCAGATCGCCCACCTGACGAAACTGGCCGACAGCTCCGACCGGCTGGAGGTCGTCTCCCGCAGCGACCTCAACATCGTGTGCTTCCGGTATGTGTGGCCGGGCGCCACAGCGGACGAGCTGAACCGTGTCAACCGGGCCGTGCTGACCCGGTTGCAGGTCGAGGGACTGGCGATGCCGTCCCATACAGTGATCGACGGGAAGTTCGTCATCCGCGTCGCCAACAACAACCACCGGTCGGAGCGCTCCGACTTCGACTTCCTCGTCGAACAGGTCGTGGCGATCGGCGACGAGCTGGTCGCCGCGTGACGGTGACACCCCGTACGACGCCCGCGGACCGAGGAGAGGTGACGGACATGGACCCGACGCGGCGGCGGCGCCGGTCCGTGCCCGCCCTCGTCGGGCTGTCGGCCGCGCTCCTCGCCACGGCCCTGTGGGGCTTCACCTTCCTGGGCCCCGCCGCCGTCGACCCCGTCAACATCTACTACCTCGTCCTCGGCCGGTACGCCGTCTTCGGCCTGATGTCGGCCGCCGTACTGCTGGCGCGGCCCGGCAGGCTCCGCGCCCTGGGGAAGCGAGACGTCCTCAAGGCGATGCACCTGGGAGTCGTGGGATACATCGGCTTCTACCTGCTGCTGTCGATGTCCGCGTCCGTCGGCGGCGGCGTCCTCGCCTCGGCCATGACCGGTCTGATCCCCGTCATGGTCTCGCTGATCTCCAACGCCGTCGAGAAGGTCTTCGCCTGGCGCAGCGGGCTGCTGCCCATCGCCGTCATCGCCGCCGGGCTGTTCCTGGTGAACGGCGGTACCGCCTCCCTGGGGACGGCGGGCGACGGGCAGGACCGGCTCGCGGGCGCGGCGCTCGGGTTCGCGGCGTGTGTGGCCTGGTCGTACTTCGTCATCGCCAACCGGATCATCCTGCGGCGCGCGACCCGCGTCCCGGACAACGCCACGTGGACGGCCTGCATCGGTATCGGCGCCTTCCTCGGCTCCCTCGTCCTGCTGCCGCTGGCCGAGTCCGCCGAGGGCACGTCCCCGTTCGCCGACGCCGGCACGCTGGGGTCGTTCCTCGCCTGGTGCGCGGCGCTTGCCGTGCTGGGCTCGTGGTGCGCCACGTGGTTCTGGAACATCGCGTCGAAGCGCCTCCCGGCGACGGTCATGGGCCCGATCATCGGGATGGAGGCGGTGTTCGGAGCCTTCTTCTACCTGATCTGGGAACAGCGCCTCCCCACCGCCCAGGAGCTCTGGGGCGGCCTGCTGGTCATCGGCGGTGTCTTCTTCAGCTTCCACGTCTTCGACCGCGCCAGACTCCCCCGGCCGGCCCCGGAGCGCCCTCCGAGCGAGACCCCGGCCGGCCCGGGCGGGGGCAAGGGGCGGTAGCGCAGCGGGGGTTCCGGGCCGGCGCATCGAGAGCCCGGGAACAGACCGGACCGGCGGGTTCCGGCCATGCCATGCCATGCCATGCCATGCCATGCCTGCCGACCCGGCCGACCGGGCAGGGGCTGACCGACGAGCAGCGGCACACCGCGGTCACCCACCGAAGCGAACCGGTGGGATGTGACCGGCGTCGGCGTGTTGCAGCAGCATTTTCAGGCCTGTCCTGAACAGGGCAGCAGGATCTGCGGCGCGTCCAGTAATGGGCTGGAAGGCCTTCGGCGTGGCGGGTGCGGAGCGATTCGGCCGTGCTGGCCGACCGTCGCCTTCGGGCCAGACTCGCGGCTGACGGCTCGACGGCCTGGACCGCGGCCGGAACCCGGTGTCAGACTCCGTCGCGATCAGAGCAACCTGTCCTTCCCCGGAGAGAAGGGGGAACCGGCTTGGGCAACTCGACCGCGCTGCACAGTGTGTCCGAACACCCCGTCATCGGAGCCGCTGTCACCCGGCGCACCAGTCTGGTCCTGCCACCCGGCTTTTCCCTGGCGGAGTGGAAACGCGTCGGAAAACACCTCTTCCTGATAGCGGATTCCTCCTGCTGGTGGCACGGTGACTGGCTCGTGTACGGCCAGGAAAGATACCCCGGAAAGTACCGCCAGGCGATGGAGGAAACGGGTCTCGACTACAAGACCCTGCGCAACTACGCGTGGATCGCCAGGCGTTTTCCGGCCTCCGAACGGCATCCCAGACTCAGTTTCCAGCACCACGCCGAAGTGGCCTCCCTGGCCCCCGAGGAGCGCCGCAGCTGGCTGAACCGAGCCGCCCGGGAGGGCTGGTCCCGCAACCGGCTCCGGCACGAACTGCGCAAGGAACTGGCCGATCCGTCCGACGTCCGCGAACCGCGCCACGTGCGGCTGCAGTTGCGCACCACCGCGGAGCAGGAGACCGCCTGGACCAGGGCCGCCGAGCGCGACGGTCTCGAACTGGCCGAATGGATCACCGCCAGTCTCGACCGGGCGGCCGGACTCGACGACGGGGCCGAGCCCTGAAGATCCGTCCCCGGCCCCACCGCCCGCGCCGGCCACGGCTGCTTTCGGTCATCCTCGGGCGGCGGCCGGCACCGTCCGGCCCCCTCCCGGAGGCAAGGTGCCCTGGTCGGCGAGGACGGCGAATTCAATAAGGCTTGCCTTACCTTCGAGAAATCCAGTCAGCAGTCTCAATGCGATCTCCTTGACGCGTCCGCAATTCCCCCGCCACTCTTTGCCGAGCCGCGCCCCGATCAGCCGCGCTGCTCCTGCGAAACCGAAGCTCTTCCGCACGTCAGCGCGGCACCACCTTTCGGGTACTTCACCGTGAGCATGGCAATGGGGGAACTGTTGACCTTCGTAATCGCCCAGCCCTGCGTCGACGTCAAGGACAAGGCGTGTCTGGACGTCTGTCCCGTCGACTGCATCTACGAGGGCTCGCGCACCCTGTACATCCACCCCGACGAATGCATCGACTGCTCGGCCTGCGAACCGGTCTGCCCGGTGGAGGCGATCCACCGGGACACCGAACTCCCCGAGGAGTGGCAGGTGTACGAGCGAGTGAACGCCGAGTTCTTCACCGCCACGACCGACCTCGGCTCACCGGGCGGCGCCACGGAGGTCGGCCCCGTCGCGGCCGACCACGAGCACATCACCGAGCTGCCCCGGTCGGCAGCCCACGCCTGACGCGCCGACGAAACGGTTCCGCTCCGCACCACCGCACGGCACAACTGCCCACCTCTCCCTGACGGAAGGACAGTCCGTGACGCAGACCACCTGGAACCAGGAACCCCATCCAGCCCGGCTGGAGGAACGGCTCGACGACGACGTCGTGCGATGTCACCTCAGCCCACGCAACTGCCGCATCCGCCCCGGCCAGCACGGCTTCTGCATGGTGCGCGCCAACCGCGACGGACGCCTGGTCACCCTCAACTACGGGCGTTCGGTGCACGCCACCGAGGAGACGATCGAGACCGAGGCGGTCTTCCACTACGCGCCCGGCGCCCGCATCCTCTCCATGGGCAACGTCGGCTGCATGCTCAACTGCGACTACTGCCACAACTGGAAGACGTCCCAGGCGCGTTACGTCGAGGACAAGGACGTCTACCACTACACGCCCGAGGAAGTCGTCGACATCGCCGTCCGGCACGGGATCAAGGTCATCTCCTGGACCTACAACGACCCGGTAGTGTGGCACGAGTTCGTCGTCGAGACCGCCGCCCTCGCCAAGGCCGCCGGCATCGTCAACCTCTACAAGTCCGCGTTCTTCATCAGCGGCGAGGCGATCGAGGAGCTCATCCCCGTCATCGACATCTTCTCGGTGTCGATCAAGTCCCTCGACCCGAAGTACTACCGCAAGATCACCAAGGGCTGGCTGGAGCCGGTGCTGGAAGGCACCGAGCAGGTCTACCGGGCCGGAAAGCACGTCGAGGTCTCCACGCTGATGGTCACCGACCTCAGCGACGACGAGAAGACCGCCCGCGAGATGGCCACGTTCGTCGGTGAGCGGCTGGACCCGTCGATCCCCACCCACTTCGTGCGGTTCCACCCCGACTACAAGATGACGGACACCATCCGCACGCCCGTGGACCGCCTGGAACGCGCCCGCAAGGTCGCCCTCGACATGGGCCTGAACCACGTCTACCTCGGCAACGTCTACGACACCGAGTCCACCAACACCTGGTGCAGTCAGTGCGGCCTGCTCCAGGTCACCCGGTACGGCCTGAACGCCGACCTGGTCGGGGTGGACGCCGACGGCAACTGCGCATCCTGCGGCACCCGCGCGCCCCTCAAGCTGCTGCCGGACGCCCGGCGCCGCAACAAGGTCCAGGACCTGCCCGCCGGTGTCGACCTCGACGTGGCGTCCTTCGACTGGCACGGCGACGTCCGCGCCCTCCACGTACAGATGCGCAACGAGTCCGACGCGCCCGCCACCGCGTACACCCGCCGCTACGGCGATCCGGCCGCGGACGGCAGCTGGGAGATCGTCGAGCTCAAGCCGCGGGAGAGCTTCCGCTACATCGCGGCCAAGAGCACGCCCGACGAGCTCGGCGTCCAGGTGGCCATCCCGGACCGGTGCACCTCCAGCCTCCACCAGGTCTTCGACCGGGCCCACTTCCCGACCGTGGAGGTGGCCGCCGGCACCCTGAACGAGGACGTGTCGCCGCTGCCCCTCTTCCAGCCCGGCACCCGCCGCTGAGCCCCGGTCCCGGCAACCAGGGAGACAAGGGGGAGACACACATGAAGCACGGAACCGACTACCGCGTGCTGCCCTTCAGCGACGACACCTCCGCGGTGTTCCTCACCGACAACCACCGGCTGCTGCTGGCCCCGGCCGGCACCGCCGAGCGCCTGGAGTCAGGCGTCGACAGCCTGTTGCCCCCGGAGCGGCAGGCGTGGGAGCGCATGCGGCAAGCCGTGGGCGCGGACGAGGGCGTCAACCGCTCCCGGCTGCGGGAGAGTTCGCTGTCCGACGGGGCCGATTTCGCGGTCAACGTCAACCTCACCAACGTCTGCAACCTCGCCTGCACCTACTGCTTCGCCGAGGGCGGGGACTACGGCCGGATCACCGAGGCCATGGGCGAGCACTCGATCGCCTGGATCTTCGACTTCATCGAGCGCAACGCCGTGCCCGGACAGCGTGTCCGCTTCGAGTTCTTCGGCGGCGAACCGCTGGCGAACTTTGCCGTGATCCAGAAGATCTGCGAGCGCGCCCGGACCGTCTCGCAGCGGGACGGCACCGAGTTCGTGCACCGCATCTCCACCAACCTCACGCTGATGCCGCAGGGCATCGAGGAGCTGTTCCGCGCGTACCGCTTCATCGTCTCGGTCTCCATCGACGGCGGTCGCGAGGTCCAGGACGCCAACCGGCCCTCCAAGAACGGCATGGGGTCCTACGACCGGATCATGCGCAACCTGTGGCGGCTGCGGGAGGCGTGCGGCGACGACATCACGCTGGTGGCGCGGATGACGATCGCCACCGGCGAGCCCAGCCTCAAGGACAGCGTGCACGACCTGTGGCAGCTGGACCTGTTCGACTACTTCCAGATCTATCCGGGCGTGTACCCGGTGGAGAAGGACACGAAGGTCCCCATCGCCCTCACCCTCGGCGACCGCAAGCTCTCCGAGCCGCAGGGCATCCAGTACATCAACCACTTCCTCCAGCCCGGCATCGTCGAGCAGTTCAAGGACTTCCTGCTGCACTACCCGTCCCTCTTCGCGCCCGACAACCGCTTCAAGGGCGTGCTGGAGTACGAGCGGACCGTGCAGATGGTCACCGAGGGGGCCACCGCCCTCGCCTTCTGCTCCGGCGGCCGGACGTACTACACGCACTCACCCGACGGCAGCATCAGCCCCTGCCACCGCCTCGTCGGCGACGAGAGCTTCGACGTCGGCACCGGCTCCGAGGGGATCACCCGGGAGCACCCCGAGTGGCGGCGCTCGGTCGACGAGCACCCCGTGTGCGGCGCGTGCTGGGCCCGCTACCTGTGCGGCGGCGGCTGCCGGCAGGAGAACCACGTGGCCTCGGGCGACGTCAACGTCCTCAACGACGAGTCGTGCCAGTACCAGCTGATGCTGGCCGAGGAGGTCATCAAGATGCTGGCCAGGTCCACGGCCGACTACCGGGCGCGCTCCCGGGACCGGTACGACGACCTGTTCGTCTCCTGCGGCCGCCCCGTGGTCCCCAACGACCGGCCCGCCCTGGACCAGCCCACCGGCTACGAGCCCTTCCGGGTGCTGTGCTGACGGCCCCCCTCCCGCCCGGTCACCCCTCCGCCGCCGCACGGCGAGCCTGACAAGGAGCAGCAGCCAGATGGCCGAGAAGATCGTTCGCCGCAACATCCACACCTACCCCTTCAAGTACCGCAAGCACGAGTACGAGGAGTACTTCCGCCCCGAGAACGCCGTGCTCTACCTGCACGTGCCGTTCTGCATCACCAAGTGCGGGTTCTGCGACTACACCGTCTACATCAACAAGAACGAGCAGCACTTCGCGCAGTACGTCGACGCCCTGGAGAAGGAGATCCGCGCCTTCGCCGCGAACCGGGTGTTCCCCGCCTTCCGTGTGGACGCCGTCTACTTCGGCGGCGGTACGCCCGGCATCCTCACCGGCGACCAGACGGCCCGGCTGCTCGACGTGTGCCGCGAGTCCTTCGAGTTCAACGAAGGGGCGGAGATCGCCCTGGAGTTCGACCCGTCGACGGTGGACGAGGCCAAGATCGCGCGGATGCGCGAGTCCGGCTTCAACCGGCTCAACCTGGGGGTCCAGGCCTTCGACGACCGCCTGCTGCAGATCTGCAACCGTTCGCACGACCTGGCCACCGCCGAGCGGGCCTACCGGACCATCGTCGACGGCGGTTTCACCCACACCAACATCGACCTGATCTTCCCGCTGCCCGACCAGTCCCTGGACGACTGGAAGCACAGCGTGGACCGGGCGATCGAGCTGGAACCCGCCTGCATCACCGCCTACGGCCTGGAGATCTGGCCCAAGACCGCGTTCCACTCGCTGATCAAGTCCGAGAAGATGGCGCTGCCGACGCCCGAGGACGAAGAGCGCATGTACGTGTACGCCATCGAGGCCCTGGAGGCGGCCGGGTTCAAGCGCCGCAGCTCGACGGGCTATTACCACCCCGACCGCTGCGAGGACTACTCGCGGTTCCTGGAGTACTACTGGCGCACCTGGCCGATGATCGGCTTCGGCGTGTCGTCGAAGAGCGTGATCCACGACCGGCTGTTCGTGAACGTCAAGCCGCTCAAGCAGTACTACGAGCTGGTGGAGGAGGGGAAGGTCCCGCTCGATTTCGCCACGTATCTCACCAAGGAGCAGGAGATGCGCCGGGTCATGATCCGTGGCCTGAAAATGTGCGAGATCTACCGTCACGACTTCGAGAACCGGTTCGGGGTCACGATGGAGGACGTCTTCGGCAGCGAACTGGAACAGCTTCTCGACAAGGGCTGGCTGGAAAAGCAGGGCGACGACGTGTATTCGTTGACCCGGGCCGGCCAACTGCTGTCCACGAATGTCTACGAGATGTTCTACGCGCCGGAGGACCTGAGTCCCGCGGCCCCCGGTGAGGTACGCTTCGGCATATCCGAACTCGTCGAATGACCTGACCGACGGGTGTGCCGCAAGGAGGCGGGGGAATTGGCGCAAACCCGTTTATCGGGGGCCGGGGTGAACGGCGTGGTGCGGCGGGGGAGCAGACGGTGAGCGTGATTCCGGCCTGGAGCGCGGGTCTGGGACTCGGCTTCCTCGTCGCACTGCCACTCGGTCCCATCGGGCTGCTGTGCGTGCGCAGTGTGCTGCGCAACGGCTTTCTGTGCGGATTCGCCATCGGCCTCGGCGCGGCGGCCATCGACGTGCTGTACGCCGGCCTGGGCCTCGCGGGTGTCGGCAAGTTGCTGGACATCTCGGTGCTGCGGACCGCGCTCGGGCTCGCCGGTGCCGTGGTCATGGCGTATCTGGGCTTCCGCTCCGTGCGTTCGGCCTTCCGGGCCAGGAGCGCGGTCGTCGACACCGAGGGCGAGACGGTGCAGCCGTGGGAGGCCTTCCGTACGGCTCTCACGGCGACGGCGGCCAACCCGGCGACGATCGGCTACTGGGCGGCGGCCTTCGCCGCCGCCACGGCGGCGAACGTCACCGACACGCTCGCGGACTCGCTCGCCATGCTCGTCGGCGTCGGCTCCGGCACGCTGCTGTGGTTCACCACCCTCAGCGCCGGGGCCATGCTGTTCCGCCGCTGGTTCACCTCCCGGATGCTCCAGGGCGTGGACCTCCTGGCGGGCGTGGGCGTCATCTTCTTCGGCGGCGTGCTCGCGTACCAGGCCATCGGCTGACGGAGCGACGAGGCCGTACCGTCATCCGGCGTCGGCGGACGCGTGGCGGTACGGCGGTCCGGCGCGGCCCGTTCCCATCCGGGCCGGACCGCTCGATGCCGCCACCGCGACCGGCCGGGAGCAGCGACCGTCCGCCCTGGCCCGGTCCGTCGACTCCCCCGCCCCGGCCTGCCCGGACCTGGTTCCGCCGCAAGCCCCGTCTGCCGCCACCGCGCGGCCTCACCGCTGAACACCGCCCACCGTCGGCCGCCCGGACGGCAAGCCCGGTGCGGGCCCGGGGGTGTCTGTTGTGCCCGAGCAGACCGGACGAAGGAGGTCGCCCCGGATGACCGGTACGGCGGAGCGTGTGCACCGGGCCCTGACGGACGTGGAGATGGCGGCGATCACCGCCGCCGTCGACGCGGTGGGCAGTGTCAAGGACCTGGTGCCGGCCACCGCGCGGGCCCTGTACACCGCGCTCGCCCCCTGGGCGGCGTCCACCCCCGAGGCGGACCCCGGCCGCACGGATCCGCCCCCGCAGCGCTCGCGGTTCGCCATACCGGAGACGCAGTGGCTCGCGATCGCCGAGATCTGCCTCGCCCGGGCCGAGGCGTTCGGGGCCGGGGTGCACGCCGCGCTGGAGCTGCACCGCGTGATGCCCGCCCGCTACCCCGATCCCGAGGTGACCGTCGCGCCCCGCCCCCGCAGGGACCACCGGCCGCCCGTCCACGACCTGACCGTGACCAGGGAAGCGGCCGACACGATCGGAGCGGCGTCCCGGCACTGCGAGCGGCTGGCGTCGTACTTCGGCCACGGCTCCCCCGAGCACACCGAGGCCGTCCGCAGCTGGCAGTGCGGCCTGTCGCAGCTGTTCGCGATGTCGTTCGGCGCGTGCACCAGGATCGAGCGCGCCGACGAGCTGTCCCTCACCGTCACGTCCGAGACGACCGGCTTTGTGCACGGCCTCCATTTCCGGCCGCACCCCGGGCCCCGTCCCGCCCCCGTTCCGCAGCCGGGGCGCTGGGAGAGTGTTTTCTGACCGGCTGGAACACATTGCCCACGGCCCGTCGCGCAATGGCCTGTTTCTTCTGCGCACCGGACCTGTCAGCAGTGTTCACGGGAAACACTCTTGACTGCGAATTCGACGAAGGTAGCCTTGCTGCGCCTGGAGATGTACGGACCGCCTCCCGAGGAGAGACGTACATGGACACCTTCGAATTCGTGCCGTCGCCCGCTCAGCTCAGCTGGACGTTCGGCGGGGCGCAAGCGATTTCCCGATTACGCCCCGGAACGGCCCTGAGACTGTGGACCGAGGACGCCTTCAGCGGTCTGCTCCACAAGAATTCCCACCTGCCCGGCGAGAGAATCCGGAACGGCAGATTCAATCCGCAGACCGGCCCTTTCCACGTAGCAGGGGCGGAACCCGGCGACACCCTGGTCCTGCACATCGCCGAGCTGACCCCGGCCCGTGACTGGGGCGTCTCCACCCTCGTCGCCGGATTCGGCGGGCTCACCTCCACCGATCGCACCGCCACCTTGCAGGACCCGCTCCCGGAACGGACCTGGATCTACCAGGTCGACCCGGATGCCGAAACGATTCGCTTCGAGGCGGCGGCCGGTGAGTTCACGGTCGACCTGCCCCTGGCCCCCATGCTCGGCACGGTGGGCGTGGCCCCGCAGGGCGGGGAGGTGCGCTCCTCGCTGGCGGCGGGCGCCCACGGCGGCAACCTCGACACCCCCGAGATGCGGGCCGGTGTCACGTGTTACCTCGGGGTCAACGTCGACGGCGCGCTGTTCTCCGTCGGCGACGGCCACTACCGGCAGGGCGAGGGCGAGTCGTGCGGCACCGCCGTCGAGGGCGCCATGAACGTGACCCTCGTCGTGGACCTGATCAAGGGCGGCGCGCCCGCCTGGCCGCGCATCGAGAACGACGCGTACCTGATCACCCTCGGGTGTGCCCGGCCCCTGGAGGACGCCTGGCGCGTCTCGCAGGTGCAGATGGTGAACTGGCTGAGCGAACTCCACGGCCTCGACCGGCTCGACGCCTACCAGTTGCTCTCCCAGATCTCCCGCACACCGCTGGCGAACGTCGTCGACACGGACTACACCGTCGCCACGAAGGTGCCCAAGGCCCTGCTCCCGGACAGACCCGGGTACGGCGGAGCCCACCGCCGGATGCGGGAGATCGCCGCCCGCCTCTGAGGCGCCCCGGCCGCGGCACACCTCCCGCGGCAGGCCGGACACCGCCGTACGCCCCCGCCCACAGCCCGTGCCCACCCGGCTGCCGCTCCACGACTCCGACGTACTCCGGCAGCCGGCCCCCCGCCTGCCCCGGCCCTCCGGGCCCGTACGGCCGCGGCACGCCCACACCCGACCCACCGCGACGCCCACACCGACACCGAGATTGGTGACCACCATGGAAATGCGCAGCCTCGACCGCGGCACGCTGGGGCCGGAGAACGGCTTCTCGCAGCCCCTGCTCCCCTGGTCCGCCCTCAACGCCCCCTTCAAAGGCGCCTGGTGCGTGGTCCACCCGGGATCCTCGACCACCCGGCACGCCCACCCCGACTACGAGATCTTCATCGCCCTGTCCGGCGAGGCGGTCCTCGAATCCCGGGGCGAGCGCGTGCCCTTCCGCGAGGGGGACATCGTCCACTTCCCGCCGGACACGGACCACCAGGTGCACAACGAGGGGACGGAGGACTTCCAGATGTACACGGCCTGGTGGACCCCCGAGACCGCGGAGGGCTTCCTCGCCCGGCACCGCGGGGAGGCCTGAGTGATGGCAGGGACCTCACCGGGGGGTTCCCGGCCCGCCGTCATCATCGACACCTCACCCACCCCCAACGGCGACCTCCACATCGGGCACCTGGCCGGTCCGTTCCTGTCGGCCGACATCCACGCCCGGTACCTGCGCGCCCGCGGCCGACCCGTCGTCTTCTCCACGGGGACCGACGACAGCCAGACCTACGTCATGGCCGGCGCGCGCCGCAGCGGCACCACCCCCGAGGAACTGGCCGCCGTCCACCACGCGGCGATCGGGCGGACCCTCCAGGCCGCCGGCATCTCCGTGGACGGCTACGCCCCCTACGACGACGCCTACCGGGCGAACGCCCTGCGCTTCGTCACCGACCTGTACGACGCGGGCAAGCTGGAGCTGCGTACCGTCTCCTTCCCCTGCGACGCGCGCACGGGTGAGGTCCTCGTCGAGGGACTGGTCGGCGGCTACTGCCCGGTCTGCGTCACCGAGAGCCGCGGCGGCGTCTGCGAGATGTGCGGCCACCCCAACAACTTCGACGAACTCATCGACCCGTGGTCCACCCTGGACCCGGCCGCACCCGTCACCACACGCGAGCATCAGGTGCTGGTGCTGCCCATGGAGCAGTACCGCAAACGGCTCACGTCCTTCTACCAGACCCGCGAGTCGGGGCTGCGGCCCCGCACCCTGAAGTTCCTCCGCGAGGCACTGGCCCGGCCGCTGCCCGACTTCCCGGTCACCTACCCCGTCGCCCACGGGCTGCCCTCGCCCTTCCCCGGCACCGAGGGGCAGCGGCTCAACGCATGGGTGGAGGGCATCCCGGCGGCGATGTTCTGCACCGACTACGCGGCCCGCCGGGTGGCCGACCCGCGCGTCGCGGGCAAGGAGCTCTGGCACCCCGAACACGACCCGGAGATCATCTACTTCATCGGCTCCGACATCGTCTACTTCTGGGGCCTCACCCACCTGGCCCTGCTGATGGCCCACGACGGCCGGTACGCCCTGCCCGACCACATCGTCTCCAACGAGTTCTACGAACTGGAGGACGACAAGTTCTCCACCACGCGGGGCCACGTCGTCTACATCGACGAGGTGCTCGGCCTCGTCAGCCGCGACGCGTTCCGGTTCCATCTGGCGCTCACCGGACCGGAGCACCAGCGGACGAACTTCAGCCGGGACGGGCTGGTGAAGGTCACGCGGGACCGGCTCGTCGGGCCCTGGAACCGGATCGCCGGCGCCCTCGCCCCGGCCGCCGGCACCACCCCGGGAACGCTGCCCGTGTCCGGCGCGGCCCGGCGGCGGGCCCGTGCCGTGCTGGACCGGTTCGTCGACGCCTACGAGATCCAGGGCTACAGCCCGTCCACCGCCGCCGACCTCCTGGTGGCACAGCTGGACCGGCTGGGCAGGGCGACGGCCCGGCTCGCGGAACTGCCCGCCCCGGCACGGGCCGAGGCCCTCGGCGACCTCTTCCTGGACTTGCGCGTCCTGATCGCGGGCGCCTCGCCGATCCTCATCGACCTCGCCGAGGAGGCCCGCCGGACCGGCGGCTGGGACGGCACGCTGGACGAGGCCCTGGCGGACGCCGGGGAGGTCACCGCCTTCCCGGTGCCGTTCCTCGGCCACGCCGGTGAGCGGCCGGGGGAGTGAGCACCGTGCGGGGGACGAACGGGGGCCCGGCCCGAGGGGATCCGCACACCCTGGTGGTGGGCGGCGGATCGGTCGGACTGCTCACCGCGGTGGAATGCGTCCGGGCGGGGCAGCACGTCACCGTCCTCGAACGGGGCCCCCTGCCCCACCCCGGCTCCTCCTCCCACGACCGGCACCGGGTGATGCGGGCCCTGCACCCGCACGATGCCGGCGCCACCCGCGCGGCCGTCACCGCGCACGGGCTGTGGCGGGAGCTTGAGTCGCTGCTGGACGCCCGCTTCCTGTACCGCACGGGCGTGCTGACCGCGCTGCCGGCCGGCGAGACCGCCTCCGCAGCGGCCGGGCTGACGCGGGCCGGCCTCCCGGCCCAGGTGCTCGCACCACGGCAACTGGCCGAGACCTACGGACACTTGGCCTTCCCGGCCGGTTTCGGCGCCGTCCTGGAGGAGGACACCGGAGTGCTCCTCGCCGACCGGGTGCTCGGGGCGGCGGTCCGCTGGCTCGGCGCCCAGCCCAGGGCCCGGCTGCTGCCGCACACCACGGTCACGGCGGTCGACGCGGCTGCCCGGGCGGTGACGGTCGAGGACGGCCGGACACTGCGCGGCGACCGGGTGCTGCTGGCGACGGGGGCCTGGTCGCGGGCCCTGCTGCCGCCGGCCCTGGCCGGGCGGCTGACCGTGCACCGGCAGACCATGGTGTACTGCGATCCGCCGCCCCGGGAGCGGGAGCGATGGCGTGGCACGCCCGCCGTGCCCGCCTCCGGCATCCCGTGGGGAGCCTGGCTGGTCCCGCCGGTCGCCGGCACCCCGCTGAAGCTGTCGACCGACGCGTTCCGCAGGGTCGTGGCCGAGCCCGGCGCTCCCGAGCCCGACCAGACGCCCGCCGGGGACCTGGCGAGCCGGTTCACCGAACTGGTCCCGGGTCTGCGGCCGGAGTGGGTCGTCGGCACCCGCGACTGCCACTACGTCACCGACGGCACATCCGGCGGCGCCCTGCTCGCCGACCTGGGCGGGGGAGCCGTCCTCGCCCACTGCGCCTGCGGCGGCGGCGCGTTCAAGTTCGCCCCGCTCACCGCCCGCACACTGGCGAGCCGGTTCGGCGGCGTGCCGCCCGCCCCGACCGGTCTGCGCCCACTGGACCACCCCGTCGCCGCCGGTCCGGGCGACCCGGCCACGACCCCCACCACACAGGAGACGACGCGTGATCGACTACAACGGCAGAACGTTCCGCAACACCGAGGCGGGGCCTGACGGCACCGCACCCGTGGCCACGTACCACCAGGACGGCGACCTCGTATGGGCGGAGGCCGACGGGGGCGATGTCCGCCGCTGCGCCCTGGCCGGGACGTGCGACGCCGACGGCGTCATCACCATGGGCTACACCCTGGTCCTGAACAGCGGCGAGATCGCCGTCGGACGGTGTGTCAGCACGCCCGAACGGCTCGACGACGGCCGCATCGTGCTGCACGAGGAGTGGGAGCGCTACCAGCCGACTCCCGCGAAGGGCACCTCCGCCATCGAGGAGATCCCGTCCCGCGCCGCCGCCACCAAGCCGACAGAATCCGCACCCGAGGGGGGATGAGATGTCCACCGCAACACTCAGCAGGGTCGGCGACCACGTGCTCGCCTTCGACGACACCGTGACGAAAGCCGTACGGGAGACGTCGGACCAACTCACGGCCGTCGAGGGGCCGGTGGACGGCGCGGCCTGGACCGCGGCGGCCGGCGACGCCTGGCACCATCTGCCGGCGGAACTCCGGCAGGCCGTCAGCAGGTTCCGCCGCCACTCCGGCGATCAGGGCGTCCTGCTGCTGCGCGGACTGCCCGTGGGCGAGGACACCCTGCCCGACACGCCCGCCACCCTCGACTCCGTCCAGTCGGAGCCGTCCGTCTCGGCCGCCGTCCTGATGATGATCGCCCGCGGCCTCGGGGACCCGGCCGCCTTCCGGCCGGAGAAGAACGGCGCCCTCGTGCAGAACGTGGTGCCGGTGCCGGGCGAGGAGGAGGTGCAGGGCAATCCGGGCTCCGTGGAACTGACCTTCCACACCGAGAACGCCTTCCACGCCCACCGCCCCGACTTCGTCCTGCTCATGTGCCTGCGGTCCGACCACGAAGGAGTCGCGGGACTGCGCACCTCCTGCATCCGGCAGATCCTGCCGATGCTGAGCTGGGTGGACCGGGAGGCGCTCTACCGCGCCGACTACGTCACCGCGCCGCCGCCCTCCTTCGGCGGGCGGAACAACCACGTCACCGAGCACGCCGTACTCGTCGGCGACCTCTTCGACCCGGACCTGAGGGTCGACTTCGCCGCCACCACCCCCCGCAGCGGACAGGCCGAACTCGCCCTGGCCGAGCTGGAGTCGGCCTGCCACGCGCAGGCCATGGAGTTCCGGCTGCGGCCCGGGGACCTGGCCATCGTGGACAACCGGGTCACGCTGCACGGGCGTACCGCCTACCGGCCGCGCTACGACGGGCGTGACCGCTGGTTGCAGCGCACCTTCGTCCTGACCGACCTGCGGCGCTCCCGCCAGCACCGCCCCAACGACGGCAACGTACTGGTCCGGTGACCGGCCCGAGCGCGGCCCGGACCGCGCGCACAGTCCGTCAGGCCTCCGAGACACGGGAGATCGGCACGGTGGATACCCTTCGACGCGGACCGGACGGCCCGCACTTCGGCTGTGTGGGCATCGGTGTCGGCCCGGCCAACCTGAGCCTCGCCTCCCTGCTGCACGGCCACCCCGAGATGACCAGCCTGTTCGTCGAGCGCCGGGAGACCTTCGGATGGCACGACGACCAGCAGATCGCCGGGGCCACGCTCCAGGTGTCGCTCTTCAAGGACCTGGTCACGCTGGCCGATCCGACGAACAAGTTCTCGTTCCTGTCCTACCTCCACGACCAGGGGATGATCTACCACTTCGTCAACGCCCAGTTCGATGCCATGCCGCGCCGGGAGTTCCGCAACTATCTGGAGTGGGCGAGCCGCAAGAACGAGAACGTCACCTTCGGTGAGGAGGTCCTGTCCGTCGACTTCGACCGGGTCTTCGTGATCCGGACCAGCAAACGCACCCTGACCGCGGACCACGTGTCCCTCGGCATCGGCAACCGGCCCTGGGTGCCCGAGCACGCCCGCGGTCTGCTGGGGGAGTCGCAGTTCCACGTCAGCGACTTCGTGCGGCGGTCCGGCGGGCTGGGCGGACGGCGGGTCGGTGTGGTGGGCGGAGGGCAGTCCGGCGCGGAGGCCTTCCTGGACCTGATCTCCCGGCCGGAGGGGGAGCGCCCGGCTCATGTGGCGTGGATATCCCGGCGCGACAACTTCTTCCCCATCGACGACTCGCCGTTCACCAACGACTACTTCACGCCCTCCTTCTCCGACCACTTCTTCGGGCTCGACCGCGCCCAGCGCGAGGCGTTCAACGACCGGCAGCTCCTGGCCAGCGACGGTGTCTCCCCCGCCACCCTCAAGGAGATCTACCAGCGCTGCTACACCCGCCACTTCGTGGAGGGCGACCAGAAGCTCATCGCGCTGTACCCCGACCGCACCGTCACCGAGGTGAGCGGCGGCGACGGCGCCTGGGAGCTCACCCTGGAGCCGGGGGACCGGCCGCGTGCCGTCGAACGGCTCACCGCGGACGTCGTCGTCTGGGCGACCGGATTCCGGCCGGCCCGCCCGGACATGCTGGCGCCGCTCGCCGGCCGGCTGGAGTGGGAGGACGAGGAGATCCGCGTCGACCGGGACTTCGCCGCGTGCTGGGACGGACCGCCCGACCACGGCATCTTCGTCCAGAACGGCGTCCGCCGGCAGCGTGGCCTGGCCGATCCCAACCTCAGCCTGATCGCCTGGCGCAGCCGCCGGATCCTCGACCGGATGCTGGGCGTCAAGACCGAGGAGCAGTGCGACTCCTTCCTGAGGTGGTCCTCGCAGCCGGCCGTCGACAAGTTCCCGCAGGGAGCGTGATCGCCGATGGCAGGAATCCGGATCGCCGTGGTGGGCGCCGGGATCATCGGCTGCCTCGTGGCGCGGGAGCTGGCCGCGCGCGAACCGCACGCCACGATCGCCGTCCTGGACCGGGACGCGATCGGCAGCGGCGCCAGCCGCCGCTCGGCCGGCCTGCACCTGCCGCGGGGCGCGACCGAGCGGCTGCGGGCGATGACCCGGTACAGCCAGGACTACTACGACCGGCTCCGGCGCGAGCGGCCCACGCTGCCGATCCACGCGACGGCCGTGTCCGTGGTGTCCGCCACGGCAGACGACCGGGCGGTCCGCGAGACGTACCTGGCCGGTGCCGAGCCCGTCCGCGCGCAGCACCCGGACCTCCCGGCCGTCGGCATCCCGGCGGACGCGTCCGTCTGGCGGGTGAGCGGCGGACACCACACCGTCGTCCAGGACCTGACGTGCGCGCTCGCCCGGGAGCTGCGGTCCCGCGTCGACTTCCGCGAGGGCGTCGCCGTCACGGCCGTGCGGCCGGGGAGCGGTGGTGTGCTGCTGCGGCTGAGCACGGGCGACACGCTCACCGCCGACCGGGTGGTGCTGGCGCCCGGGCCGTGGACCGCCGACCCGGCGCTGGCGCCGTTCGTCGCGCCGTCGGGGGCCCGGGTGAAGAAGGTGGTCGCCCTGCACATCGAGCGGAGCCCGGCCCCGACGGACGGCGCGATCGTCTTCCAGGACGACGACGCCTTCCTGCTGCCGCTGCCCGAGCGGGGGCACTGGCTGTACAGCTTCACCCGCACGGAGTGGGACGTCGACCCCGGCACGGTGGCCCGGGGCCTGAGCGCCGAGGACGTGGAGGAGGCGCGCGGCACGCTGCGCAGGTGGGCGCCCGCACTCGTCGAGCACGCGGGCTCGGGCCGCGTCTTCTGCGACGCCTACAGCCCGGGCCGGGAACCGGTCGTCGACGTGGTGGACGACGGGGGGCGCGTGGTGTTCGCCGGTGCCGCGAACGGCTGCGGGTACCGGCTCGCCCCGGCCATCGCCCGGGAGGCGGCCGATCTGGTCCTGGGGGTGGTCGGCTGAAGCGGAGGGCGGGGCCCGGTGCCGCGGTGGCCGAGGATCGCGGTGGCCGAAGACCATCGCCGGCACCCCACCGCGGCTCTCTGCTTCTTGCGGCGGTATCGGCGCTGTAGCAAGATCGACCGGACTTTTTTCAGCCCGCCATTCGGATTGAGGTTTTCTGCTGATGGAGTGGGGCGTTCTGGCGGTCGTCGCAGTGGCCGGATTGCTGTCCGGTGCCGTGAACTCCATAGCCGGTGGCGGCTCCTTGCTGCTCTTTCCGGCACTGGTCGGAGTCGGCCTTCCGACCCAGGCCGCAAATGTCACGAATTCCGTGGCCAACTGGCCGGGATTCGCGGGGCAGGTCTACGGATTCGCACCCGAGCTGAAGTCCGAGCCGAGAGCCCGGATGGTGCTTCTGTCGGTGCTCACCGCCGTCGGTACGGTGGCCGGCTCGGTGCTGCTGCTGGTCACCAGCAGCAAGAGCTTCGACACGTTCGTACCGGCCCTGGTGCTCTTCGCGAGCCTGCTGCTGGCCGGCCAGAAGCAGGTGAAGAGGCTGGTGCGGGCGGCGGGCTCGGCCACCGGCGATGAGCGCCGCGAGCGGGTCGTCCCCCTGGCGGTGGTCATGACCGCGGCCGGCGTGTACGGCGGCTACTTCGCCGGCGCGCTCGGCGTGATCATGCTGGTGTCGCTGGCCATGACCACGTCCGAGAGCCTGCACCGCCTCAACGCGCTCAAGGCGGCACTCTCCCTCGTCAACTCGACCGTCACCCTGCTGATCTTCGCCCTCTTCGGCCCCGTCGACTGGGCCATGGCACTCGTCGCCGCCCCGACCGCCCTGGTCGGCGGCTACCTGGGTGCGAAGGTGTCCCGCTGGATGAACGAGGAACTGCTGCGCTGGACGGTGGTGACCATCGGCGTCACGGTGTCGGTGATCCTCTTCACCACCTGACCGTCCGCCCCGACGGCCGGGCCCGGGAACGCCTCCGGCCCGGCGCCCGGCCGCCGGCGTCAGCGCAGCGTGACGTGCTCGGGGCGGAGCTCGGCCGTGGAGCGCACGCCGAGCAGCTGCATCGTGCGTACGATCTCGGTGCGCAGGATGTCCACCGCCCGGCGGACACCGCGTTCGCCGCCCGCCATCAGGCCGTACAGATAGGCCCGGCCGATCAGGCAGGCGTCGGCGCCGCGGGCGATCGCGGCGACGATGTCCGCGCCGGACAGGATCCCGCCGTCCAGCCAGATCTCGGCCTCCTCCTGGATCTCGTCGCGGACCCTCGGCAGCAGCTCCAGCGGGGTCGGCGCCCGGTCCAGCTGGCGGCCACCGTGGTTGGACAGCAGCACCGCGTCCGCGCCGTGCTTGACGACGTCCCGGGCGTCCTGCGTGCTCTGGATCCCCTTCACCACGAGCTTCCCGGGCCAGCTCTGCCGCACCCAGTCGAGGTCCTCGTAGTCGAGCCCCGGGTCGAACATCGCGTTGATCAACTCGGCCACCGTGCCGTCCCAGGAGCTGAGCGAGGCGAAGGTGAGCGGCTCGGTGGTGAGCAGGTTCAGCCACCAGGACGGATGGGTCGCCCCGTCCAGGAGGGTGCTGAGCGAGAGCCGGGGCGGGATGGTCAGGCCGTTGCGCAGGTCCCGCAGCCGGGAACCGCCCACGGGGGTGTCGACGGTCAGCAGGAGCGTGTCGTACCCGGCCTCCTCGGCCCGCCGCATCAGCTCCGCGCCCGCCCCGCGGTCGTGCCACACGTACAGCTGGAACCACCTGCGTGCGTCCGGCGCGGCCCGGGCGACGTCCTCGATCGACGTCGTCCCCATCGTGGACAGGGCGTACGGGATGCCGGCCTGCTCGGCGACGGCGACGACGGCCCGTTCGCCCTCGTGGTGCATCATGCGGGTGAACCCGGTCGGGGCGAAGGCGAACGGCAGCGCCGACCGCTTCCCCAGGATCTGCGTGCCGGTGTCCAGCTCGGCCACCCCGCGCAGCACATGCGGATGGAACTCCAGGTCCCGGAACGTCCGCCGGGCGCGCCGCAGGCTGATCTCGCCCTCCGCGGCCCCGTCGGTGTAGTCGAACACCGCGCGGGGCGCTCGCCGGCGGGCGAGGCGGCGCAGATCGGCGATGGAGTACGCCGTCGACAGCCGACGGTCGGTCGGGTCCAGCACGAACGGCCTCGGACGCAGGAGCTGGGCCACCTCGCGGGGCCGCGGCAGGCGTCGTTTCGTCACGGAGTACCTTTCTCCTCAGGCGACTCTCTGTCCTCAGGCGACGCGGGCGGGCAGGGGCTTGCGGCTGGTGACGGCGAGCCGGTTGAAGGTGTTGATCACGCTGATCGACCAGACGACCGCCGCGTACTGCTCCTTGGTGAACACGGAGGTGGCCTCCGCGTAGAGGTCGTCGGGCACGTCCTGGCTCTGCGACAGCTTGCTGATGGTCTCGGTGAGCGCGAGCGCGGCCCGCTCCTGGGGGCTGTACAGATCCGTCTCCCACCATGCGGCCACCAGGTGCAGCCTGCGGTCGTCCTCGCCCAGCCGGCGGGCGTCGCGCGTGTGCAGATCGAGGCAGTACGCGCAGCCGTTGATCTGCGACGCCCTGATCTTGATCAGTTCGATGAGCCGCATGTCGAGCCCGGCCTCGACGGCTGCCTTTTCGACGAGGACCCGGATGTCCCGGAGTTGCCCGAAGGCCTCGGGGAGTTCGTTTCCCACATTTATGCGTCGCTCTGTCATGCCGACCAATTCTGAGCGTTCCCCGACGGGTAATGCAGCGGCTTTTTTCAGCCTTCCCAGAGGTGGCGGAGGATGGAGAACAAGGGACGTGAATGCGAATGTGCGGGAAACGTGCCCATATGCCGGGGGAGACGTGCCGGAGCGGAACGCGGAGTGCTCGCGCGGGCGGTCCGGTCCGCCCCGGTGTCGGCTAGGGTCGCACAGGTCACGACGGTTCTGGGGGCAGCATGCGACTGAGAGTGGAGTTCACGACCGAGCCCTTCGACCTCGACGAGGCACCCGCGCACGCGCTGGTCGCCCGTGAGGTCGTGGAGGCCGCCGAACTGGACGCCGTGGACGTCGGCCCGTTCGGCAACACCGCCGAGGGCGGTGCCGACGCGGTGCTCACCGCCGTGGACGCACTGCTCCGCAAGACCCTGGAGGCGGGCGCCACCCGGGTCTCCCTCCAGGTCAACGTGATCGAGGAGGACGAGGCATGAGCGGCGCCGGGGACGAGCCGTTCATCGCGGCCGTGAAGCCCCTGGTCGACGCCATGGGCGGCGAGATGATCCCGCCCGACGAGGCCGGCCCCGACGACGTCGTCCTGTCCTGGGAGGGCCGCGACGCCGTCGCCGTAAGGCTGCCGCAGCTCGCCGACTCCCTCGATCACATCCTGGCCGCCATGGAGCGCCGCAAGGGCATGCCCCTGGCCGACCTGGACCGCAAGGCCAAGCAGGAGGTCGTACGGATACTCGAGGCGCGCGGCGCCTTCTCCGTACGGCACGGGGTGGAGACCGTGGCGAGCGCCCTGGGCGTCAGCCGCTTCACCGTCTACAACTACCTCAACCGCGAGAAGGGGGCCTGACCGGTACCGCGCCCGGTTTCGCCGCCTCGCCGGGTTTCGTCACACGGAATTTTCAACAAACTGTTGACGTGCTGTCGCGGGAGGGCGTTAGCTATCGGCACGCCCGTTCAGCACGAAGGCCGTACCCGGCCACGGAGGCTCCCGTGACTTCCACTTCCACGCCGCCGGGCCTGGCCCGGTTCAACGCTCTCGAGGAGCACGCGGCCTTCACCGCGCTCCACGAGGCGTGCGCCTCCACGGCGTGGGCGAAGCGGCTGCTCGCCGCCCGCCCGTACGCCACCCCCGAGGCGCTCTACGCCGCGAGCGACGCCGCCATGGCGGAGCTGACGGCAGAGGACCTCGCGGAGGCGATCGCCGGCCACCCGCCCATCGGCCGCCCGAAACCCGGCGACCCCGCCTCGGCCCGGGAGCAGCGCGGCATGGCCGGCGCCTCCGACGAGCTCAAGGCGGAGATGCTGGAGCTGAACCTCGCCTACCAGGAGAGGTTCGGCCATGTCTTCCTGATCTGCGCCACCGGCCGGACCGGCGAGCAGATGCGCGACGCGGTCAGGGAGCGGATCGGCAACACGCCGGAGCGGGAGCGGGAGATCGTCCGCACCGAACTGGGGAAGATCAACCGCATCCGCCTGGCCCGACTCGTCGAAGAGGACTGACAGCAGCATGAGCACCTCCGCCACCGCGTCCGTGTCCACACACATCCTGGACACCAGCGCCGGCCGCCCCGCCGAGGGCGTCGCGGTCCAGCTCTCCGCCCGCAGCGGGCGTGCGGCCCACTGGCAGGCGCTCGGCGGCTCCGCGACCGACGCGGACGGCCGGTGCAAGGACCTTCCGGCCCTGCCGGAGGGGACCACCCACGTACGGCTCGACTTCGCCGTCGAGCCGTACTTCGAGAAGAAGTTCGCGAACGACGCGAAAAGCGAAGCCGATGCGCAGCAGGACGCCCCCGCGAATCGGGACAGCGGCGCCGGTGTGTTCTTCCCGGAGGTGGCGATCACGTTCACCGTCGTGCCGGGCGAGCACTACCACGTACCGCTGCTGCTCAACCCGTTCGGCTACTCCGTATACCGAGGGAGCTAGCTACTCATGCCCACCATTCTGGGACAGAACCAGTACGGCAAGGCCGAGAACCGAGTCGTCAAGATCACGCGGGACGGCGCCACCCACCACATCAAGGACCTGAACGTCTCGGTGTCGCTGAGCGGCGACATGGAAGAGGTCCACTACTCCGGCTCGAACGCCAACGTGCTCCCCACGGACACCACCAAGAACACGGTGTACGCGTTCGCCAAGGAACACGGCATCGAGTCCGCCGAGCAGTTCGGCATCCACCTCGCCCGCCACTTCGTCACCAGCCAGGAGCCGATCCACCGGGCGCGGATCCGCATCGAGGAGTACGCCTGGGAGCGGATCGAGGCCTCCGACGCCAACTCGCAGTTCATCGGCGCCGACGAGGTCAAGCACTCCTTCGTCCGCAAGGGCCAGGAGGTCCGGCTGACCCAGATCACCTACGACGGCACGTCGTGGGAGGTGATCTCGGGCCTGAAGGACCTCGTCGTGATGAACTCGACCAACTCCGAGTTCTGGGGCTACGTCAAGGACAAGTACACGACGCTGAAGGAGGCCTACGACCGCATCCTGGCCACCCAGGTCTCCGGCCGCTGGCGGTTCAACTGGACCGACGACGACCAGCGCATGCCCAACTGGGAGAAGTCCTACGAGCAGACGAAGAAGCACATGCTCCAGGCCTTCGCCGAGACGTACTCCCTCTCGCTCCAGCAGACGCTCTACCAGATGGGCGCGCGGATCATCAACAACCGCAGCGAGATCGACGAGGTCCGCTTCTCCCTCCCGAACAAGCACCACTTCCTGGTGGACCTGGAGCCGTTCGGGCTGAAGAACGACAACGAGGTGTACTTCGCCGCCGACCGGCCCTACGGCCTGATCGAGGCGACGATCCTGCGGGACGGCTGCGAGGCGAAGATCCCGGTGGAGCTCACCAACCTCTGACGTCCCTTCCGACGTTCCCTCTTTCGGCACCCGTGGCCGGGGAACCCTTCTCCTCGGCCACGGCACTCAAACTCCCCGGGTCCTGCCGTGCCCCCTCCCTCTCAGCGCAAAGGACGAACCATGGCAGCAGCCCAGCGCATCGTCATCGAGAACGGTGCGATCGCGACCGTCGACGCCGACGACACCGAGTACGCCTCCGGGCATGTCGTCCTGGCCGGCAACCGCATCGAGTCGCTCGGCGCGGGCAAGGCCCCCGAGGGCCTGGAGAACGTCGTACGCCGGATCGACGCCTCCGGTCACCTCGTCACCCCCGGACTGGTCAACACCCACCACCACTTCTACCAGTGGATCACCCGGGGTCTGGCCACGGACCACAACCTCTTCGACTGGCTGGTCGCGCTGTACCCGGTGTGGGCGCGCATCGACGAGCCGATGGTGCGCGCGGCGGCCCGGGGGTCGCTCGCGATGATGGCCCGCGGCGGCGTCACCACCGCCATGGACCACCACTACGTCTTCCCGCGGGGCTCCGGCGACCTCTCCGGCGCGATCATCGGCGCCGCCCGTGACATGGGGGTCCGCTTCACCCTCGCCCGCGGCTCCATGGACCGCAGCGAGAAGGACGGCGGCCTGCCCCCGGACTTCGCCGTCGAGACCCTGGAGGGTGCGCTCGCGGCGACGGAGGAGACCGTGGAGCAGCACCACGACTCCTCCTTCGACGCCATGACCCAGGTCGCCGTCGCGCCCTGCTCGCCCTTCTCCGTCTCCACGGAACTGCTGCGGGACGGCGCCCAGCTCGCCCGCCGCCTCGGCGTGCGGCTCCACACCCACGGCTCGGAGACCGTGGAGGAGGAGAAGTTCTGCCACGAACTGTTCGGCATGGGCCCGACCGACTACTTCGAGTCCACCGGCTGGCTCGGCGAGGACGTGTGGATGGCGCACTGCGTCCACATGAACGACTCCGACATCGCAGCCTTCGCCCGTACCAGGACCGGCGTCGCGCACTGCCCCTCGTCCAACGCCCGCCTCGCGGCAGGTATCGCCCGCGTCCCCGACATGCTGGCGGCCGGCGTCCCGGTCGGCCTCGGCGTCGACGGCACCGCGTCCAACGAGTCCGGCGAACTCCACACCGAGCTGCGCAACGCCCTCCTCATCAACCGCCTCGGCGCGCACAAGGAGGCCGCCCTGAACGCCCGCCAGGCGCTGCGCCTCGGCACCTACGGCGGCGCCCAGGTGCTGGGCCGGGCCGCGGAGACCGGCTCACTGGAGGCGGGCAAGCTCGCCGACCTGGTCCTGTGGAAGCTGGACACGCTCGCCCACGCCTCCATCGCCGACCCGGTGACCGCCCTGGTCTTCGGCGCGGCGGCCCCGGTCACCGCCTCCTTCGTGGACGGCCGGCAGATCGTCGAGGACGGGCGGCTGCTCACGGCCGACGAGGACGCCATCGCCCGCTCCACGCGGGACGAGGCCCAGCGGCTGGCGAGGATCGCCGCGCAGGGCTGACCACCCGGATGACTCCGGCCGGGAGGGACGGCTCCCGGCCGGTGGCCGCGGACCCGAGCGGGGTCCACGGCGGTCGTCTCCGGGGCGTGCGTAAACGCGCGCGCCCCGGAACGGCCACCCCGTCCACGTACGCCCGGTCCCGCACGACCACCCGCACCACCTCCTTGACACCCACGGCCGTCACGCGACGCAGCCGTGTAACCGACCGGAGGGAAGCCGCCGTGGCCGACCACCCCGTTGACGAAAAACTCCCCGCGCTCAAGATGGCGACGACCGGCCTCCAGCATGTGGCCGCCATGTACGCGGGAGTCGTCGCCCCACCCCTGATCGTCGGCGCGGCCATCGGCCTGACCGCCACCGACCTGACCTTCCTCACCGGCGCGTGCCTGTTCACCGCGGGCCTCGCCACGTTCCTCCAGACCCTCGGGATCTGGAAGATCGGCGCCCGGCTGCCGTTCGTCAACGGCGTCACCTTCGCCGGTGTCGCGCCGATGACCGCGATCGTCGCCTCCACCGAGGACAAGTCGGACGCCCTGCCCATCATCTTCGGCGCGGTGATCGTCGCCGGACTCCTCGGCTTCATGGCCGCCCCCGTCTTCTGCAAGGCGGTCCGCTTCTTCCCGCCGGTGGTGACGGGCACGGTCATCACCCTGATCGGCATCTCGCTGCTCCCGGTCGCCTTCGGCTGGGCGCAGGGCCCCGACCCGGCGGCGCACGACTACGGCTCCGCGACCAACCTGGGGCTGGCCGCCGGCACCCTCGTCGTCGTCCTGCTGCTGCGGCGCTTCACCCGGGGCTTCGTCAAGCAGATCGCGGTGCTGCTCGGTCTGGTCGCCGGCACCCTGATCGCGATTCCCTTCGGCGCCACGGACTTCGGGCCGGTCGCGGACGCGGCGGTCATCGGCTTCCCCACGCCCTTCCACTTCGGCGCCCCGCAGTTCCAGCTCGCCGCGATCATCTCCCTGTGCGTGGTGATGGTGGTGTCGATGACCGAGTCCACCGCCGACATGCTGGCGCTGGGCGAGATCGTCGACCGCCCGGCCGACGAGAGGACCATCGCGGCCGGCCTGCGCGCCGACACTCTCGGCTCGGCGATCAGCCCGCTCTTCAACGGCTTCATGTGCAGCGCCTTCGCGCAGAACATCGGCCTGGTCGCGATGACGAAGATCCGCAGCCGGTACGTCGTCGCGGCCGGCGGCGGCTTCCTGGTGCTGATGGGCCTGTGCCCGATGGCCGCCTCGCTGATCGCCGTCGTACCGCGCCCGGTGCTCGGCGGGGCGGGCGTGGTCCTGTTCGGCTCGGTCGCGGCCAGCGGCATCCAGACCCTGGTCCGGGCCGGACTGGAGAAGGACAACAACGTCCTGATCGTGGCCGTCTCCCTGGCCGTCGGCATCATCCCGATCACGGCGCCGGAGTTCTACCACGCCTTCCCGGAGACGGCGCGGATCGTCCTGGACTCGGGTATCTCCACGGGCTGCGTGGCGGCGGTCCTGCTGAACCTGGTCTTCAACCACCTGGGCCGACGCGACCGGGACGCCCACGACGTGACCCACCCGATGGAGGCGGGCGAGGAGATCACGGGCGTCACCCGGGCCCCGGCCGCGCCGTGAGACCGGCGAAAACAGCCCCGGACTCCGCTTAGGCTTCTGCCTCGGTCAACTCACCGTTGACCGGGGGGCAGGGGACGAGGGGGAGGCGGACCGATGAACCACACGACCGAGGTGTTCCGGCCGCTGCAGGCGGACGATCCGCCCGTGGTGGCCGGATACCGCCTGGCAGCCCGGCTCGGCGCGGGCGGCATGGGCCGGGTCTATCTGTCGCACACGCAGGGCGGCCGGCCGGTGGCGATCAAGGTGGTGCGGCCGGAGCTGGCCGACGACCCGGCCTTCCGGCGGCGGTTCCGCCGGGAGGTGGAGGCGGCCCGGCGGGTCCGGGGTGCGTACACGGCGGAGCTGATCGACGCGGACGCGGACGGCACACCACCCTGGTCGGCCACGCTGTACGTGCCCGGCCCGTCCCTGACGGATGCCGTCGCCCGGCGCGGTCCGCTGCCGGTGCCCGCGGTGCTGTGGCTGATGGCCGGGGTGGCCGAGGCGCTGCAGGCCATCCACGGCGCGGGCATCGTGCACCGGGACCTCAAGCCGTCGAACGTGCTGCTGGCCGCCGACGGGCCGCGGGTGATCGACTTCGGCATCTCGCTGGCCTCCGACCTCACCTCCCACACCGCCACGGGCGCCACCGTCGGGACTCCCCACTTCATGGCTCCCGAGCAGGCGTCCGGGGGCGAGGTGACGGCGGCGACCGACATCTTCGCGCTGGGCCAGACGGCGGCCTTCGCGGCGCTGGGCCGTCCGCTCTACGGGGACGGCTCGGCGGTCGGTGTCCTGTACCGGATCGTGCACGACGAACCCGACCTGTCGGTGCTGCCCGAGCAGCTCCGTCCGCTGATCGCCCGGTGCCTGGCCGCCGCCCCGGAGGACCGGGCGGGCCTGGCGGAGATCGTCGAGTGGTGCCGGCGGGGGCTGGGCGCGGACGCCGAGGCGGGCGCGGGCCCGGCCGTCTGGCGGGACGTCATGGGGCCGGAGGTGACGGTCCCCTCCCCGGCGGACCTCGACGCCACCTGGGCCTCCCCGGCGCCCCTGGTCCCGACCAGGGTGCACATGCAGCCGCTGGTCGTCACGCAGCCGCAGACGCAACCACCGGGGCCGGAGAGACGGGCGCGCAGACGGCGCACCGCCCTGATCACGACCGTGGCCGTGACGGCGGGGGCGCTGGTGCTGACCGGCCTGGCCTGGACGGTCGCCGACGCGGGGAACAGATTCCGGGACTGGGTGGCGGGCGCACCGTCGACGCCCGGCCCGGAGAAGTCCGGACGGTCGTCCGCGCCGGAGTCGTCGACGGGGGCGCGCTCGGGCTCCGGGTCCGCGTCGGGGGCGGAGGCGGAGGCGGAGGCGGGCGGCGGAACTCCGGAAGCGTCCCGTCCGTCCCCGGCCGCGTCCAAGTCACCGCAGGTCATCACGCAGGCACCACTGCTGCTGAACGCGAAGACCTCGCTCAGCTTCGAGAAGCCGCTCTGGCGCGACGACCGCAAGGGAGACGTCCGCTTCAACTGTGAGAACCCGAGCTGCGAGCTGGAGAGCGACACCAGCGTCTTCGTCCAGATGTTCACCGACGAGGCGGTTTCCCTCGACGAGTGCCGGCTCATACTCGGCGGTGCCGACCGCCACCGCTGGACGCTGGCCTCGGTGGCGGCCGGCAGTCAGATCTGCGTCAAGCACTCCTCCGGGGACATCGCCTTGCTCGTGGTCCAGACGAAGTCGACCGCGCTGCCGGAGCTCGCCTCCCTCATGGTGGACATGACCGTCTGGAAGAAGGCCGCCTAGAGTCCGAACAGGCCCGGGTCCGACGCCAGCTTCCTGCAGTGCTCCCGGGGATCCGGGACCAGCTTGCGGGCCTTCAGGTCCAGCAGGCCGCCGACCGCCGTGATCTCGGCCGCCACCGTGCCGTCCGCCTTGCGGACCGTCTGCTCGATGCGGAAGGTCTTGCCCTCGCCCCAGGCGAAGGCGCAGGTCACCGCGACCTCGTCGCCCGCGAGCAGCTCCCGCTTGTACCGGATGGTCGTCTCCAGGGCGACCGGGCCCACGCCGCTGCCGATGAGGGCGGACTGGCTGATCCCGGCGGCTTGCAGGAACGACCAGCGGGCGTGTTCCGCGTAGTTCAGGTACACGCTCTGGTCGAGGTGACCCTGCACGTCGGTCTCGTAACCGCGGACGGTCACGGGGACGGAAAACGGCTCGCTCATGGGCTTCCCTTCTCACACCGGAGACTCGTGGCGTACGCAACGATCCACTGATCTTGGCATGCTCATCACGCCCGGCGGGGGGAGGCCAGGAGATAGCGGGTCCCCGTGCGCGGCTCGCGGTGCTCGCTCACCTGCCAGCCTGCTCCCTCCAGGGTGGCCGCGCAGGTCCGCAGCGCCTCGCCGTCCGGCTCGTACACGGCGACGGCCTCCGGCTGCGGCGTCTCCCGCACCCGGTAGCCCCCGCCGTCCCGACCGGCCGGGTGGTGTCCGGCCGCCTCCAGCGCCAGTGCGGCGGCCTGCACGAGATGCGTGCGCTCCCAGCCGCACGGCCGCTCCACCGCACCGTCCGGGTTGGTCATCCGGCGCAGCTCCAGCAGCCCCTGCCAGGCGCTGTGCACCTCACGGCGCCGGGCGGGCCCGGCCCGCGGCGCCGCCTCCTCGCCGCCGACGCGCGCGGCGAACACACCGGCGGTGGCGGGGGCCTCGGCGGCGGGCGCGGGGACCTGTGCGACGCCCTGCCGTACCCGGTGGCCCTCCGGCGTCAGGAAGTAGTCGTGCGGCGGCCGCGGGTGCCGGAAGGCGAGCCCCCGCTTCACCAGCGCGGCGAGCTGTGCCTCCGTACCCCGCAGCCGGCCGGTCACCGGGTCGGCGGCGTCGATGACCCGCCGCTGCGCGGCGGTCGGCGGTCGGGTCACGGCGCGCTCCTCTCCGGCACGGGACGTTGCGGACCCCCCCTGGGGCACTCGCCCCACCTGCTGGAAGGCTACGACCCGCCACTGACAATCGCGCCTACTGCCGGTACCCGCCGAGGAACCGCCCGATCCGCCCGATCGCCGCCTCCAGGTCCTCGGCGTACGGGAGAGTCAGGATGCGGAAGTGGTCGGGGGTGGGCCAGTTGAAGCCGGTGCCCTGGACCACCTGGATCTTCTCCCGCAGCAGCAGGTCCAGGACGAACTTCTCGTCGTCGTGGATCTTGTGCACCTTTGGGTCGAGACGAGGGAACGCGTACAGCGCCCCCTTCGGCTTCACGCACGTCACGCCGGGGATCTCGTTCAGCTTCTGCCAGGCCATGTCGCGCTGTTCGTGCAGGCGGCCGCCCGGCAGGGTGAGGTCGCGGATGGACTGCCGGCCGCCGAGGGCGGCCTGGATGGCGTACTGGGCGGGCGCGTTGGCGCACAGCCGCATGGAGGCCAGCATCGTGAGGCCCTCCAGGTAGTCCTTGGCGTGCTGCCTAGGGCCCGTCACCACCAGCCAGCCGGAGCGGAAGCCCGCCACGCGGTACGTCTTGGACAGGCCGCAGAAGGTGAGCACCACCAGGTCGGGAGCGAGCGCGGCGGCCGAGTGGTGCACGGCGTCGTCGTAGAGGATCTGGTCGTAGATCTCGTCGGCGAACACCATCAGGCCGTGCCGCCGGGCGAGGTCGAGGATGCCCTCGACGATCTCCTTCGGGTAGACCGCGCCGGTGGGGTTGTTGGGGTTGATGATGACCACGGCCTTCGTGCGGTCCGTGATCTTCGACGCCATGTCGTCCAGGTCCGGATACCAGTCGGCCTGCTCGTCGCAGAGGTAGTGGACCGCCTTGCCGCCCGCGAGGGTCGTCACGGCCGTCCAGAGGGGGAAGTCGGGGGCGGGGATGAGGATCTCGTCACCGTCCTCCAGCAGCGCCTGGACCGCCATCGAGACGAGCTCGGACACGCCGTTGCCGAGGAAGACGTCGTCGACGCCGACCTCCAGGCCCAGCGTCTGGTAACGCTGGGCGACCGCGCGGCGGGCGGAGAGGATGCCGCGCGAGTCCGTGTAGCCGTGCGCCTGCGGCAGCATCCGGATCATGTCTTGGAGGATCTCCTCCGGCGCCTCGAACCCGAAGAGCGCGGGATTGCCGGTGTTCAGGCGCAGCACGCTGTGCCCGGCCTCCTCCAGCGCGTTGGCGTGCTCTATCACCGGGCCGCGGATCTCGTAACAGACCTCGCTCAGCTTGCTCGACTGCCGGAACTCCATGCGCCGCATCCCCTCGCTAACTGGTGTTGCTTGGTTTTACCAAGTAGCCGCTTGGAAAGTCCAACAACTTGTCTAGACTGCGTCGCATGCCACCTCGCCGAAGCTACGACCAGTACTGTTCCGCCGCCCGCGCCCTCGACGTCGTCGGCGACCGCTGGACCCTCCTGATCGTCCGGGAGCTCCTCGCCGGCCCCCGCCGCTACACCGACCTGCACGCGGACCTGCCCGGCGTCAGCACGGACGTACTCGCCTCACGGCTGAAGGACATGGAGCGCGACGGCCTCGCGACCCGCCGCCGGCTGCCCCCGCCCGGTGCGGCCTACGTGTACGAACTCACGGCCCGGGGCCGGGAGTTGCTGCCCGTGCTCCAGGCGCTGGGGGAGTGGGGGCAGGGGGAACTCGGGGAACGGCGGCCGACGGACGCGGTGCGGGCGCACTGGTTCGCCCTGCCGCTGCTGCGCCTGCTGGACGGGGAGGGGCTCGTCGAAGTCCGCCTGGACGAGGGACGGTTCCACCTGCGCGCCGGTGCCGAGGAGGGACCTGTGTACGGCGACGGGCCCGCCCCCGGGGAGCCGGACGCCCGGCTGGTCCTGGACACCGGCACGTGTACGGCGCTCAGCCGGGGGGAGCTGACTCTGGCCCGGGCCGTGCGGGAGGGCCGGGTCGAGGTGAGCGGCGAGGGCCCGCTCGCCAAGGCGCTCCGCGAGGTGTGAGGGAAGGCCCGCACCGTGCGGGCCTTCCGGGGTGGTGTCAGGCGGTGGGGGCCGCCGGTGGGGGGTGCACTGTGCCGTGTGTCAGCGCGTCGGGTATGGCGCTCCGGGGGGTCGGGCGGAAGGCCCGCAGGGCGGGGGCTTTCCGGGGTGGTGTCAGGCGGTGGCACCCGTGGGGGGGCGCACTGTGCCGCGTGTCAGCGCGTGCGGAAAGGCACTCCGGGAGGTCCGGGGGAAGGCCCGCAGGGTGCGGGGCCTTCGGAGGGGGTGTCAGGCGGCACGTGGCAGCCGTGGCGGGTCGCACCGAGGCGCGTGTCAGCGCGTAGGGAAAGGCACTCCGCGAGTCGGGCGGAAGGCCCGCACGGTGGGGCTTTCCGGGGTGGTGTCAGGCGGTGGGGGCCGCCGGTGGGGGGGGGCGCACCGAGGCGCGTGTCAGCGCGTCGGGAATGGCGCTCCGGGGGGTCGGGCGGAAGGCCCGCGCCGTGCGGGCCTTCCGAGCCGGTCTCAGCCGGCGGGTGGCACCCGTGACGGCCTTCCCGGGCCGCGTGTCAGTGCGTACCCGGCGACACCCGCCAGCGCGGCGAGGGCACCGCCCACCGCCGTCCACACCCACCGGTCCGACCACCAGGCGAACGCCCAGCCGTCCTCCGGTTCGAGGTCGGCCAGGACCGCCGTGCTCTCCTGCCGCTCTTCCGGCCGCGTCGCGATGCCCGGCACCAGGGGCTCGGACAGCGAGCCGTCCACCGCCGCCGCGCCGCCGATGTCCTTGGAGTCGGCCCGGACCTCGGTGTCGACCGGGAGGCCCAGGTCGGAGGTGGCGACGCCGGTCGCCGTCAGCCGGATGTAGTAGGTGCCGGGCAGCGGGTCGTTCGCCCACGGCTCCGACCAGGCGCGGACCGTGCGCAGCACACAGGCCAGCTCCACGGAGGGCGCGTTCGCCGCCGCGGTGCGGGTCTGGGCGCCGTACTGGCAGGCCTGACGGCGGCGCAGGCCGTCGTACACGTCGATCTGCCAGGTCTGCGCGGCGTGGGTGTCCGGCAGCTTCACCGTCGCCCTGACCGTGGGGCGCTGGCCGGTGTCGGCGGGGAACGACCAGTACAGGTAGTCGCCCGTGGAGCCGCTCGCCGTGGCCCGCTGCCCCTGCTCGAACTCCGTGGCCGTACGGAAGGAGGTGCCCGCCCGGGTGGGTGCCGCCGACGCGTCCTGCGACGGACTGGGCGAGGCGTCGGCAGCGGCCGGCGCGGCCGCCAGTGAGAGGATCAGCAGCGCGGCGCTCAACGCTCTTACCGTTCGCATCAGTTGGTCCTCCAGACCGCGACCCGCCAGCGCGACAGCCAGCCCCAGATCAGACCGGCGAGGAAGCCGGTGAGAATCAGCGCGCCCAGCAGCCACCAGCCGCGGCCGAGGCCGAAGGAGGCCACGTCGCCCGCCTGGCTCGGACCGTCCACGACGTCGACCGTCAGCTCCAGCGGCAGCCCGGGCGTGGTCTTCACCCCGGAGGCCGCAGAGAAGGAGTGGGTGACCGCCAGGCACACGGTCTCCGCGGCCGGCTTGTCACTGTCGGAGTCCTCACGCTCGGGCTCGGGGTACCGGAGCCCCGTCGAGATCACATCCGTACGGCCGGTGCCCGCCGCCTCGCCGCGCACGATCTCCCGGCCGTGCGCCGTGACCGCCCGCAGCAGCACCCCGTAGCCGGGGTTCACCGCCCGGTCGGCCGCCACGCTCACCGAGGCCCGCAGCTCCTGGCCCGGCAGCACGTCCACCCGGTACCAGCGCTGCTGCCCGAACTCCTCCCGGTCCGTGTACAGCCCGGACTTCAGCGCCGGTGCCTTCGCACACTCGGCGGCGCCCTCCACCGGCACCGGCGTCACCACCGGATCGGCCGCCCGGTCCACCAACTGGTTCACCCGGTCGGTGAGTTCGTCCTGGTGCTCCACCGAGGTGTAGGTGCCGCCGGTGGCCTCGGCGATGCAGCTCAGCTGCCTGCTCAACTTGGCGGTGGGCACCAGGCCCAGCGTGTCGATGGTCAGGCCGATGCCCTTGGCGGCGATCTCGCGGGCCACCTCGCACGGGTCGAGCGGGGCGCAGGTGTCCTCGCCGTCGCTGATCAGCACGATGCGCTTGGAGCCGTCGCCGCGGTCCAGGTCGCCGGCCGCCTTCAGCAGGGCCGGGCCGATCGGTGTCCAGCCGGTCGGGCTGAGCGTGGCGACGGCCGTCTTGGCCTCGGTGCGGTCCAGCGGACCGACCGGGTAGAGCTGCGCGGTGTCCTTGCAGCCCGTCTTCCGGTCGTCGCCGGGGTAGTTCGCGCCGAGGGTGCGGATGCCGAGTTCGACCTCCTCGGGCGTCGCGTCGAGCACCTCGTTGAACGCCTGCTTCGCGGCGGCCATCCGCGACTGTCCGTCGATGTCCCGTGCCCGCATCGAACCGCTGACATCGAGGACGAGGTCGACCTTGGGGGCGTCCTGGCCCGTGGGTTCGCCGGCGGCCGCTCCGGCCGGGAAGGCCAGCCCGGCCGTCAACGCGGCGAGCAGGGCACAGACGCCCGCCGCCAGCCGTTTTCTTGTGATCATCGGCGGATCTTATTGATCAGGGGTGCCGTGCTCCAAAACGGGGTTCAGGCAAGGGGGTTGGGCAGCTCCGCCCATTGGTCGCCGGGCGCCTGGGGCGAGAGCCGCATCAGCGTCAGCGCCTTCGTGGGCAGGGGCTCCGCGCGCAGCGCCGCGAGGTCCGGGGTGCGGGGCAGATCCCGTACGGCCGTCTCCAGCGCCTCCGTGAGCGCCGCCCCCGACCCCGCCGTGCCGGCCAGCGCGCCCGCCACCAGCGAGCCGAACAGCTTGCGCCGCAGGGCGCGTTCGTCGTCCGTGACCATACGGGCGGGCAGGTCGGGCACCGTGATGCCGTGCCGGGCGAGACGGGCCGGGCTGACGCGGATGTCGGCCAGGTCCCGGTAGACCAGCCGCAGCGGATCGCCCGCAGGCGAGAGGATCACCAGGAGGTTCTGGCCGTGCGCCTCCAGGGCCACGCCCAGCTCCAGCAGCCGCAGACCGGCGGTGAGGGCGAGGCGCGCGAAACCGGCCAGCCAGGCGGGGGAGCGGGGCAGGCCCGTGGTGGCGAGCGCCGCCACCGGCAGGACCCGTTCGCCGCCCCCCGCGTAGGTCTCCGGCGGCTCCCGCAGGACGGCCGCGAAGTCGGGGGAGCCGGCCGCCGCGGCGCCCAGGGTGCGGGTCATGTGCAGCAGGCCGCCGGCGTGCGCCGCAGGCGTCTCGGCGAAGTCCGACAGCACCGCGGACGCGGCGACCGAGGGCAGCGAGATGTCCCGCACCGAGGACGTCAGCCGGGCACTCAGCGAGGTCTTGACGTGCGGCCCGCCGGGCAGCGCCAGCGTCCGCAGCGCCATCAGGGGATGCCCGGCGCGCCGCTCCTCGCACACCCGCTTCAGCACATGCGCCGCCTGCCACGGGTGCACCGGCAGCACCACCCGCTCCCCGTCCCGCAGCTCCCGCGGCCACGCCCCCGTCACCAGGCACTCCTGCGCCCGCACCGGCACCAGCCCCAGCTCCACCAGCGGACGGTGCTCGGGCCCGTAGGCGAGCTGCTCCGCCACCGAGAAACCGGGCCGGGACCGGCACGTGGGATGGAACGGATGCCCGTCGACGATCCGCTGCTCCCACTCCCAGCCGCTCTCCGGCCACCCGTCCGTGGCGCGCCCCTCCTGCCCCGCCCTCGACAGCGCCATCGAGGCGACGCTGTGCCCGAGTTCGACGGCGAAGGACGCGGAGTGCGGTACGGCGAGGTCCGTGACCAGCCGGGCCGGATCGTCGTACTCCGCCTCCTCCAGCCGTACGACGGTGACGTACGCGCCGGTCGCGTACGGATCCGGCCGCGGGCCGTGCAGCCTGCGGCCGTCGGACAGGTACAGGGTCAGCCCGTCCCGGCCCTGCTCGCGGCGGGTGACCCAGGGCAGCGGATCATGGGCGAGACCCCGCCACAGACGGGACAGCACGGCCGCCCGGGCGCCGGGCAGTTCGGCCTCGTACCGCGGCAGCAGACCGGGCCGTACCACGGCCAGTTCGTCGGCGACCTCGGCCTCGGCGGTGGGGGAACGGTGCACGGGCGGGCTCCTCGGGTACGAATAGGGCGTCACGGCGGGATGACGACGGCACGCATACTGATCATCTCCGCCCGGAAGTCCGGGAATCCGGAAGGACCGCAGGGAACGAGTGGAACGCGTGGACCTCATGCCCCCGCCGGACGGCGACGACTCCGCCCCCGGTGCCTCCCATGGTGACCCCGCTCAGGACGACCCGGTCACCGGCGCCCTCGCCGCACGGGCCGACGCGTACGCCGCCGTGCCGCTGCTGAACTGCCTGCTGCGGGAGGTGGGGGAGCACGTCGAGCCGGGCGTGTACCGGCTGCGGACCAGCGGCCGTCTGCTGCGCGTGCGGGGCGGCCGCCGGCCCACCGAGCCCGAGGTACGGGCGGACGGCGCCTGGCACCGCCTCACCCACGCCGAACTGGTCAAGCTCACCGCCGAGGAACTGCGCCGCCACACCGGCCTGTCCAACTCCGAACTGCCCGCCGAGATGATCGACAGCCGGGACGCCGTGGCCGCGCTGCTGGCCGCCCGCGCCCGGGCGAACCCGCCCGACGACCTCTACCTGCGCTCCGAGCAGTGCCTCCTCACCGGCCACACCCACCACCCGGCCCCCAAGGCGCGCGGCGGCGGCCCCGCCGCCGGATGGCTGCCGTACGCGCCCGAGGCGTACGCCCGCTTCCCGCTGACCCTGCTCGGGCTGCGCGAGGACACCGTCGTCGAGGAGGGCGACACCTCGGCCCTCGACGCCCTCGGCACGGCCCCGCCCGGCTACCGGCTGCTGCCCGCCCACCCCTGGCAGCTCGACCTGGCCGGCCCCGAGCTCGCCGGCGCCTTCGCGGACGGCAGACTCGTCCGGCTCGGCACGACCGCCTTCGACACCTGGCCGACGGCCGCGATCCGCACGCTCTACGCACCCGGGCACGACCTCTTCCTGAAGTTCAGCCTGGACGTGCGCATCACCAACGACGTCCGCCGGCTGTGGCGGCACGACCTGCTCGCCCTGCGCCGGACCGACGCGGCCGTGTGCGCCGCCCTCGACACGTTCGAAGGCCCCCCGGCCTGGCTCGGCGACCGCGGGTACCGCACCGCCGACTTCGCCTTCGAGGCCCTGGCCGTCCTCGTGCGGGACGGCTTCGGCGGCCGTCTCCTGCCCGGTGCCACCCCGCTGCTCGCCGCCGGTCTCGTCGAGGGCTTCGACGGCAGCCCACTCGACCGGGCCGCCGACCCCGGGGCCTGGTGGGCGGCGTACCTGGCCCGGGTGGTGCCCCCTGCCCTGACGGCCTTCGCCCGGCACGGGGTCGTCATCGAGGCGCACCTCCAGAACACCCTGGTCGCCGTGGACGCGGACGGCATGCCCGTGCAGGCGCTGTACCGGGACGCCGAGGGCGTGAAGCTGCTGCCGGACGTGGAGCGGGAAGCCGGCTGGGAGCGGCTCGTGTACTGCCTGGTCGTCAACCACCTCAGCGAGATCGCCGGTGCCCTCGTGGAACGCCGCCCCGGTTTCGACCCCTGGCCCACCGCCCGCCGCGAACTCGCCCGCCACGACGTCCCCGAGATCCCCGCCCTGCTCGCCTCACCCACCCTCCCCGGCAAGACGAACCTGCTGCTCCGCTGGACGGGCGCGGACGGCGCGGACGCGCGCTACCTGCCGCTGCCCAACCCACTGCGCGGCGCCTGAGCGCCCTTCACCCGTCCGGACCCTCCGGCAGGGCGCCGGCACGGGGGCGCGGCCAGGGTGAGGGTGGCTGTCCGTGCCGTGTCCCCCCTGCGAGGAGAGGTATGACCGAGACCGACAGGGCCACCGCCCTCGCCGCCGAGCCCTCGGAGCACACCGACCCGGATCCCGCCGAGGCCGATCTGCGCCGCGTGGGCGCCAACCCCGACCACTGGTATCCGGTCGCCCTGTCCCGGCGGGTGCGCGCCGAGCGGGTGCTGGCGACCACGTTCGCGGGTGAGCGCATCGCCCTGTTCCGGGGAAAGAGCGGTGACGTGCACGCGCTGGAGGACCGGTGCGCCCACCGGCAGGTGCCGTTGAGCATGGGCGTGGTGGAGGGCGAGACGCTCCGCTGCCGCTACCACGCCTGGGCCTATCGCGGCGACGGCCGGATCTCGCAGATCCCGTACCTGGCCAAGGGTGATCGCCGGCCGCCCCGCGGCGTGCGCGGCTACCCCGTGCGCGAGGCGTACGGCCTGGTCTTCGTCTTCCCGGGCGACCCGCAGCGAGCGGCGGCCACGCCGCTGCCGCACCTGCCCGCCTTCGGTTCACCGCGGTACCGGACCATGACGTACTCCCGGACCGTGCGCTGCCACTACTCGTTCATGCACGAGAACCTCCTCGACATGAACCACCAGTTCCTCCACCGGGGCGTCGTCGGCAGGCTCCACCCCGAACTGCTGGGATACGAGGCCGACGAGCGGTCCGTCGAGGCCAGGTACCTGTTCACCCACACCGGGGGCAGGCGGAACCGCAGCGCCGGACTGCTGGCCGCCGAGGGACTCGGGGGCGGCACCGCCGACGTCATGACCATCCGCACCGAGTACCCCTACCAGACGCTCGACCTCGTCCCCGAGAACGCCGAACGCCCGGCCTTCCGCCTCTGGGCCGCCTACGTGCCCGCGGACGCCGAGCAGCGCACGTGTCACGCCTTCGGCCTGCTCATGATCGAGAAGCCCGGGATCCCCGGCCTCCTGCAGCTGGCCTGGCCGTTCATCAGGCGCTTCACCGAGCGGGTGTTCGCCGAGGACCGCATGGCCGTGGAGGCCGAGCAGCGGGCCTGGGACGAGCAGGGCGAGGACCGCAACCACGAGGTCTTCCCGCTGATCCTTGACGTCCGCGAGGTGCTGCGCGCGAACGGCGTCCCCCTCCGGGCCCGGGCCGCCGCCTGCGGCAGCCCATCACTGTGCGACGGAGCGCGGCTCACCGACGGCATCCGGGGTCAGGAGTGACCTGACGCGGGTGCGGTCGGGTCCGGCTGCGGGACGGGCGGGCCCTCGTCGTCCATGTCGCCGCGCAGCGCGGCGATGACGAAGGCCGTCATGGAGGCCAGACCGAGCAGTGCGAGCGGGCCCCAGATCGCCCAGATCGCCCAGAACGGCCATTCGTTGGCGGCCTGCGCCCACAGCGTGAAGAGCGCCGCGACGGCCAGGCAGACGCCGTGCCACCGCACCACGACCGCCGCCTTCGCATGCCGCCGGTCGCCCCGCGCGAACAGGGGCCACACCCCGCCGACGAAGGCGGGCAGGCCGAACGAGAAACAGGCGAGCGCGCCGCCGAGCCGGTCCTCGGACCAGCCCACGGGCCCGTCCGACGTCTGCTGCCGCCGCCCGTCGGCGTCCCGTACCTCGACGACCCGCCCGTGCCAGATCAGGCCGACGACCTTCTCGCCCGGCGCCAGCTCCGACACCACCGGGCCGGCCTGCCGGAACGTGACCTCCCAGGACTCGCCGGAGGGCAGCAGCAGCTCCGCCTCCGGGGAGGCGTTGCGCTTCCCGCGGTTCGTGTCGGCCGTGCGGACGGTGAACTCCTGCTCCCACCGGCACCCCGACGCCCGCACCGGGACCGAGGCGCAGGCCGGCGCGGCACGGAACTCCCGCTCCCGGTCCAGCGCCCCGCGGACCTCCAGGGCCATGAACACTCCGACGACGACCGTCACGACACCCATCAGCAGCCATGCCACGCTCCCCGGCGCCTGCCGTCTCCCCGACCCCATCGTGCCTCCCCATCCCTCTCAGGACTCGGCCCGACCGTATCCGAACCTGCCCGGCCGGCCCCTCGTTCCGGGAGGAGCGGACGCCCATGGAATGATGATCAGCGGCAGGACGAGAGCGGAACGACGAGGAAGCCGGTGTGACCGACGATCCCCTGGACGCAGCGGCGACCGGTCCGGCACCCTGCCGCATCGTCGTGTGCCGGGACTGCTGTTGCGGCACCGGCAAGGTGACCGGCGTCGATCACACGGCCCAGACCGAGCGGCTGCGCGCGGCCGGGCCGGTGCGGATCTCCGCCTGTCTCGACGTCTGCGACCAGGCCAACGTCATCGTCGTCCAGCCGTCCGCCGAAGGCCGGGCCGCCGGGGCCCGCCCGGTGTGGCTCGGGCTGGTCAACGACCCGGCCGCGACCGAGGACGTCGTCACCTGGGTCCGGGAGGGCGGCCCGGGCGTGGCCCCGCTGCCCGAGATCCTCGACCTGTACGTCTTCAGTCCCCTCGCGCGACGGCGCCCGGACCCCACATGACCTGGGAGCCGTCCCGAGCGGGACGGGGCGAGGACGGTCACCCCGCCGGGCGGGGGCCGGTGCCCCCGAGCACAGGTGCGCTGGTCAGCGCCCAGTAGAGTGCGCCTCTGTTGCCCCCGAACCCCGAGGTACCGCGCAGTGACCCCCCTACCCCCCGCACCGACCGCCGCCGTGACCGTCGTCGGGCTCGGGGCCGACGGCTGGGCGGGACTGCCCGACGCCTCCCGCAGCGCACTGCGCGAGGCCGAGGTCCTGATCGGCGGACCCCGCCAGCTGGACCTGCTGCCCCCGGAGTGCACCGGGCGGCGCGTCGCCTGGCCGTCGCCGCTGCGCCCCGCCGTCCCCGGCCTGCTCGCCGCGCACGCCGACCGCCGGATCGCCGTACTGGCCAGCGGGGACCCCATGTTCTACGGCATCGGCCGCGCCCTCGCCGAGGAGACCGGCGCCCTGCGCGTCCTGCCGCACCCCTCCTCCGTCTCCTACGCCGCCGCCCGGCTCGGCTGGCCGCTGGAGGACGTGGAGGTCGTCACGCTCGTCGGCCGGCCCACCGCCCGCCTGGCCGCCGCCCTGCACGACGGCCGGCGGCTCCTCGTCCTCAGCGCGGACGCCACCACCCCCGGCGAGGTCGCCGCCCTGCTGCGGGACCGGGGCTTCGGACCCAGCCGCATGCGCGTCCTCGAACAGCTCGGCGGCGACAGGGAGCGCACGACCGACGAGGTCACCGCCGACGACTGGCCCGCGTCGCAGCCGCCCGGCGATCCGCTCAACATCGTGGCCGTGGAGTGCCGCCGGTCCCCCGACGCCCTGCGGCTGGGCGCCGTACCCGGGCTGCCGGACGAGGCGTACGAGCACGACGGGCAGCTCACCAAGCGGCACATCCGCGCCGCCACACTCGGCGTGCTCGCCCCCGCACCCGGCGAACTGCTGTGGGACATCGGCGGCGGCTCCGGCTCGATCGCCGTCGAGTGGATGCGCACCCACCCCTCGTGCCGCGCGGTCACCGTGGAGCGGGACCCGGCACGCGCCGAACGGATCAGCCGCAACGCCGACCGGCTCGGCGTGCCCGGACTGCGGGTCGTCACCGGCGCAGCGCCCGCCGTCCTCGCCGAACTCCCGCCCCCGGACGCCGTGTTCGTCGGCGGCGGGCTCACCGTGCCCGGCCTCCTCGACGCCTGCTGGGAGGCGCTGCCCGGCGGCGGGCGGCTGGTCGCCAACACCGTGACGCTGGAGTCCGAGGCGCTGCTCGCCGACGCCCACCGGCGCCGCGGCGGCGAACTGGTGCGGCTCGCGGTGGCACACGCCGTGCCGGTGGGCGGCTTCACCGGGTGGCGGCAGGCGATGCCGGTGACCCAGTGGGCCGTACGGAAAACGCCCGACACCTCTTCAGGAGCAGACAGATGACCGTGTACTTCATCGGTGCCGGCCCCGGCGCCGCCGACCTGATCACGGTGCGCGGCGCCCGCACGCTCGCCGCCTGCCGGGTCTGTCTGTACGCGGGCAGCCTGGTCCCGCGCGAACTGCTCGCCGAATGCCCGCCCGACGCCCGGCTGGTGGACACCGCGCAGCTCGACCTGGACCAGATCACCGCCGAACTGCTGCGCGCCCACGAGGAGGGGCACGACGTGGCCCGGCTGCACTCCGGGGACCCCGCCGTGTTCAGCGCGGTCGCCGAGCAGATGCGACGGCTGGACGCGGCCGAGGTGCCCTACGAGGTTGTCCCGGGCGTCCCCGCCTTCGCCGCCGCGGCCGCTTCCCTGAAGCGGGAGCTGACCGTACCGACCGTCGGCCAGACCGTGATCCTCACCCGCGTCGCCAACCGGGCCACCGCCATGCCCGAGGGAGAGGACCTGGCCACCCTCGGCCGCAGCGGCGCGCTGATCGTGCTGCACCTGGCCGCCAAGTACGTGGACCGCGTGGTCGGCGAACTCCTGCCGCACTACGGCGCCGACTGCCCGGCCGCGGTCGTCGCCTACGCCTCCCGCCCGGACGAGCTGATCATCCGCGGCACCCTCGACGAGATCGCGGGGAAGACCAAGGAGGCCGGTGTGCTGCGCACGGCCGTCATCATGGTGGGCCGGACGCTGGGGGCGGAACAGTTCCGGGACAGTCACCTGTACTCGCCGGAGCGGGAACGCCACGTGTGCTGACAGCGGTGAGCGGTCCCCGCCGTCAGGCCGGCGCGCTGCGCCCCACCACCGTCCCCGCCCGGTCGATGCAGATCACGTCGACCACGACCGGCGCCCCGCGCAGCACGGCCAGGGCCTCGTCGCGGGCGGTGGTGGCGACCAGGTCGCCGAGCGGCACCCCGGCGGCCTGGCACGACTGGAGCGCGGCGAGCCCGGTGTTGGCGTCCGCCACCTCCGCGGCCAGCGCCTCGTCCGCGCCGCCGCGCCGGGCCAGTTCGGCGAGGAAGCCCTTGTCGACCTGGGAACGGGCCGAGTGCAGGTCGAGGTGCCCGGCGGCGAGCTTGGAGAGCTTGGCGAAGCCACCGCAGATCGTCAGGCGGGCGACGGGGTGGCGGCGGATGTACTTCAGCACGGCGCCCGCGAAGTCGCCCATGTCGAGCAGGGCGTCCTCGGGCAGCCCGTACTCGGCCACGACCGTCTTCTCCGACGTCGACCCGGTGCAGCCGGCGACATGCGTACGCCCCGCCGCCCGTGCCACGTCCACGCCCCGCCGGATGGAGTCGATCCACGCCGAGCAGGAGTACGGGACGACGATGCCGGTCGTGCCGAGGACGGACAGGCCGCCCAGGATGCCGAGCCGGGGGTTCCAGGTGGAGCGGGCGATCTCCTCGCCGTCGTCGACGGAGACGGTGATCTCGACGTCGCCCGGGCCGCCGTGCCGGGCGGCGACCTCGGCGACGTGCTCGCGCATCATCCGGCGCGGGACCGGGTTGACGGCCGGTTCGCCGACGGGCAGGGGCAGGCCGGGGCGGGTGATCGTGCCGACCCCGGGTCCTGCCCTGAACACCACCCCGGACCCGGCGGGCAGCGGCCGTACCGTGACCCGGACCAGCGCGCCGTGCGTGACGTCCGGGTCGTCCCCGGCGTCCTTCACGACCCCCGCCATCGCGTGCCCGTCGCCCCGTTCCTCGACGGCCAGGGCGAACGACGGCGTCTGCCCCTTCGGCAGCGTGATCGTCACGGGGTCGGGAAACTCGCCGGTCAGCAGGGCGGTGTACGCCGCCGTCGTGGCCGCCGTCGCACAGGCGCCGGTGGTCCAGCCGGGCCGCAGGCCGGTGTGTTCCAGCTGGGCCCTGCGGCCGCCCTTCACTTCGCTGCTCATGAACGGACCTGGACTTCCATGCGCGTACTGATTCTCGGCGGCACCACCGAGGCCCGCCGTCTCGCCGAACTGCTCCACGACACGCCCGGCCTGACCCTGACCAGTTCCCTCGCCGGGCGGGTGGCCAGCCCCCGCCTGCCGCCGGGCGAGGTCCGGATCGGCGGCTTCGGCGGGGTGGAGGGGCTGACCGCGTGGCTGCGTGAGCACCGGGTGGACGTGCTCATCGACGCCACCCACCCTTTCGCCGGGACGATCAGTTTCCACGCGGCGCGGGCCGCCGCCACCGCCCATGTTCCCCTGCTCGCCCTGCGGCGCCCCGGCTGGGTCCCCGTCGCGGGCGACGACTGGCACGACGCCGGCTCCCTGGAGGAGGCCGCACGGCTGCTGCCCTCGCTCGGCCGGCGCGTGTTCCTCACGACCGGGCGCATGGGCCTGGCCGCGTTCGCCGGCCTGGACGAGCTGTGGTTCCTCGTACGGTCCGTGGACGCGCCCGAGGCCCCGCACCCGGCCCGCATGGAGGTGCTGCTCGACCGCGGCCCGTTCACGCTCGACGGCGAGCGCGAGCTGCTGCGCCGGCACCGCATCGAGGTCGTGGTGACCAAGGACAGCGGGGGAGCGGCCACCGCACCGAAGCTGACAGCGGCCCGGGAGGCCGGACTGCCGGTACTCGTGATCCGTCGGCCTCCGGTCCCCGAGGGCGTCCAGGTCGTGCCCGGACCGGAGGAGGCGGCCCGGTGGGTCGGGGAGGGGCTCCACGGACGCGGGTCCCCGGCCACCGGCTGAGCACCGACCGGGGCCGGAGACGATCCGGCCCGGCCGCTGTCGCCGGTGCGCGGCCTCGCCTCGCACCGGGTCCGTAGGTCATGCCTCCGGATAGCGGCGCGGGGTCCACACGATCTCCTCGCCGCCCCCGCGCCGGACGGCCCGGGTCTGGGAGGAGCCGACCAGCAGGATGGTGCGCATGTCGACCTCGGCCGGGTCCAGATCGGCCAGCCGTACGATCCGGACGTGTTCGCCGGGGCCGCCCACGTCCCGCGCCACCACGACCGGGGTGTCCGGCGCCCGGTGCTCCAGCAGCAGTTCTCGGGCCTTGCCCACCTGCCAGGTGCGGCTGCGCGAGCCGGGGTTGTACAGGGCCAGCACCAGGTCCGCCGAGGCCGCCGCGTGCAGCCGCTCGGCGATGACCTCCCAGGGCTTGAGCCGGTCGGAGAGGGAAAGGGCGGCGTAGTCGTGGCCGAGCGGGGCGCCCGCCCGGGCCGCTGCCGCGTTGGCGGCGGTCACCCCCGGCAGCACCCGTACCGGGACGTCCGCGTACTCCTCCTGGGACGCGACCTCCAGGACGGCCGTCGCCATGGCGAACACGCCCGGGTCGCCGCCGGAGACGACCGCGACCCGCCGCCCGCGCCGGGCCAGATCGAGGGCGAACTCGGCGCGCTCCGACTCGACCCGGTTGTCCGAACCGTGCCGGACCTGCCCGGGGCGCTGCGGCACCCGGTCGAGATAGGTCGTGTAGCCGACCAGGTCGTCGGCGGCGGCCAGCGCGCCCCGGGTCTCGGGCGTCAGCCACAGCGGACCGGCCGGCCCGGTCCCGACCACGACGACCTCGCCCCGCTCCCGGGCCTCCGGCCGCTCCGCGCCGACCTGGCTCGGCAGCACGGCCACCGAGAAGTACGGCACCGACTCCGCGTCCACGTCGGCCAGTTCGGCGAGCCGCTCCCCGGCCATGGTGGCCCGCTCGACATACCGGGCGTCGCCCAGCCGCCCCGAACCCTCCAGCGCGCTGCGCACCTTGGTGAAGGTCCGCCCCAGCTTCATCACCACGGCCGCGTCGGTCGAGGCCAGCCGTGCGGTCAGCTCCTCCTCGGGCAGGGTGCCCGGCAGAATGGTCAGCACCTCCTCGCCCTCGGCGAGCGGGGCGCCCAGCCGGGCGGCAGCGGCGGACACGGACGTCACGCCCGGGATCACCTCGGTGTCGTAGCGGCCCGCGAGCCGCTTGTGCATGTGCATGTAGGAGCCGTAGAAGAGCGGATCGCCCTCGGCGAGGACCGCGACCGTCCGCCCCGCGTCCAGGTGCGTGGCGAGCCGGGCCGACGCCTCGGCGTAGAACTCCTCGATCGCGCCCCTGTAGCCGCCGGGATGGTCCGTCGTCTCGGTGGTGACCGGGTAGACCAGCCGCTCCTCGATGTGATCGGAGCGGATGTGCTTCGCCGCGATCGAGCGGGCGATGGAACGTCCGTGCCGGGCGCTGTGGTACGCGATCACGTCCGCCTCGGCGATGACCTCCACGGCCCGAAGGGTCATCAGGGAGGGGTCACCGGGGCCGAGCCCGACCCCGTACAGCCGCCCCGCTGTGGACTGCTTGCCGCTCACTCTTCCTCACTCGCGATCGCGTTGAGCGCGGCGGCGGCGATGGCGCTGCCCCCGCGACGGCCGCGCACGACCAGGTGCTCAACACCGGACGGATGCGCGGCCAGGGCGTCCTTGGACTCGGCGGCCCCGACGAAGCCGACCGGTACGCCGATCACGGCGGCGGGCCGGGGAGCGCCTTCCTCGATCATCTCCAGCAGCCGGAACAGCGCGGTCGGCGCGTTGCCTACGGCGACCACCGAACCCTCCAGCCGGTCCCGCCACAGCTCCAGCGCGGCGGCGCTGCGCGTGGTGCCGAGCCTCGCGGCCAGCTCCGGCACGGACGGGTCGGAGAGCGTGCAGAGCACGTCGTTGCCGGCGGGCAGCCGCTTGCGCGTCACCCCGCTGGCCACCATCTGCACGTCGGTGAAGACGGGCGCGCCCGCGCGCAGGGCCGCACGGGCGCGGGCCACCACGGCCGGCGTGTAGGCCAGGTCCCGTACGAGGTCGACCATCCCGCAGGCGTGGATCATCCGCACCGCGACCTGGCTGACGTCGGCGGGCAGGGCCGCGAGGTCCGCCTCCGCGCGGATGGTGGCGAAGGACTGGCGGTAGATGGCCGCGCCGTCCTTCTCGTAGTCGTACGTGGTCACGGTGGTCTTCTCGCTGCTCTCGGTCGTCGTACGGGTCATGAGGTGATCGCCGCCAGGGCGGCGGCGAGTCGGGCGGGGTCGTTCATCGTGGTGGTCCGGGGTTCCCGGCCGGGGACGGCGGTGGAGAGCCGGTAGCCGCCCCCCGGAGCGGCGACCACGTCGACGCGGTCGCCCCGGGGACGGCCGCAGCGGCGTTCGCAGCCGGACCAGTACAGGGGCAGTCCGTGCGGGCCGATCGCGCCGAGGGCCCCGGCCGCGTCGGTCCGCACGTCGGCCTGCGACTTGGCGCATCCGGGCCTGCCGATGCAGGCGCCGACGTGCAGCCAGGGGGAGTGGGGGTCGGTGACGAGGCCGGTGGCGGCGAGCCGGGCGAGGGACACCTCCGCGTGGGTCCCCGGTGTGGGAAGAACCACACCGCGCCACGGAGTCAGACGCAGCTCGCCGGCGGCGACGTACGTCAGTTCCCGCCATTGGCGTGCCGAGAGCCGCCCCAGGGGCACGTGCACGGAGAGGCCGGCACCCACCACTCCCGGGGGCGGGCCGTCGGTGCGGCCGGTCTCCCGGCTCCGCCGCTCGTGGCGGATGCCCTCGGCCGTCAGCCGCCGGCCGACCGCATCGAGCAACTCGCCGTCAGAAAGGTCGAGTTCGTCCACGCGCCAGACCCGTGTCCCGCTCGCCCGGGCCGCCTCCAGGAAGGTCTCCGCGGCGATCAGCGCGGCCCGAGCCGCCTCGTCGGCCAAGACGCGCAACGCTTCCCCGGCCGCTCCGACGCCGAGTTGCGCACCGCCGTCCGCCGCCGCCCGTACCGTCACATCGGCACCGAGGCCGGCCACGTCGCCGCGTCCGTCGTCGAGCGCGAACAGGAAACGGCCCGACAGGTCCTGCGCCGCCTCGCTCGCGCACAGCGCCTCGTCGAGGGCCGTCAGCCAGGGCCGTACGTCCCGCACGCCCTGCCCGTCGAGACCGGACAGCGGCGAGGCCACGATGTTGCGCACCCGCTCGTGCCCGCGCGAGGGCAGCAGCCCGGCGGCGTCCAGCAGCCGGGCCAACTCCCCGCCGCAGCCGTCCTCCAGACCCCGCAGCTGCACGTTGCCGCGCGAGGTCAGATGCAGATCCCCGTCGCCCAGCCGCTCCGCCGCGTCGGCGAGCGCCTCCGCCTGCCGCACGGTCAGGACGCCTCCGGGCACCCGGACTCGGGCCAGCGCGCCGTCGTCCGCCGCGTGCAGCCGCAGCGTCCCCGGACAGGCGTCACCGCGGTCCCGGGAGACCGCTGTGGCCTGGGGCGATGAACGGAGGGCAGGCGTGGGCATGGCGGCGAGCATACCTACCATCACACCCGGTGTATGCCCCGCCCTTTTCCCCTGCCCCTTACTATGCTCCTCGGTGGATCATCCGGTCCGCCGACGCCACGACGGCGACAGGGGAGGAAGCCCGGTGCGAGTCCGGCGCGGTCCCGCCACTGTGAGCCCGGCCCACGCGGGCCGGGCGAGCCAGGAACTCCCGCCGTCCCACCACCCGCCCGGGGCGCGGACACCCCGAGGAAGGCCAGCCGCCGCATGCTGCACTCAGCCGGGGAACGCCCCACGCACCCCCGCATCCTGCTCCTGTCGACGTCCGACACCGACCTGCTCAGCGCCCGCGCGGCCGGCGGCCCGGTCCCGTACCGCTTCGCCAACCCCTCCCGCCTCGACCTCGACGGCCTCCCCGCCCTCCTCGACGGCGTCGACCTGGTCGTCGTACGCCTCCTCGGCGGCATCCGGGCCTGGCAGGACGGACTCGACCTGCTCCTCGCCGACGGCCGTCCCGTCGTCGTCCTGACCGGCGAACAAGCCCCGGACGCCCAGCTGATGGCGTCCTCCACCGTCCCCGTCGGCATCGCCGCCGAGGCCCACGCCTACCTCGCGCACGGCGGTCCGGCCAACCTGGAACAGCTCGCCCGCTTCCTCTCCGACACGGTCCTGCTCACCGGCCACGGCTTCGAGGCGCCGGCGGCGGCCCCCACCTGGGGCCCGCTGCCCAGGGAGAGCAGGGACACCGACGGCCCGACCGTCGCCGTGCTCTACTACCGGGCCCACCACATGAGCGGCAACACCGCCTTCGTCGGCGCCCTGTGCGACGCGATCGAGGACGCGGGCGGCCGGCCCCTGCCCCTGTACGTCGCCTCCCTGCGCGCCCCCGAGCCCGAGCTGATCGAGGAACTCCGCGCCGCCGACGCCATCGTCACCACCGTCCTCGCCGCCGGCGGCACCAGGCCCGCAGAGGCCTCGGCCGGCGGCGACGACGAGTCCTGGGACGCCGGCGCGCTCACCGCCCTCGACGTACCGATCCTCCAGGCCCTGTGCCTCACCGGTTCACGGACCGCCTGGGAGGAGAACGACGAGGGCGTCTCCCCGCTCGACGCGGCCAGCCAGATCGCCGTCCCCGAGTTCGACGGCCGTCTCATCACCGTCCCGTTCTCCTTCAAGGAGATCGACGCCGACGGCCTCCCGGCCTACGTCGCCGACCCCGAGCGCGCTGCCCGGGTCGCCGGAATCGCCGTACGCCACGCCCGGCTCCGCCACATCCGGCCCGCCGACAAGCGCCTCGCGCTGGTCCTCTCCGCCTACCCGACCAAGCACTCCCGCATCGGCAACGCTGTCGGCCTGGACACGCCCGCCAGCGCGGTCGCCCTGCTCCGCCGGCTCCGCGACGAGGGCTACGACTTCGGAACGGACACGGAGGTGCCGGGCCTGGCCTCCGGCGACGGGGACGAGCTGATCCGCGCGCTGATCGAGGCGGGCGGGCACGACCAGGACTGGCTCACCGAGGAGCAACTGGCCCGCAACCCGGTGCGGATCCCCGCGGCCGACTACCGCCGCTGGTTCGCCACGCTCCCCGAGGAACTGCGCACGGCGGTGGAGGAGCACTGGGGCCCGGCCCCCGGCGAGATGTTCGTCGACCGCAGCCGGAACCCGGAGGGCGACATCGTCCTCGCGGCCCTGCGCTTCGGCAACCTGCTGATCCTCATCCAGCCCCCGCGCGGCTTCGGCGAGAACCCGATCGCGATCTACCACGACCCGGACCTGCCGCCCTCCCACCACTACCTGGCCGCCTACCGCTGGATCGCCGCCCGGGCCGAGGACGGCGGCTTCGGCGCCGACGCGATGATCCACCTCGGCAAGCACGGCAACCTGGAGTGGCTGCCCGGCAAGAACGCCGGCCTGTCCGCCGCCTGCGGCCCGGACGCCGCCCTCGGCGACCTCCCGCTGATCTACCCGTTCCTGGTCAACGACCCCGGCGAGGGCACCCAGGCCAAGCGCCGCGTGCACGCCACCCTCGTCGACCACCTCGTCCCGCCCATGGCCCGCGCCGACTCCTACGGCGACATCGCGCGCCTGGAACAACTCCTCGACGAGTACGCCCAGATCTCCTCCATGGACCCCGCCAAGCTCCCGGCGATCCGGGCCCAGATCTGGACCCTCATCCAGGCCGCCAGGCTCGACCACGACCTCGGCCTGGAGGACCGCCCGGACGACGACGGCTTCGACGACTTCCTCCTGCACGTCGACGGCTGGCTCTGCGAGGTCAAGGACGCCCAGATCCGCGACGGACTGCACGTCCTCGGCAACCCGCCGCAGGGCGCCGACCGGGTCAACCTCGTCCTCGCCATCCTCCGCGCCCGCCAGATCTGGGGCGGCGCGCAGGCCCTGCCCGGCCTGCGCGAGGCACTCGGCCTGGACGAGTCCGCCGCGACCCGCACGACCGCCGACGCGGCCGAGGAGCAGGCCCGCGCCCTGGTCCAGGCGATGGACGACGCGGGCTGGGACCCGGCCGCGGTCCCCGCCGAGCACGGGGGACAGGTCGCCGCCGTCCTGGAGTTCGCGGCCCGCGAGGTCGTGCCGCGCCTCGCCGCGACCACCGCCGAAATCGACCACACCGTCCACGCGCTGGCGGGCGGCTTCGTCCCCGCGGGCCCCTCGGGATCACCCCTGCGTGGCCTCGTCAACGTCCTCCCGACGGGCCGCAACTTCTACTCGGTGGACCCCAAGGCCGTCCCCTCCCGCCTCGCCTGGGAAACGGGCCAGGCCCTCGCCGACTCCCTCCTGGAGCGCTACCGCACCGACAACGGCGACTGGCCCACCTCCGTCGGCCTCTCCCTGTGGGGCACCAGCGCCATGCGCACGGCGGGCGACGACGTGGCGGAGGCCCTCGCCCTGCTCGGCATCCGTCCCGTCTGGGACGACGCCTCCCGGCGGGTCACGGGCCTGGAGCCCGTCCCGTACGAGGAGCTGGGCCGCCCCCGCATCGACGTCACCCTCCGCATCTCGGGCTTCTTCCGGGACGCCTTCCCGCACACCGTCGGGCTGCTGGACGACGCCGTACGCCTGGCCGCCTCCCTGGACGAGCCGGCCGAGGCCAACCACGTACGGGCCCACGTCCGGGCGGACGTGGCGTCCCACGGCGACGAACGCCGCGCCACCACCCGCATCTTCGGCTCCCGCCCCGGCACGTACGGAGCGGGCCTGCTCCAGCTCATCGACTCCCGCGACTGGCGCACCGACGCCGACCTCGCCGAGGTCTACACGGTCTGGGGCGGCTACGCCTACGGCCGCGACCTCGACGGCCGCCCGGCGCGCGACGAGATGGAGACGGCGTACAAGCGGATCGCTGTCGCGGCGAAGAACACCGACACCCGCGAGCACGACATCGCCGACTCGGACGACTACTTCCAGTACCACGGCGGCATGGTGGCGACCGTCCGGGCGCTGCGCGGCACGGCCCCCGAGGCGTACATCGGCGACTCCACCCGCCCCGAGACGGTCCGTACCCGCACCCTCGTCGAGGAGACCTCCCGCGTCTTCCGCGCCCGGGTCGTCAACCCCAGGTGGATCGAGGCCATGCGCCGCCACGGCTACAAGGGCGCCTTCGAACTCGCCGCCACCGTGGACTACCTCTTCGGCTACGACGCCACCACCGGCGTGGTCGCCGACTGGATGTACGACAAGCTCACCGAGACCTACGTCCTGGACCCGGCCAACCGCGAGTTCCTCCAGCAGGCCAACCCCTGGGCCCTGCACGGCATCGCCGAACGCCTGCTGGAGGCGGAGTCCCGCGGGATGTGGGAGAAGCCCGACCCGGCCGTGCTGGAGGGCCTGCGGCAGGTGTACCTGGAGACGGAGGGGGACCTGGAGGGCGACGGCTGACCGGGCCCCGGCTCACTCCTCGTCGGAGGTGGTGGGACGCGTCCGGCCGGGCTCCGGGAGCTCGCCCTGCTGCGCCCGGATGTGGAGCACGTCGCCGATGAACAGGTCGTACACCAGCACCCCGACCACGCCGCCGACGAGCGGTCCGACGATCGGGATCCACCAGTAGCCGCTGAACGCCCCCGCCAAGCTGCCCGGGAACGCCAGATCCTCCCAGCCCGCCATCCAGGTGAACAGGCGGGGGCCGAAGTCGCGGGCGGGGTTGATCGCGTAGCCCGCGTTCGCCCCGAAGGACATGCCGATGGCCGCCACGACGAACCCGATCACGAGGGGGCCGAGGTTCGCCTTCACGGCCGTGTTCCGCAGGTCGATGATCGCCACCACCAGCATGGCCAGGAAGGCCGTGCCGACGATCTGGTCGACCAGGGGGCCCCAGATGCCGCCGTGGAAGTAGGGCGCCGGGAAGGTGGCGAAGATGGAGAACGAGGCGAGGGTGTGGCCGTTCGTCTTCGGCCCCTTCATGGCGTCGTCGAAGGTGTTGATGGCGTCGTGGTACACGGCGTAGACCAGTGCCGCGCCGGCCAGGGCGCCGAGCACCTGGGCCACCCAGTAGGGGACGACCTTGACCCACGGGAACTTGCGGCGCACGGCGAAGGCCAGGGTCACCGCCGGATTGATGTGCGCACCGCTGACCCCGCCGGCCACATAGATACCGAGGATCACGGCCATGGCCCATCCCCAGGTGATCAGCAACCAGTCCCCGGCGCCGAGGAAGAACGTGGTGGGTCCCTCGGTACGCCCCGAGCCGGGCAGCGCCGCGACCGCCATCGCGACCACGCCGCAACCGAAGGAGATGAGGACGAAGGTCCCCAGGAACTCCGCAAGGCATTCGCCCCACAAGCCTCCGCGGCGCCTGAGCCGCGAGGGCTTGAGCAGGGGCTGGATCTCGACGGCCATGGTGATCCTCCCAGACACTCGCCCGGCCGCGCCTGAACGCGGCTGCCGGTGCCGTAGTGGCCTGCTTTCGCTTCATGCCTTGACGCCAAGGTAAATCCGGGCAGCGACCACCGCGAGTCGACACCGGGTGGGCGAGCCGTGTTTCCCGGTCCGAGGGGACGGCGACCGGCTCTCCGGTTCCGCCCGGGCCGAAAGCCGCTCGGCTCGCACCGCGGCATCGCGACATCCGCGGGGCAGTCACCGCCGCCCGCGACCGTCAGCTCTTCTTCAGCTCCTCGGCGAGCATCACAAGGATGCCGCTGGGACCGCGGACGTACGTGAGCTTGTAGACGTCCTCGTAGGTCGCCACACCGCGCAGCGGACGGCATCCGTGCTTCGCGGCCGTCTCCAGGGCTTCGTCGATGTCGTCGACCGAGAAGGCGACGCGATGCATGCCGATCTCGTTGGGACGAGTGGGCTCCGACTCGATCGCCTCGGGGTGGATGTACTCGAAGAGCTCGAGGCGACCGTGACCGTCCGGCGTCTGGAGCATCGCAATGTCGGCGTGATTGCCATCAAGGCCGACGGCGGTGTCGGTCCACTCACCACTGACGGTGTCACGGCCGACGACCGTGAGGCCGAGGTCGGTGAAGAAGGAGATCGCTGCTTCGAGGTCGCGAACGGCGATGCCCACGTTCTCGAGTTTGATGGCCATGCGCCGCATGCTACCGAGCCGGGGCGATCAGGTGCTTTTCGGCAAGAGGGAACATTCGGGGTACGGGGAATGCCGTCGCCGGGGGAGCGGGGCGCTGTTCGAAGACCTTTCCGGTGGTGCGTGCGGGGCGGGACCAAGGGGTCCTTGCAATATGAGCGCAAGGACCCCTAAGGGCGCCGCAGCGACCGCAGGGCGGCCCGGCCGGCCACCGTCGCGGCGGTCGCCGTGAGGGCGGTGGCGCCGGCGGTGGCCGTCCACCGGGCCGCGCGGGAGGGCCGCTCGGGGCGCACGGCCAGGCGTTCCGGTTGCCCGGCCGGGAGCGTGCCCTCCAGACCGCGGGCCAGTACTTCGGCCAGGTGCAGGGCACGCCGTCCGGTGCCGCCCTGTTCGATCTGGGTGCGGCAGCTGAAGCCGTCGGCGAGCAGCAGGCTGCCCGGCTCCGCCGCGCGGACGGCGGGCAGGACGCCCTGCTCCGCGACGGCCATGGACACCTCGTGGTGGCCGCGTTCGAAACCGAAGTTGCCGGCGAGGCCGCAGCAGCCCTCGTCGAGGACATCGGCGTCGAGACGGGCGCGGCGCATGAGCTCCCGGTCGGCGTCGAACTTCATGATCGCGTGCTGGTGGCAGTGGGTCTGCACCGTCGCCCGACGAGCCAGACCTGGTGGCTGCCAGCCGTCGGGCGCGTGCCGGACGAGCTGCTCGGCGAAGGTGCGGACCTGCCCGGCCAGCCGCTGCACGTCCTGGTCGCCGGGCATCAGCTCCGGGGCGTCGGCGCGGAAGACGGCGGTGCAGGACGGTTCGAGGCCGATGACCGGGGTGCCCGCCTCCAGATGGGGCCGGAGCACGTCGAGGGTGCGGCGCAGCACCTTCTGCGCGCGGGGCAGTTGGCCGGTGGAGATCCAGGTCAGGCCGCAGCACACCGGCTTGGCGGGCACGGCGACGCGGAAACCGGCGTCCTCCAGCACGTGTACGGCCGAGATGGCGACGGAGGGGTGGAAGTAGGTGCTGAAGGTGTCGGGCCACAGCAGCACGGTGCGCGGATCGGCCGGGTCGGGCTCCTCGGTGTCGCGCCGCTGCCACCACTGGAGGAAGGACTGCCGGGCGAACACGGGTGCCTGACGGGCCGCGTCCACGCCGGCCAGCCGCTTGCCGGCCCGGGCCAGACCGGGCGCGTGCAGGGCACTGTTGACCACTCCGGGGGCGATCCGGGACAGGCGCGCCCACACGGGCAGCCAGCCCATGGAGTAGTGGGCCGCGGGGCGCATCCGCCCCTCGTAGTGGTGCGAGAGGAACTCCGCCTTGAGGGTGGCCATGTCGACACCGGTCGGGCAGTCCGACTTGCAGCCCTTGCAGGCCAGGCACAGGTCGAGGGCATCGCGCACCTCGGTGGAGCGCCAGCCGTCCGTGACGGCGGAGTCGGCGTGGCCGCCGAGCATCTCGAACAGCAGCCGGGCGCGGCCTCGTGTGGAGTGCTCCTCCTCCCTCGTGGCCCGGTAGGAGGGGCACATGACGCCGCCGGAGTGGCTGCGGCAGTTGCCGATGCCGACGCAGCGCATCACGGCCCGGTCGAAGGAGTGGTCGTCCTCCGGGAAGCCGAAGTGCGTCGCGGGTGTGGCCGGGTGCCAGGAGGGGCCGAGGCGCAGCTGCCCGTCGACCGGGTTGGGGTCGACGACCTTGCCCGGGTTCATCCGGTTGCCCGGGTCGAACAGCGCCTTCAGCTCGCCGAACGCGGTCACGAGTCGCTCGCCGAACATGCGCGTGAGCAGCTCGCCCCGGGACTGGCCGTCGCCGTGCTCGCCCGACAGGGAGCCGCCGTAGGAGGAGACGAGGTCGGCGGCCCGCTCCACGAAGCGCCGGAAGTCGGCCACGCCCTCGGCGGTCGTGAGCGCGAACGGGATGCGGGTGTGGACACAGCCCTGTCCGAAGTGCCCGTAGAGGGACGGGTGGTCGTAGTCGAACTCCTCGAACAGCTGCTGGAGGTCCCGCAGATAGTCGCCGAGCCGCTCGGGTGGGACGGCCGAGTCCTCCCAGCCCTCCCAGGTCTCCCGGTCGTCGGGCGGACGGGCGGTGACGCCGAGCCCCGCCTCACGGGCCTTGAGCATCCGCTGCTCGCGCTCCAGGTCGTCGGAGAAGGCGACAGTGCGGTCCTTCTCGGACCGGCCGACGGCGCCCAGCAGGGCATGCGCCTGCTCGTCGACGGCGTCCTGGCTGTCGCCGAAGAACTGCAGCATCAGCCAGCTTTCGCCCTCCGGCAGGGTGTTCAGGGACTCCAGGTAGGCGCCCTCCTCGCGCATCAGCTGGGCCATGCGCCCGTCGAGGGCCTCCAACTGGCCGGGCGCGCAGTGCTCCAGCAGTCGGGGGACGTCGTCGGCGGCCGTGCAGATGTCGTCGTAGCCGAGGACCAGCAGCGACTGGTACGCCGGCACCGGCACCAGGTCGAGTTCGGCGCGCAGCACGGTCACCAGGGTGCCCTCGCTGCCGACCAGGGCCCTGGCCACGTCGAAGCCGTTCTCGGGCAGGAGCGAGTCGAGGTTGTAGCCCGAGACCCGCCGCGGGATCTTCGGATAGCCGCGCCGGATGTCGCCGAGATACCCGCTGACGATGCCGTCCAGGCCGGCGTACAACTCGGCGCGCCGGCCGCCCTCCGCGGCGATCCGCGCCCGCTCGGCCCGCGAGGTCGGCCCGACCCACATCCGGACGCCGTCGTAGGTGAGCACCTCCAGGCGGCGCACGTTGTCGACGGTCTTGCCGTAGGCCTGCGCGGACGCGCCGCACGAGTTGTTGCCGATCATGCCGCCCAGGGCGCAGTGGCTGTGCGTCGAGGGCTTCGGCCCGAACTGGAGCCTGTGGTCGAAGAGTCGCTGGTTGAGCGCGTCCAGGACGATCCCCGGCTCGACCACGCAGGTCCGTGCGGCGGGATCGACGGAGACCAGCCTGTTGCAGTACTTGCTCCAGTCGATCACCACGGCCGTGTTCGTGGACTGGCCCGCGAGGCTGGTGCCGCCGCCCCGCGACAGCACCGGGGCGCCGAAGCGGGCGCACACCTGCACGGCGTGAGCTCCGGCCTCCACCGTACGAGGCACCACGACACCGATCGGCACCTGCCGGTAGTTGGAGCCGTCGGTCGCGTAGGCGCCCCTGCTGCCCGCGTCGAACCTGACCTCGGCGTCCACCTCCTCGCTCAGCGCCTCCGCCAGCCCGGCCACATCATCCGCCCCGGAGGCGTCGAAAGGAGTGCGAGTCATCGGGGGAAACCGCCTTCCTGAGCCGTTGACCGCGCGCGACGTCCGGTCGTGCCGGGTCGGCTCTCCGCCTGCCGCTCCCGAGTACCCGACCTCGCCGGGCGCAAGAGCGGACTCTCACCCGCGGTGGCCCGATCACAAAGGCACCCCAGATCTCTGGAATTACTCGGCGTTCATGACGTACGCCAACACCGTCACGACGGTGGCGGAGATGCAGCAGGTCATGCAGGTCGGCCCGCGCCGATGACAACCTGGCGATGGGCATCCGGAAGCGCCTGGGGCTCGAGGCGGGCCGATGGTGATGTGTGGTTACCGGGGCATGCCGGAGGCGACGCGCGAGGCGACCGATCCCGACGGGTGGCGCACACCGGAGACATCGCTGGCGTCGACGACGACGGGTTCCTCTGGATCGTCGACCGCAGCGAGGACCTCACGCCGCGGGCAAGAACATGTCGCCCACCGCGATCGAGATGAAGCTGACCTCGGCAGCCCCGCTGATCGGCCACGCGTGTGTCATCGGCGACCGCACTGCTCGTACTCGACCCCGCATCGACCGCCGGACCACCAGGGGCGGCCGACCTCGATGTCCTCGCCCGCGTGGCCGACGAAGTCGCGGCGGCCGGCGCCCGGCTGGCGCGGGGCGAACAGATAGCCAGGAGCGCACCCCGCAGTCCGTCTGGAACAAGATCACCGGACTCCCCGAAGTGTCACCCTCGGTTACTATGCTCACTTCATGCCGGAGGCCGGAGGCCAGGGGCGGACGAAGAGGCGGGTGGCCCGGACAATGCTCAGAGAGGTCTTCGCAACCCGCTACATAGAGCCGCTGCGCTCCGGCGGCTCCGTGCCCGGCGTCGTCGAGGCCGACGACCTGGGCACGTACGTCGTGAAGTTCACCGGCTCCGCGCAGGGCCGCAAGGCGCTGGTCGCCGAGGTGATCGTGGGGGAGCTGGCCCGCGCCCTCGGACTGCGCTTCCCCGAGCTGGTGCTGGTGCACTTCGACCCGTCGATCGCGCAGGGGGAGCCGCATCAGGAGGTACGGGACCTGCACGCGGCCAGCGCGGGCGTGAACCTCGGCATGGACTACCTGCCGGGCGCCCGGGACTTCACGCCGGAGATCGGGAGGGTCTTCCCCGTCGATCCCCTGGAGGCGGGGCGGATCGTCTGGCTCGACGCCCTGACGGTGAACGTCGACCGCACGGTGCACAGCTCCAACCTGATGGTCTGGCCCACCCTGGGCGTCGCGCCCCCGCGCCTGTGGCTGATCGACCACGGTGCCGCGCTCGTCTTCCACCACCGCTGGGACGGCACCGACCCCGCCAAGGCCTACGACTTCCGGCACCACGCCCTCGGCCACTACGGGCCCGACGTCCCGGCCGCCGACGCCGAGCTCGCTCCCAAGGTGACCGAGGACCTGCTGCGCCGGATCCTCGCGGAGGTCCCGGACGCCTGGCTCGCGGACGAGCCGGGTTTCGCCACCGCGCAGGAGGCACGCGAGGCGTACGTGTCGTACCTGCACGCGCGCGTGCGGGCCTCCGGGGCCTGGCTGCCCACCGACTTCCCCGGCCGGGAGGAACTCGCCGCCGAGGAGGCCCGCCGGACGGCTCGTAACCAGCAAGGACGCCCCGCGTGGCTCAGGCAGGTCCCCGACCTGCACGGCAAGCCCGCGGCCGAACAGGATTGGTCGGTGCACCTCGGATGAGTGGCCGTGTCGAGATCGAGTACTGCACCCAGTGCCGCTGGCTGCCCCGCGCGGCCTGGCTGGCGCAGGAACTGCTCACGACCTTCGAGGCCGAGCTGACCGAGCTCGCGCTGAAGCCCGGCACGGGCGGGGTGTTCGTCGTGCGCGTCGGCGACGAGGTCGTCTGGGACCGTCGCGAGCACGGCTTCCCCGAGCCGACGGCCGTGAAGCGGGCCGTACGCGACCGAGTGGCCCCGGGGAAGACCCTGGGCCACTCGGAGAAGCCGTCCGCGGACCAGGTCAGCCCTTGAGCTGCTCGTACGCCGGGAGCGTCAGGAAGTCGGCGTAGTCCTCGTCGAGGGAGACCGTCAGCAGCAGGTCGTGGGCCTGCTGCCAGTTGCCGGCCGCGAAGGCCTCGTCGCCGATCTCGGCCTTGATGTTCGCCAGTTCCTCGGCGGCGACCTTGCGGGCCAGGTCGGCGGTGACCTTCTCGCCGTTGTCGAGGACGACGCCCGCGTTGATCCACTGCCAGATCTGGGAGCGGGAGATCTCGGCGGTGGCGGCGTCCTCCATCAGGTTGAAGATCGCGACGGCGCCGAGTCCGCGCAGCCAGGCCTCGATGTAGCGGATGCCGACCTGCACGGCGTTCACCAGGCCCGCGTACGTCGGCTTGGCGTCCAGCGAGTCGATGGCGATCAGGTCGGCCGCCTTGACGTCGACGTCCTCGCGCAGCCGGTCCTTCTGGTTGGGCTTGTCGCCGAGGACCTTGTCGAAGGACTCCATGGCGATCGGCACGAGGTCGGGGTGGGCGACCCAGGAGCCGTCGAAACCGTCGTTCGCCTCGCGGTCCTTGTCGGCGCGGACCTTCTCGAAGGCGACCTTGTTGACCTCCGCGTCCCGGCGGGACGGGATGAACGCCGCCATGCCGCCGATCGCGTGGGCGCCGCGCTTGTGGCAGGTGCGGACGAGGAGTTCGGTGTACGCGCGCATGAACGGGGCCGTCATGGTCACCGCGTTGCGGTCCGGCAGGACGAACTTGGCGCCGCCGTCCCGGAAGTTCTTGACGATGGAGAACAGGTAGTCCCAGCGGCCCGCGTTCAGCCCGGAGGCGTGGTCGCGCAGTTCGTAGAGGATCTCCTCCATCTCGTACGCGGCCGTGATCGTCTCGATCAGCACGGTCGCGCGCACGGTGCCCTGCGGGATGCCGACGTAGTCCTGCGCGAAGACGAAGATCTCGTTCCAGAGGCGGGCCTCCAGGTGCGACTCCGTCTTGGGCAGGTAGAAGTACGGGCCCTTGCCCAGGCCCAGCAGGCGCTTGGCGTTGTGGAAGAAGTACAGGCCGAAGTCGACGAGCGCGCCGGGCACCGGGGTGCCGTCCGCGTCGACGAGGTGACGCTCGTTCAGGTGCCAGCCGCGCGGGCGCATGACGACCGTGGCCAGTTCCTCGTTGGCCTTCAGGGCGTACGACTTGCCCGACTTCGGGTCCGTGAAGTCGATGGTGCGGGTGTAGGCGTCGATCAGGTTGAGCTGGCCGAGGACCACGTTCTCCCAGGTGGGCGCGGAGGCGTCCTCGAAGTCCGCGAGCCACACCTTCGCGCCCGAGTTGAGGGCGTTGATGGTCATCTTGCGGTCGGTGGGGCCGGTGATCTCGACCCGCCGGTCGTTCAGGGCCTCGGGGGCCGGGGCGACCTTCCAGGAGTCGTCGGCGCGGATCGCGGCGGTCTCCGTGAGGAAGTCGAGGGTGGAGGTGCGGGCGATCTCGGCACGGCGCTCGGCGCGGCGGGCGAGGAGCTCGTCACGCCGGGGCGTGAACCGCCGGTGCAGCTCGGCCACGAAGGCGAGCGCCGCTTCGGTGAGGACCTCCTCCTGCCGGGGCAGGGGCTCGGCGTCGACGATGGCCAGCGGGGACGGCGCTGGTGCGGACATGAACTGTCACTTCCTTCAGCGAGCTACGAAGACGAACCGGCGGTTCGGCACCGGGTGCCAGTCTTCCCGGATACGGCGTTCGGCGCCCGCGGGGGCCTCGGGCGCTTCTGAACAGTGGATACTAGTTTCCTCATGGTGGAAGTTCAATCGTCTGTTGATGTCGAGATTCTCCGGGTCGAGGCAAGGTGGCTCTCCGTGCCACGTCGATCACTCAAGGTGGATCAGATCGGCCTCCGTGTCGATGTCGAAGGGCCGGGCCACGTCCCCGCACTCGACGAGCCTGATCCCCGGCTCGCGCTCCCGCAGATAGGCGCGTGCCCCCCGGTCCCCGGTCGCAGTCGCGGCGATGCCGGCCCAGTGGGCGGCGCCGAACAGCACCGGATGGCCGCGCACTCCGCAGTACGCGGCCGACACCAGCGACTCCTCGCCCTCGTACGCCGTGAGCACCCGGGCCACCGCCTCCGGGCCGATACCGGGCTGGTCGACGAGCGAGACCAGGGCGGCCGCCGCGCCCGTGCCGGCCAGCGAGTCCAGGCCGGCCCGCAGGGACGTCCCCATGCCCTGTTCCCAGTCGGGGTTGCCGACGAGAACGCAGCCCGGCAATGAGGCCCGTGCGCGCACCTCGTCGGCTCGCGCGCCCAGCACCACGTGGATCCGCTCGCAGCCGCCCTCGCGCAACACCCGCACCGCGTGCTCCACGAGTGGCCGCCCCCGGTGGGTGAGCAGTGCCTTGGGGCGCCCGCCGAGCCGCCGCCCGCCCCCGGCGGCGAGCAGCACCCCCGCAACCGCACGCGTCCTTTTCGTCGTCTCCCGTGTCGTCATGGATCCTGCATACCGCACGACCTCGGGCCGAGAAGTTACGCAGCGGAGCAAGTCGATGACGCAATGGACTGGCGCCTGGTGGCCCGTGTCGTTTACTGTCGCCCGCACCGACCGGCCGGGCGGCCGACCGGCGCCCGGTGTGGGGGACATCGCGTCGGAAGGGCACGCGCACGACGGAGTGCGAGGGGGAGGACTGTGTTGCGGAGCGTTGAGCAGAGGCGGCAGGGGCCTGTGACCAGCGGCGACGAGGATCCGCGCGTGACGGAGCTGCGCTCCGCCGTCGCCCGGCTGCGCCGTCGGCTCGCCGCGCATCCCGGCGAGTTCGCCGACCGGACCATCGCCGAGGAGGAACTGGCCGCCCTGAATGCGATGGCGGCCGACGGCACCCCCGAGATCCCACGGCTGCGCCGCTCCCTCCTGCTGATCGCAGGCGCGATCGGCTCGGTGAGCGCCCTCTCGCCGGAACTGGCGGAGGTCCGCCGCGCCGTCGACCTCTTCGTAGGGCCGGTGCGGGGGCAGGGCTAGCGGGTGCGGTCACCCCCTGGGGCGGGGGGCGGTCGGGTCCGGGCTCTGGAGGCCCGGGCCTCCTTCCAGCTCTCCAAGCAGCCGGAGGGGCACGCCTATGGGGCGTGCCAGGCGTACGCCGGCCGTGCCGACGGGGCGCGAAGGATCCGGGGGCCATGTCGACCGGAAAACCCCGGCGTGCGGCGGCCGTGTCGCGGGGCGATCCGGGCGTCCGCGTCCGCCTGGCTGTGTCGCGAGGTGTTGCGTGGTCCGCCCGGTCGGGCCGTGAGGCGCTGAGGAGTTCGTCGGTCCTGGCGCGGGGTGGCTCCGGTGTCCCGTCCGAACCCCGCGGCGCGCGTCGCCGAGGCCGCTCGGCCGTGTCGTGAGGTGCTGCGGGAATCCGTCGGTCCTGGGGTGAGGCGCCTCGCGTCCGATCGGCCCGGGGTGTCAGTCCCTTACGCGGGGCTCTGGGTGGCCAGGGCCTCCGACAGTTCGCCGGCGACCTGCTGGAGGACCGGGACGATCTTCTCCGTCGCCGCCTCCGTGACCCGGCCCGCGGGGCCGGAGATGGAAATGGCCGCCGCCGTGGGGGAGTCGGGCACCGAGACCGCCAGGCAGCGGACGCCGATCTCCTGCTCGTTGTCGTCGATCGCGTAGCCCTGCCGGCGCACGTCCTCCAGCGCCGCGAGGAACCCGTCGGGCGTCGTGATCGTCTTCTCCGTCGCGGCGGGCATGCCCGTACGGTTCAGCAGGGCCCGCACCTCCTCCGGCGGGAAACCGGCGAGCAGGGCCTTGCCCACACCCGTCGAGTGCGGTAGCACGCGCCGGCCGACCTCCGTGAACATCCGCATCGAGTGCTTCGACGGCACCTGCGCCACGTAGACGATCTCGTCCCCGTCCAGCAGCGCCATGTTCGCCGTCTCGCCGGTCTCCTCGACCAGCCGGGCGAGGTACGGCCGCGCCCAGGTGCCCAGCAGCCGGGCGGCGGACTCGCCGAGGCGGATCAGGCGCGGGCCGAGCGCGTACCGACGGTTGGGCTGCTGCCGTACGTATCCGCAGGCCACCAGCGTGCGCATCAGGCGGTGGATGGTCGGCAGGGGCAGGCCGCTGCTCGCGGACAGCTCGCTCAGGCCGACCTCGCCGCCCGCGTCCGCCATCCGTTCGAGCAGGTCGAAGGCGCGCTCCAGGGACTGGACCCCGCCGTTGGCGGAGGACCGGGCGGAGTCGGTGGTGCTGGCGCTGGACGTCGGCACGTCGCGTTCCTTTCGGGACTGGCGGAAGAGCAGAAGCCTACCCGGCAGTCGGTTGACTCCTCGCTTGTACGTAGCTACGTTCTGCGTGCTGGAATTGTAATTCCGCTTTGTGGAAACATCCAGGAGTAGTCGCATGCTGGGCGCAGGAGTCCAGTGTGCCCTTGACGGGCGCGGGAGAGGGGGTGAAGACTCCTTCAACAGAAAGTTGAATTCCGTTACGCGGAAGTAACTGGAAGCAAGTGGATGTAAGGGGTTCGGGTGTCCGACGCTGAACTGGTGCTCCGCTCGACGCGTGTCATCACTCCCGAGGGGACGCGCGCCGCATCGGTCGCGGTCGCCGCCGGCACGATCACGGCCGTCCTCCCGTACGACGCACCCGTACCGGAGGCCGCCCGCCTGGAGGACCTGGGCGACCACGTCCTGCTGCCCGGCCTGGTCGACACCCACGTGCACGTCAACGACCCCGGCCGCACCGAGTGGGAGGGCTTCTGGACCGCCACCCGCGCCGCCGCGGCCGGTGGCATCACGACCCTCGTCGACATGCCCCTCAACTCCCTGCCGCCGACCACGACCGTCGCGCACCTGCGGACCAAACAGCAGGTCGCCGCCGACAAGGCGCACATCGACGTCGGCTTCTGGGGCGGCGCCCTGCCGGACAACGTGAAGGACCTGCGCCCGCTGCACGAGGCCGGCGTCTTCGGCTTCAAGGCGTTCCTGTCGCCGTCCGGCGTCGACGAGTTCCCGCACCTCGAACGGGACCCGCTCGCCCGCGCCATGGCCGAGATCGCCGCCTTCGACGGCCTCCTCATCGTGCACGCCGAGGACCCCCACCGCCTCGCCTCCGCCCCGCAGCGGCCGGGCCCCAGGTACGCCGACTTCCTCGCCTCCCGCCCCCGGGACGCCGAGGACACCGCCATCGCCCAGCTCATCCGCGAGGCCAAGGCCCTCGACGCCCGGGTGCACGTCCTGCACCTGTCCTCCAGCGACGCCCTGCCGATGATCGCCCAGGCGCGGGCCGAGGGCGTCCGCATCACCGTGGAGACCTGCCCCCACTACCTGACCCTCACCGCCGAGGAAGTCCCCGACGGCGCCAGCGAGTTCAAGTGCTGCCCGCCGATCCGCGAGGCCGCCAACCAGGACCTGCTCTGGCAGGCGCTGGCCGACGGCACCATCGACTGTGTCGTCACCGACCACTCCCCGTCCACCGCCGACCTGAAGACCGACGACTTCGCGACCGCCTGGGGCGGCATCTCCGGACTCCAGCTGAGCCTGCCCGCGGTGTGGACCGAGGCCCGGGAGCGGGGACACGGCCTGGAGGACGTGGTCCGCTGGATGTCCACACGGACGTCCGAACTCGTCGGGCTCGACGACCGCAAGGGCGCCATCGCGGCGGGCCGCGACGCCGACTTCGCCGTCCTCGCCCCCGACGAGACCTTCACCGTCGACCCGGCGGCCCTCCAGCACCGCAACCACGTCACGGCGTACGCGGGCCGGACCCTGTACGGCGTCGTGAAGTCCACCTGGCTGCGCGGGCAGCGCATCGTCGCGGACGGCGAGTTCACCGAGCCGAAGGGGCGACTCCTCACCCGGACCAACTGAACCCCATCCCGGCCCCGAAAGGCAGAACTGATCATCGTGACGGCGATTCCCAGCTTCACCGGCGACGCGAACCCCTACGGAGGCGGCGACCCGTACGCGGACTACCGCACGGCCGACTTCCCCTTCACCCAGTACGCCGACCTCGCCGACCGGCGCCTCGGTGCCGGTGTCATCGCCGCCAACGACGAGTTCTTCGCCCAGCGCGAGAACCTGCTGGTGCCCGAGCGCGCCGAGTTCGACCCCGAGCACTTCGGGCACAAGGGCAAGATCATGGACGGCTGGGAGACGCGGCGCCGCCGGGGCGCGTCGGGCGAGAACCCGTGGCCGACCGCCGAGGACCACGACTGGGCGCTGGTCCGCCTCGGCGCCCCGGGCGTGATCCGGGGGATCGTCGTCGACACCGCCCACTTCCGCGGCAACTACCCGCAGGCCGTGTCCGTCGAGGGCACCTGCGTGCCGGGCTCCCCGTCGCCGGAGGAGCTCCTCGGGGACGACGTGAAGTGGACGACCCTGGTCCCGCGCACCCCGGTCGGCGGCCACGCCGCGAACGGTTTCTCCGTCGCCGTCGAGCAGCGCTTCACCCACCTGCGGGTCAACCAGCACCCCGACGGCGGCATCGCCCGACTGCGCGTGTACGGCGAGGTCGTCCCGGACCCCGCGTGGCTGGAGGTGCTCGGCACCTTCGACGTCGTCGCCCTGGAGAACGGCGGCCAGGTCGAGGACGCCTCCAACCTCTTCTACTCTCCGGCCACCAACACCATCCAGCCGGGCCGCTCCCGAAAGATGGACGACGGCTGGGAGACCCGGCGCCGCCGCGACCAGGGCCACGACTGGATCCGCTACCGGCTCGCCGCGCAGTCCCGGATCCGCGCCCTGGAGATCGACACCGCGTACCTCAAGGGCAACAGCGCCGGCTGGGCCTCGGTGTCGGTCAGGGACGGCGAGGACGGCGACTGGCGGGAGGTCCTGCCCCGCACCCGCCTCCAGCCCGACACCAACCACCGCTTCGTCCTGCCGGACCCGGCCGTCGGCACGCACGCGCGCGTGGACATCTTCCCGGACGGCGGCATCTCCCGGCTGCGGCTGTTCGGCTCCCTGACGGAGGACGGTGCGCGGCGTCTCGCGGCGCGTCACCAGGAGCTGGGCGGCTGACCCGCCCCGAGGGGCGCACCGGCCCGACAGCACCGGTGCGCCCCTGCCTCACGCCGCGTGCCCGCCGTCCACGGCGAACTCCGCACCGGTGACGTACGCCGCCCCGGCCAGATACGCCACCATCGACGCCACCTCGTCGGCCGTCCCGAACCGCCCCAGCGCCGTCATCGCCGCCTGGCCGGCCGCGTACGGTCCGTCCGCCGGGTTCATGTCGGTGTCGATCGGGCCGGGAAGGACGAGGTTGGCCGTGATCCCGCGCCCGCCCAGTTCCCGGGCCAGGGCCTTGGTCATGCCGGCCAGGGCCGCCTTGCTGGTCGCGTAGAGAGTCCCGCCGGGGCCCGGCACGCGCTGGGCCATGCAACTGCCGATCGTGATGATCCGCCCGCCCTCGGGCATGCGCGCGGCGGCGGCCTGGGACGTCAGGAAGACACCGCGTACGTTGACGGCGAGGACCCGGTCCACGTCCGCGAGCGAGAGGGTCTCCAGCGGCCCGAGCACCCCCACGCCCGCGTTGTTCACCAGGACGTCGAGGCCGCCCAGCGCCTCGGCCGCCGCGGTCACGGCACCGGCCGCCTCGGCGGCGTCCGCCGCGTCCGCGCGTACCGCCACCGCCCGGCGCCCCAGCGCCTCCACGGCCCGTACGACGTCCTCGGCCGCCTCCTTGCCGTTCACATAGCCGACCGCCACGTCCGCGCCCTCCCGGGCCAGCCGCAGGGCCGTGGCCGCGCCGATGCCCCGGCTCGCGCCGGTCACGAGAGCCACCTTGCCGTCGAGAGTTCCTTGAGAAGTACCGGGAGTTCCCTGAGAAGTCATGGGTCCATCCCACCGGCCGACCGACTGCGGTGCCGGCGGTGAACGGACGTCGAGGTGGGCCCCTCCGGTTCCCCACCTGAGGGAGCCGTCCGGGCGAGCGATGAGTTGCGGGTGCGCACGGGGTCTGAACCGATGACAACAGACCCCGACCGTTCCGAGCAGAAGGGCACCCGCCATGGGCAAGCTCGTCTCCACCCTCTTCGTCACCCTCGACGGCGTCTACCAGGCCCCCGGCGGCCCGCACGAGGACACCCGCGGCGGCTTCACCCACGGCGGCTGGAGCTTCCCGTACGCCGACGAGGACTTCGGCCGGTTCATCGGCGAGGTCTTCGCACGTCCGCGCGCCTTCCTGCTGGGGCGCCGGACGTACGACATCTTCAGCACGTTCTGGCCGAAGGTGACCGACCCCGCCGATCCGGTCGCCTCGAAACTCAACTCGCTGCCGAAGTACGTCCCGTCCGCCACCCTCACGGACCCGGGGTGGGCCGGCACCACCGTGCTCACCGGAGACCTCGCCAAGGAGGTCACGGCCCTGAAGGAGCGCACCGACGGTGAGATCCAGGTGCACGGCAGCGGCGCCCTCGTCCGGTCCCTGCTGGCGCTCGACCTGGTCGACTCGCTCCATCTGCTGACCTTCCCGGTCGTGCTCGGCACCGGGTTCCGGCTGTTCCCGGAGGGCGCCGTACCGACCGCGTTCCGGCACGCCGGGGGGAGCGTCACCAGCACGGGCGTCTCGATCGGGACGTACGAGGTGGCGGGCCGCCCGCAGTACGGCGAGTACGCGCTGCCGGAGAACGCGTAGCCGCCTCGCCCCGGCGCCCTCACCGACTCCGGTGAACAGCGCGTCAGGGCGCCGGAGGGCAGGTTAACTTACCGCCAACTCACGGGACTTGACGGGAAAATCTCCGAGCTTGACATTGACATGCCACTGTCTACGCGCGTCATCATGTGCGCATGAATTTCCCCCCACGCGCCTCGCGACTCGGCGCAGCAGCCGCCCTCCTGTCCGCGCTCCTCGTCGGCGGTACCGTCTCCGCCACCACGGCCGACGCGGCCCCCACCGCCGTCGGTGACATCTGCTACAGCGACCTGCCGTCCCAGGCCCATGACACGCTCGACCTGATCGAGCAGGGCGGCCCCTTCCCGTTCGAACAGGACGGCACCGTCTTCCAGAACCGGGAAGGCATCCTGCCGAGCCAGTCGACCGGCTACTACCACGAGTACACGGTCATCACCCCGGGCTCCTCCACGCGCGGTGCGCGGCGCATCGTCACCGGTGAGGAGAACCGGGAGGACTACTACACGGCCGACCACTACGAGTCGTTCGACCTGGTCGACTACGGCTGCTGACCGGGCGGCCACGTCCGTGAACGCCGGCCGGAAGTCCGCCCGGCCCGTCAGGCGGACTTCCGGCTCCCCGCCGCCGCGAACAGGGCGATGCCCAGCACGAGCAGGGCGACGCTCGCGTAGATCTCGTAGCCGTCGAGGAACCCCAGTCGTTGCACGAGGCCCCAGTTCCAGTCGGTGAACTCGTGTACCAGGCCCGCCACGCCCTGGACGAGGGCGAGGAAGCCGAGAATCTCCAGCACCTGCTTCATGGCAGACAGCCTCGCCCCGCGGATCCCCCACGCGCATCGGCCGCGGGGCGGGAGTCCGAGGACGGAAGTCCCGGTCCGGACCCGGTCGGCCGCGTCGAAGGTCTGCGATGCGGTGACTTTGGTCGACCGTTCCGGCCGGGGTGAGGTGAACGGGCCCGGGCCTGCGTAGATTTGTCGACCGTGAGTGGTGACGACGCGGGGCGGTCCTCCCCGGTGCTGACGGGGCTGACGGGCGAGACACCTGCGCTGTTCACCGGGCGCAGATGGTTCATCCCCTCCGCCCTCCTGCACGAGCTCGACCCCGACGCCGCACGGGCCGGGCGACGGCCCCGGCGTACCGCCCGCGACTGGGTCGTCGACTTCTCCTGCTTCCTGCTGGCCGTGCTGGTGGGCGCGGTCGCCGTAGAAGCGCTCAACGACAACCCCCATGTCCCGGAAGGGCTGGCCGTCGTCGACCAACTGATCGGAGCGCTGGCCTGCGCGGCCGTCTGGCTGCGCCGGCGCTGGCCGCTGGGGCTTGCCGTGGCGATGACCGCCGTCACCTTCGTCTCGGACACGGCGGGCGGCGCGGGTCTGATCGCCCTCTTCACCCTCGCCGTGCACCGCCCCTTCCGGTACGTGGCCTGGGTGGGCGGCATCAACGCGGCCATGGCCCCGCTGTACTACTGGATGCGACCCGACCCGGACATCCCCTATCTCGTGAGCGTGGTTTTCGCCGCGTTGCTCACGGTCGCGATCGTCGGCTGGGGCATGTTCGTACGGGCCAAGCGGCAGCTCATGGTGAGTCTCAGGGACCGGGCCCGGCGAGCCGAGACGGAGGCGCGGCTGCGGGCCGAGCAGGCGCAGCGGCTCGCCCGCGAGGCCATCGCGCGGGAGATGCACGACGTGCTCGCCCACCGGCTGACCCTGCTGAGCGTGCACGCGGGCGCCCTGGAGTTCCGGCCCGACGCGCACCCGGCGGAGACGGCGCGGGCGGCGGGTGTCATCCGGGAGAGCGCGCACGAGGCCCTCCAGGACCTGCGCGAGATCATCGGCGTGCTGCGAGCGGCGGAGCCGGACGACACGGGGCGGCCGCAGCCGACGCTCGCGGCGCTGGACACGCTGGTCGCCGAGTCGCGTGAGGCCGGCATGAAGGTGGCCCTCGACCAACGCGTCGGCGACGCCGGCATCGTTCCGTCCTCCGTCGGCCGCACCGCGTACCGGATCGCCCAGGAGGGCCTGACCAACGCCCGCAAGCACGCGCCCGGCACGGAGGTCACGGTGACCGTCACCGGTGCGCCGGGCGCCGGCCTCACGGTCTGCGTGCACAACCCGCTCCCCGAGGGCGAGGTGCCCCCCGTCCCCGGCTCCGGCCAGGGCCTGATCGGCCTGACGGAACGAGCGACCCTGGCGGGCGGCCGCCTGGAGCACGGCCACACGCCGGAGGGCGGGTTCGAGGTACGGGCGTGGCTGCCGTGGGGCTGAGGCGCGGCCTCGCGTCTCCTTCCCGGGCCATCCGGCGGGCCTCGGCCGCGGAGTCTCCATCTGGGCCGGCCTGACGTCGGCTCGCGTGGCGACGGAGGGTCTGGGCCGGACGGCTGACGTCGGCTCGCGGTGTGGTGGACGGTCT
>NZ_WWIQ01000004.1:140835-155516 GCF_009862985.1 Streptomyces sp. SID5464 | reverse complement strand
CGGCGGCTGGTCTGGAGTGGTCTGAGGTCGGCTTGTTGGGCGGCGGGCGATCCGAGACGCTGCCTTGGCTTGCGGTGTGGCGGGCAATCCGAGACGGCCGCGTCGGCTTGTGGTGTGGCGTGCGGTCTGGGGCGGCCTGACACCGGCTCTGCGGGCGGTGGGCAGTCTGTGACGGCTTGCTCCGCTCCCGCTGTGGCGGGCCGACCGGGGCGGTCTGGCACCGGTTCCCCGGGCGGCGGCTGCCCGGGGACGGGGCTGGCGTCGGCCTCCGGTGCGGTGGGCGGTCTGAAGCCGCTTGACACCGCTCGCCCCGTGGCGGACTCCCGATGCCGCCGACGTACGTCGTCCCCGGGCCGAGGCGGAGACCGAACGGCTGCGCGACGAGGCCGCGTCCGACGCGGCTCCGGGCCACTGCCGGCTCCGCGTCAACCCGGGGGCATCGACCGTAACCCTTGTGGCCGGTGAGGCGGGCGGCGGATCATGGCCATATGCCGCCTGGTGCACCGCCGTTCGAGGGCGCGACTGTCCGCAGACCCGCGACTGGGGCCACTGGATCCGCCGCCGGACTTCGCCCTGGGCTCAGGGCTTCGTCCGGCCGTCGAAGCGCGAGACCGCCGACCGGGTCGCGATCCTCTCCGACGACCGGGGCGAGGCACCCCTGCTCGAACCCAGGGGCGCGCCCGGCGTCGACTTCGGCACCGTACCGGACGCGGACCGCGCCACGGCCGCAGGAACGGGGGACGTGACATGACGATTCCGTACGACCTTCAGGCGCTGCTGTACGAGATCGACCAGCGGACGAAGGGCATCGTCAGCGGCGAGGACCTCGCCGGGTTGTCCGGGCTCGTGCTCGACCGGCTGGGCTGCACGACGGCGGAGCACGCTTACGACCGCCTGTACACGGACTGGGCGGAGCTTCCCCGGGGCACCGTCGCGTCCGGTCTGCGGGCCGGCCAGGTGCTGAGCGTGCTGCCGTTGCTGCGACTCGAAGGGCCGCTCGTCGACGCGCAGCGGGAGGAGGAGCTGTGGCGGGCGATGCGCGACCACGGCCCGGCGGACGAGACGTGGCGGGCGAACGTCGTCGTCAGACACAGTGCGTGGGGCCTGCGGCACCTCACCGATCCCGCGCAGATGGAGGCAGCACTCGCCCGGATCGAACAGGCCCGGGCCGCGCATCCGCCCGGCACCCGGATCCGCGCGAACCTCGACATGGCGCACGCCGGGCTACGGACGTACCTGGGTCAACTGGGCGGCGGCGAGGACGACTTCGACACGGCCGTCGACGACATGGCCCGTCTCGCGCAGACCTCGGACATGGCGCCGGAGCAGCGTCTGGTCATGAGCGCGCAGGTCGCGCTGTTCCGCATCCACCAGGCCTCCCGGCGCGGCGACGAGGCGGCCCTGGCCGAGCAGATCGGTGTGCTCGAACACGCCATGGCGCAGCTCCCCGCCGGGCACATGGACCGGTTCGCGTTCGAGTCGCACCTGGAAGCCGCCCGCGGCGCCCTGACCCTGCTGCGGGGGCAGCGCACCGGCCGGTTCGAACCCGCCACCGAAGGGGCGGGCGCCGCGACGCCCACGGACGAGATCCGCCGCCGGATCGCCACCCTGCCGGTCAACGCCCAGGCCGACAAGCTGACCGAGGCGGGCTTCGCGGTGGGGCAACGGGCCCTGCTCACCATGGACCACCAGGCGATGCGGGAGTCCATGGAACTGCGGGAGGCCGCCCTCGACCTGCTCGAACCCGACGACGACCGGTGGATCCGGGTCGCCGGCGGGCTGGGCGTCAGCCACTGCGTCATGGCCGACCTGCAGTTCGCGCCGCCCGCTGACCGCGCTCTCCACCTCGACCAGGGCATCGCCTGGCTGCGGCACACCCTGCGGCTCACCGGCGGGCCCCACCACCCGCTGTGGGGCGGCACCGGCATCACCCTCGCCAAGGCCTACCGTCTGCGCGGCGACGAGTACGCCCATGACGCCCGCACCAGACGCCTGAACTACGACGCCTCCCGTCGCGTCGGCCTCCAATGCCTGCGCGCTGCCGCCTGGAGCGCCCTGCTCCAGTCCGGTACGGCCCATGCCGCCGAGACCGCCCGGATGGCGGGCGCCCAGGCCCTCGACGTGGCGCGTTGGTGCCTCGCCGACGGCGCCCACGCCGACGCCGTACGAGCCCTCGACGCGGGACGCGGCCTCGTCCTGCACGCGGCGACCGCGGTCACCACCGTGCCCGAGATGCTGAAGGAGCTGGGCCGGACGGAGCTCGCCCGGGAGTGGCAGGCCGCGGGCAGCGTGCCCGAGGTGGGGGAGGAGATGCTGTTCACCGCTCAGGCCGCGTTCGCGGGGCCCTCCAGCCGCCTGCGCCGCCGGGTCCTGGAGGCGCTTGCCGACTCCCCACGGCACCACGGGCTGCTGGACGTGCCCTCGCCCGAGGACATCGGCGGGGCCCTGCGCGCGATGGACGCGACCGCGCTGGTCTACCTGGTACCGGGCGACGGTGCCGTGCCGGGTCTCCTCGCTGCCCGGCCCGGCTCCGGTGCGGCCGTCCTCGTCACCGCCGACGGCCGCACCCGCTCCCTCGACCTGCCCCACCTCACCGTCGACGCGCCCCCGCTCACCGCGTACCGCGCCACCGGCACCCCCGGCCGCGACGCCGGCGGCCCGCCCGTGTCCGACACGTCACCCGCACCCGGACCGGCCCCGGGCCCCGGCACGAGCCGCACCGCCCTGGAGCAGCTGTGCGCCTGGGCCGGTACGGCCGTGATGGAACCGCTGCTGAGCCGGTTACCGCGCGGTTTCGGCCGGGCGCCCGCTGTCGTGCTGGTGCCCATGGGCGAGCTGGGCGTCGTGCCCTGGCACGCGGCACGACTGACCGGCCGGCGCCGCTCGCGCGGATACGCCTGCGAACGGGCGGACATCTCCTACACGCCCTCCGCCCGGCTGCTGTGCGAGGTGGCCGCCCGGCCCGCCGCCGGCACCCGGCAGACCCTGGTCGTCGGCAACCCGACCCGCGACCTGCACCACGCCGGTGAGGAGGCCGAGGCCGTCCACCGCGTCTTCCACCCGGACGGCGACCTCCTCGGCCCCGGTGCCGCCACGCCCGCCGCCGTCACGGACTGGCTGCGCCGGCAGCGGGGCGGCCTGCTGCACCTCGCCTGCCACGGAGTGGTGCGTCAGGGCGAGCGGCACAGCGCCTACCTCGCCCTGTCCGGCGGGCCGTTGGCCGCCGAGGAGCTGACCGAGGGCGCCACCCGCTACCGCGGCCTGGACCTGGTGGTGCTCGCCGCCTGCCGCACCAACGTCTCCGGGCACGGCTACGACGAGGCGTACAGCCTGTCCACCGCGTTCCTCGTCGCGGGCGCCCGCTCGGTCATCGGCTCCCTGTGGCCGGTGCCCGACGAGGCGACGTCCCTGCTGATGTACATGACCCACCACTTCATGAGCCGCGACGGACTGCCGCCCGGACGGGCCCTGCGCAGCGCCCAGTCGTGGATGCTGAACGACCGCCGCGAGGCACCGCCCGGCATGCCGGCCCACCTCAGGGCACGGGTGGGACACATCGACGCGGACGACCTGACGGCGTGGGCGGGCTTCACCCACCTCGGCTGGTGACGGCTCGTCACCTCTCGGTGCGTACGACGACCTGGGCCGTCCCCCAGCGGCCAGCCCCGTACGCCGGACCGCCCGCGTCCCGCTCGCCCCCGGCACCCGCCGCGAGCACCCGCAGCAGACCGCCCCCACCGGCCGGTGCCACGCTGTCGCGTGCGCCGGAGGGGGCGCCGGTGGACCAGGCGGACAGCCGGAACGGAGCGAGGTTCAGCTCGTCCTCCGCGACGATCACTTTCAGCCAGTCCCGGGTGAAGGCACCCCGCACCGCCGAACGCCCCGGCGGCAGCCGCAGCCACACGGGTTCCCCGCGCCGGGCCCACCCGACCCTGCCGTCCCCGATGAACTCGCCCTCGAACAGATGCGGGGAGGATCCGTAACTGTCCGTCAGGTCGAGCAGCACCGCCCACAGATGACGCCCGGCATGGTTGTGGATCCCGACCCGCACCTGCGGCTCCCGGCCGTCGGCCGTGTACCCGCAGACGATCTCGCCGTCCGCCGAGTGCCGCAGGCTGCCCACCGCCGTCTCCTCGACGGTGATCCGGACCAGCGACGACAGCAGCGGATCCGGGTTGACCAGATCCCGGATCCGGTGCCAGTGGGCGATGTGGGCCAGGCAGTCGGCCACGCGTGCCGCGTCCGCGGGGGACCGCAGCGACAGCTCGGGCACGGGATGCCCGCCCCCACCCGACACCCGCGCCCGGCCGTCCCCGACCTCCACGTGCAGCCGCAGCGCGTCCCCGGCACCGATCGGCGACCGCAGCGGCAGCCCGTCCCCGCCCCCGGTCTCCGGCGCCAGGGCCAGGGCGGGCAGCTCCCCGACCGCCTGCGCGACCAGGCGTACGGCGGCCTTCTCGCCCGACAGCGTCACCACGGCCGGCGGGAACGCCAGCGCCGACGGAGTCACGGCGTGCGCCCACTGCTGGTCCTCGGACGTCGGTTGCCAGCCGACCGGGTCCACCAGGGCCGACTCGGGGCGTACGTCACGGACCACGACCGTGCGCGCCGCGGCGTCCCCGAGCAGGGTGAACTCGGCGCCCGTGGACCGCAGTCCGTGTGCCGCGCCGCAGTTGACCTCCCAGCCCCACGCCGTGTGCCGCAGCAGGAACGGCGAGCCCGGCACCGGCTCGCCGGACAGGAACGCCCCGTCCTCCGGCCCGCGCAGCTCGGGATGCTGCACGTGGCTCAGCGCCCGCACGCGCGCCTCGGTGAGCGCGTGCAGCTCCCCGTACGCGGCCGTGGGGCCGAGCCGGTCCAGCGCGCCCAGCAGCGCATGGCTGAAGTAGCCCCGGATCTTCCCGTCGACGACGTTCTCGTGCGCGAGCTCCTGAGGGCGGCACGCGGCCAGCAGCACGTGCCGGCCCGGCTCGGGTACCTGCCCGCCGCCGCCGGACCGTGCGCCCGGGCCCGCCGCCGGGTGCCACCAGGACCGCCAGGGCACGCCCCGCACCGCCGCACCGGGCGGACCGGCGGCGTCCTGCCGCGTCGCACCGCCCGAGTGGCAGCAGTCCAGCACCGCCACGACATGCGTGCCGCGGGCCGCGACGCCGTCCAGGAGCGCGCCGAGTTCGGTGTCCCGCAGCACCGGCTGCCCGCCCGGCATCAGGCTGTCGTGACACACCAGCGCCTGCGACCAGCCGGTGGCCTCGCCCGGATCGGTGGTCGGGCTCTGGCTGCCGTGCCCGCTGAACCACAGCAGCGCGGTGTCCTGTGGCCCGCTCTTCCCGAGATGCTCCTCCAGCCCCGCCAGCACGGCCGCCCGGGTCGCCTCGGCGTCGTACAGCGTCCGGATCCGCGCGGCCGGACCGCTCCGGCTCCGCAGCCAGTTCTCCGCTGCCCGTACGTCGTTGACACAGCCGCGCAACGGCAGGCCGGGGTAGTCGTCGATGCCCACGAACAGGGCGTACACGGTGCGCATGCGGTGATCCTTCCAGGCCTGCCGGGGCGCGGGCAGGGCGTTTCCGGGGCGCATGCCGGGCACGTGCGCGCGACCCCACGACCCCGTGCTCCGAACGGAGTTGACTTGGCTGTGGTGATGGCTGATGTTTGTGCCGCCTTCAGCACCGCGCGTAACGGAAGGAACAGGCACGTGAGTTTCGCGGGGACCCACCAATCCGTACCAGCCACCGGGGCCGCCGAACGGCGGACCGCACCCGCCCCCTCCGGCCAACGGCCCCTACGTGCCGCCCCCGTACCTGCCGCCCCAGCCGGGCCCTGCGCCGTACGGCTACCCGCACCCCCAGCCGCACCCACCGCAGCCCCAGCCTTACCCGTACTTCCCCCGGCCGCGTCCGGGCCTTGCCGCCTGGGGCCTGGGGTGGGGCGGTGGGCGCGGTGCCGCATGGCCGTCGGTGCGCGAACTGCTGCGACAGGGGCAGCCGCGGATCTCCGGTTGCATGTGGCTGGTGCTGCTCGCTCCGTGCACCTGGTTCGCGTTCCCGCCGCTCATGCTGTGCTACTCGTTCGCGCGCTCGGCCCGCATCCGGGCCCACCGGCTGTTCCCGCACACGCACCGGGCCGTCGAGGACCGGCACGTGACGCGCGTGCAGAAGGTGCGGGCCTGGACCGCGGCCGCCATGTCCCTGCTGCTGCTCGCCGTGTACGGCAAACCGGAGGACGTCGCCGAGGCCCAGGAGCAGTACGTGATGCGGCTGGTGGTCACCCCGCCCCTGCTGCTCCTGAGCGCCCCCGTCGTGATCGCGGTGCTGTTCCGGTGGGCGTCGGCGGAGACCAGGTCGGCCATGCGGGTGCGGGTGCGGGCCGCCCTGCGGTCGGCCGGCTGGTACGTCGGTGCCGTGACGGCCGTCCCGCTGCTCGGCGGGGCGATCGTCCTGCTCGGCCGGGACCAGACGCCCTCCTCCGGTTCGGCGGGCGCCGCCCCCTGGCTGATCCTCGCGGCCGCCCTGCCCCTGGCCTGGCTTCTGTTCTTCCTGGGCTTCGCCACCGGTCCGGCCGTGCGCACCGGCTTCAACACCGCGGCCGTGCACGCCGCGCTCCCCGCCCTGCTGACCGGCACGCTGGTGTGGGAGTTCGCCGCCATCAGCCTGCTCGCGGGCGGCCTGCCGCCCGGGCCGCCGGTGATCCAGGCGCTCGCCGTCATCGGCGGTCCCGCCTCGGTGACGGCGGTGGTCTGGTGGGAGATCAGCCGCCTGCGCACCCGGTACGGGGTGGCGCTGCGCGCCTGAGCCCGCGGTCCGAACCCACCGTTCCTCAGCCGGAGTTGGCGCGGAGGACCGTACGTCCGCGCCCCGCATCCGCCCCCGCCGTGATTACGTAAGGCCCATGACTGCGATCAGACTGCTCCTCGTCGACGACGATCCGCTGGTGCGGGCCGGACTGTCCTTCATGATGGGCGGAGCCGACGACATCGAGATCGTCGGCGAGGCGGCCGACGGCGGCGAGGCGGAGGCGCTCGTCGACCGCACCCGCCCGGACGTCGTGCTCATGGACATCCGGATGCCGACGGTGGACGGCCTCACGGCCACGGAGCGGCTGCGCGCCCGCAAGGACGCCCCGCAGGTGGTGGTCCTCACCACCTTCCACGCCGACGAACAGGTCCTGCGGGCGCTGCGCGCGGGCGCCGCCGGTTTCGTCCTCAAGGACACCCCGCCGGCCGAGATCCTCGCCGCCGTACGCCGGGTCGCGGCCGGCGACCCGGTCCTGTCGCCCACCGTCACCCGCCAGTTGATGCGGCACGCGGTCGGCACCGCCGCCGACACCCGCCGCACGCGTGCGCGTGAACGCGTGGCGGCCCTCAACGACCGCGAGCGCGAGGTCGCCGTCGCGGTCGGCCGGGGCCTGTCCAACGCCGAGATCGCCACCGGCCTCTTCATGAGCGTCGCCACGGTCAAGACGCACGTCTCCCGCATCCTGGCCAAGCTCGACCTCAACAACCGCGTGCAGATCGCCCTGCTGGCGTACGACGCGGGACTCCTGGAGGAGGAACAGGAGGGTCACTGACCGCCCTGCCGGGCACGCCGGCCCGCCGGCCCGCCGTCACGCGAAGGCGGAGGCGGTTCCGCCGGGGATCTCCGCGAGGTGCACCGGCCTGCGCTCCCGGCGTGACAGCTCGCACGCCTCGGCGACGCGCAGCGCCTGAAGGGCCTCGCGCCCGTCGCAGGGGTTGGCCCGCTCGCCCCGCACGACCTCGACGAACGCGTTCAGCTCCGCCTCGTAGGCGGGGCCGAAGCGCTCCAGGAAGCCGGTCCAGGGCTTGTCGGCGGCCGGCGGCCCGGTCGGCTCGGTGGACGCGATCGGCGTACGGTCGTCCAGGCCGACCACGATCTGGTCGAGCTCCCCGGCCAGCTCCATGCGCACGTCGTAGCCGGCCCCGTTCAGCCGGGCGCCGGTGACCGTGGCGAGTGTGCCGTCGTCGAGGGTGAGGAGCGCGGCGCCGGTGTCGACGTCGCCCGCCTCGCGGAACATCGCGGGCCCGGCGTCCGACCCCGCCGCGTAGACGTCCGCCACCTCCCGGCCCGTCACCCAGCGCAGCACGTCGAAGTCGTGGATCAGCGTGTCCCGGTACAGCCCGCCGGACAGCGGCAGCCACGCCGCGGGCGGCGGCGTCCGGTCACTGGTCAGCGCCCGCACGGTGTGCAGCCGCCCCAGCCTGCCGGAGCGCACGGCCTCGCGGGCGCCCCGGTAGCCGGCGTCGAAGCGGCGCTGGAAGCCCATCTGGAGCACCGTCCCGGCCGTCTCGACCTCGGCGATCGCGCTCAGGGTCCCCGGCAGATCCAGCGCGATGGGCTTCTCGCAGAACACCGGCAGGCCCGAGCGTGCTGCCCGACCGATCAGTTCGGCGTGGGCCGACGTCGCCGTCGTGATCACCACGGCGTCGACCCCCCAGCGGAAGATCTCCTCCACGCCGGGCGCGGCCGTCTCACCCAGCCGGTGCGCCAGTTCCTGGGCCCGCGAGGCGTCCGCGTCCGTAAGGATCAGGGAGCCCACGTCGCGGTGCCGGCTGAGCGTGTTCGCGTGGATCGTGCCGATGCGGCCCGTACCGATGACGCCGATGCGCATGGAAACAAAGTGCGTGCGCAGCCCGCCCCTGTCAATCTGTATGTCCGGACAATCTGACTACACAACTTCCCGTCAACAACGCACGGAGCTACGCTCGGCCCGTGCCGAAACCAGAAGTGGACCCGACCGTGCAGCTCGAGCTGAGCGTGGACCGCAGCTCTCCCGTGCCGTTGTACTTCCAGCTGTCCCAGCAGCTGGAGGCCGCGATCGAGCACGGCACGCTGACCCCAGGCAGCCTGCTGGGCAACGAGATCGAACTCGCCGCCCGGCTCGGCCTGTCCCGGCCGACCGTCCGCCAGGCCATCCAGTCGCTCGTCGACAAGGGCCTCCTCGTCCGCCGCCGGGGCGTGGGCACCCAGGTCGTGCACAGCCAGGTCAAGCGCCCTCTGGAGCTCAGCAGTCTCTACGACGACCTGGAGGCGGCGGGCCAGCGCCCGGCCACCAAGGTCCTCGTCAACACGCTCGTCCCCGCCTCCGCCGAGGTCGCCGCCGCGCTGGGCGTCGCCGAGGACAGCGACGTCCACCGCGTGGAACGCCTCCGCCTCGCCCACGGCGAGCCCATGGCCTACCTCTGCAACTTCCTGCCCCCCGGCCTCATCGACCTCGACACCGCCCAACTGGAGACCACGGGCCTCTACCGCCTGATGCGAGCGGCCGGCATCACCCTCCACAGCGCCCGCCAGTCGATCGGCGCCCGGGCGGCGACGGCGGCGGAGGCGGAGCGACTGGCGGAGGAGGCAGGGGCCCCGCTGCTCACCATGCAACGCGTCACGTTCGACGATACGGGCCGAGCAGTGGAATACGGCACACACACCTACCGCCCGACGCGCTACTCGTTCGAGTTCCAGCTCCTGGTGCGGACCTGAGGGAGATGCCGCTGAGGGGCGCGGTGAACTGCGCGACAAGCCCCCGCGCACCCGCACTCGGCACTGATCCGCACCACCCCTCTGCTCCGCACCCTGCCTCCCCGTGAGGCAGAATCGGCGGCGATGAGCACCTACCGCGACTTCACCGCCCCCATCGGCTCCCGCCGTGCCACCGTGCTCCGCACCGTCGGCACCCGGGAGCGCCGCTCACACCTGACGGCACCCCGCGTACCGACGGTCGGCATCGACATCGGCGGTACGAAGGTGATGGCGGGCGTCGTCGACGCCGACGGCAACATCCTGGAGAAGGTCCGCACCGAGACGCCGGACAAGTCCAAGAGCCCCAAGGTCGTCGAGGACACCATCGCCGAGCTGGTCCTGGACCTCTCGGACCGGCACGACGTGCACGCCGTCGGCATCGGCGCGGCCGGCTGGGTCGACGCCGACCGCAACCGCGTGCTGTTCGCCCCCCACCTGTCCTGGCGCAACGAACCGCTCCGCGACCGCCTCTCCGGCCGGCTCTCGGTACCGGTCCTCGTGGACAACGACGCCAACACCGCCGCCTGGGCCGAGTGGCGCTTCGGCGCCGGCCGCGGCGAGGACCACCTCGTGATGATCACGCTGGGCACCGGCATCGGCGGCGCGATCCTGGAGGACGGCCAGGTCAAGCGCGGCAAGTACGGCGTCGCCGGCGAGTTCGGCCATATGCAGGTCGTGCCCGGCGGCCACCGCTGCCCGTGCGGCAACCGCGGCTGCTGGGAGCAGTACAGCTCCGGAAACGCCCTGGTCCGCGAGGCGCGCGAGCTGGCCGCGGCCGACTCCCCGGTGGCGTACGGGATCATCGAGCACGTCAAGGGCAACATCTCCGACATCACCGGCCCGATGATCACCGAGCTGGCCCGCGAGGGCGACGCCATGTGCATCGAGCTGCTCCAGGACATCGGCCAGTGGCTCGGCGTCGGCATCGCCAACCTCGCCGCCGCCCTCGACCCCTCCTGCTTCGTCATCGGCGGCGGCGTCTCGGCCGCCGACGACCTGCTGATCGGCCCCGCGCGGGACGCCTTCCGCAGGCATCTGACCGGCCGCGGCTACCGCCCCGAGGCCCGTATCGCCCGGGCCCAGCTCGGTCCCGAGGCCGGCATGGTCGGCGCCGCCGACCTGGCCCGGCTGGTCGCCCGCCGCTTCCGGCGCGCCAAGCGCCGCCGGGTGGAGCGGTACGAGCGCTACGAGCGGTACGCGCAGTCCCTCCGCAGCAGCCAGGAGACGCTGTGACCGCCTCCCTGCCGCACCAGGGCTCGTGGCCGGAGGGGGAGGAACGCCCGGCCGAGGACCGCCGCCACATGATCCGCCGCCGGGCGCTCACCCTGCTGATCATCGTGCTGCTCATCGGCGTTCCGGCCGGCTACCTGGTGATCTCCGCGAACCAGAGCCGGGACAGCGGCAAGGACAAGGAGGCCAAGTACTCGGCGACGGGCCTGACCGCGGGCTGGCCGTCCAAGCTCCAGCGCCGGATCTACCAGGTGCCCGTCCCGCACCCGGCCTGGCACGTGGCGTACTACGAGACCAACAACTGGAAGACCAGCCGCCTGTACGCCCAGTTCGAGACCAACGCGGCCGGTCTGGACGCCTATCTGACGGGCCTGGGCGTGACCCGGGACGACCTGGAGAAGGGCCACATCACCATCGGCGCCCGCGACCGCAAGGTCACCGGCTGGAAGTTCCCCGAGGGCGACGCGTGGTACGGCTTCGTCCACCGGCAGAAGAACCCCGCACCCACGCACGACGTGGTGGTGGACCTGTCCAACCCGGCGTACCCCTGGGTGTACGTGGTGTCCCGGACGGTGCCCTGACCCGAAGCCGTGCCCGGTCGTCGGGGCCGCCGGGGCCGGTTGTCAGACCCCGCCCGTAGAGTCGGAGACAACTGAATCCGACACGCGGGCGGGAGGTGGCAGGACGTATGGGCGACACGGCCGCGATGGCCGAGCGAGCGGGAGACACGACGGTCCCGGTCCGGCTCCCGGCCGTCTTCCTGCCCGCACCCCTCCCGCGCGGCGGGCGCATCGCCTTCTGGGACCCCGCGGGGGAGCCCCTGCCCGCAGAGGTCGCAGAGCTCACGGAGGACACCGAGCTCACCGTCGTACGACGGCACGGCGCCGCGGTCCGGCGGCGGACCACCCCGGCGCTGTCCCTGTCGCTGGACGAGGCCCTGCCGCTGCTGGTGCGCGCCCGGCGCGACCCCGCGGCCCACCCCGCCACCGCCTGCTGGGGCGCGGCCGCCCTGCACGCCCTGCGGCTGATCGCGCGCGGCCGGCTGCTGCCCGGCCTGACCCCCACGGGCCACGACGCCTGGCGCGCCGGCCCGCTCGACCCGGACGACATCGCGCACCTGCGCGCGGTGGCCGCCGCCCTGCCCTACGAGGGACACGCCGTCCCGCTGCCCGGCCCGGGCCCGATCCACCTGCCCGAACCGGAAGCGCTGGTACGCGCGTTCCTGGACGCGGTCGCCGACACCCTGCCGCGCACCCCGGCCGCACCCCACGCCACCGGCAGACCCTTCGCGGCCCGCGCCGCCCAGCACCTGCCGCATGCCCACGACTGGGCCGCCGAGGTCGCCGCCGGGATGGACGCCGGCGTGCGGATCTCGCTCCGGCTGGACCTCTCGGCGTACGACCTGTTCGACGACGCCTTCGACGGCGGCGCGCGCAGCGCCGGCGCAGCGGTCGTCCAGGTGCACAGCCTCGCCGACCCCACCCTCGTCGCCGACGCGGCGGCGCTGTGGGCGGGCGAGACGGACGACGCCTTCGGCCCCCGCGCCCGGGTGGACGCCGCCCTCGCCGTCCGCCGCGCGGCCCGGGTCTGGCCTCCGCTCGACCGGCTCTCCGACCAGGACGTGCCCGACGTGCTGGCACTGACCGAGGAGGAGCTGAGCGACCTGCTCGGTGTCGCGGCCACCCGGCTCGCCGCGGCCGGCGTCGCCGTGCACTGGCCCCGGGACCTGGCCCAGGACCTCTCGGCCGCGGCGGTGGTCCGGTCGGCCCCCGGCTCGGCGACCGACGGAACCGGCTTCTTCGAGAGCGAGGATCTGCTCCAGTTCCGCTGGCAGCTGGCGCTCGGCGGCGACCCGCTCACCGAGAGCGAGATGGACGCCCTCGCCGAGGCCCACCGCCCGGTCGTCCGGCTGCGCGACCAGTGGGTGCTGGTCGACCCCGCCCTCGTCCGCAAGGCCCGCCAGCGGGACCTGGGGCTCCTCGACCCGGTCGACGCGCTGTCCGTCGCCCTCACCGGCACCGCAGACGTGGACGGCGAGACGGTCGAGGCCGTACCGGCCGGCGCCCTGGCCGCCCTGCGCGACCGCCTCACCGCGGGGGTACGCCCGGCCGAACCGCCGCCGGGCCTGCACGCCACCCTCCGCGACTACCAGCTCCGGGGCCTGGCCTGGCTCGACCTGATGACCTCCCTCGGCCTCGGCGGCTGCCTCGCCGACGACATGGGTCTCGGCAAGACCGTCACGCTCATCGCCCTGCACCTGAAGCGGGCCCGCAGCGAGCCCACCCTCGTGGTCTGCCCGGCCTCGCTGCTGGGCAACTGGCAGCGGGAGATCACCCGTTTCGCGCCCGGCGTCCCCGTCCGCCGCTTCCACGGCCCGGACCGCAGCCTGGACGACCTGGACGGCGGCTTCGTCCTCACCACGTACGGCACGATGCGCTCCGCGGCCCCCGCCCTGGCCGGGCAGGAGTGGGGCATGGTCGTCGCCGACGAGGCGCAGCACGTCAAGAACCCCTACTCGGCCACGGCCAAGGCGCTGCGCACGATCCCGTCGCCCGCACGCGTGGCCCTGACCGGCACGCCCGTCGAGAACAACCTGTCGGAGCTGTGGGCCCTGCTCGACTGGACCACCCCGGGTCTCCTCGGCCCGCTGAAGTCCTTCCGCGCCCGGCACGCCCGGGCCGTGGAGAACGGCGAGGACGAGGAGGCGGTGGAGCGCCTGGCCCGCCTGGTCCGGCCCTTCCTGCTGCGCCGGAAGAAGTCCGACCCGGGCATCGTCCCCGAGCTGCCGCCCAAGACGGAGACCGACCACCCGGTGCCGCTCACCCGCGAACAGGGCGCGCTGTACGAGGCGGTGGTGCGCGAGTCGATGCTCGCCATCGAGACCGCGGAGGGCATGGCACGCCGCGGCCTGGTGCTGAAGCTGCTGACGTCGCTGAAGCAGATCTGCAACCACCCGGCGCTGTACCTGAAGGAGGAGACCGCCCGGACCGGTGGCGACCGGCTCGCCGCCCGCTCCGGCAAACTCGCGCTGCTGGACGAGCTGTTGGACACGCTGCTCGCCGAAGACGGATCCGCCCTGGTCTTCACGCAGTACGTCGGGATGGCCCGGCTGATCACCTCCCACCTGGCCACCCGGGCGGTCCCCGTCGACCTCCTCCACGGCGGCACGCCGGTCCCGGAGCGGGAGCGCATGGTCGACCGCTTCCAGGCCGGCTCGACCCCGGTCCTGGTGCTGTCCCTCAAGGCGGCGGGCACCGGCCTCAACCTCACCCGCGCGGGTCACGTCGTGCACTTCGACCGCTGGTGGAACCCGGCCGTCGAGGAACAGGCCACCGACCGCGCCTACCGCATCGGCCAGACCCAGCCCGTCCAGGTCCACCGCCTCATCACCGAGGGCACGATCGAGGACCGCATCGCCGAGATGCTCCAGGCCAAGCGCGCCCTCGCCGACGCGATCCTCGGCTCCGGCGAGTCGGCCCTCACCGAACTGACGGACCGCGAGCTGTCCGACCTGGTCTCCCTGCGGAGGACGCCATGACGCCCAGCCCGGCCGACAAGGCCCGCCGGGCCCTGCGGGCGGCCCGGGAGCAGGCCTACCGCAACCCGGAGCCACCGTCCGCTCCCCGCCCGGCCGAGAGGCCCACGGGCCAGGAGGAGACTCCCCGTCCGGGAGACGTGGCCAGAGCAGCACTGCGCAGGGCGGTCACCGAGCACCGGCGTGGCGACGGCCCGGCGAGCGAGGCGGGCGCGGCGGAGGACGCCGACGGGCCCGGCGTGCTGACGGGCGGTGCCTCAGAGGACAGGGCGGGGCCGACCGGTGCGGGCGACCTGGCAGAGGGGGACCGTTCCGGCGGCTCGGGTGGGTCGGAGGTTTCCGGCGTCCAGGGGCGGCCGGGCGGTTCCGTCGGCCCCGGTGGGTCGGAC
>NZ_WWIQ01000004.1:120499-140605 GCF_009862985.1 Streptomyces sp. SID5464 | reverse complement strand
GGTTTCCGGCGCCCCGGGCTGGCCGGGAGGTTCCGGCGACTCCGGCGGGTCGGACGTTTCCGGCGCCCTCGTCGGCCCGGACCGTTCCCGTGCCCAGGGGGGAAGCCCCGCGCGGACGCCCTCGGCCGGTGCTCCCGGTGTCGCGGAGGATCGGCCCGCCGCCGCACCGGCGGACGCCTCGGCCGCCGGCGACGACGAGGGCCCGGGGCCGCGCGCTGCGGACATCGCACGCGAGGCACTGCGTGCAGCGCGGCAGGACGCGCGCCGGGCCCGGGAAGAGGCCGAGAGTGCGGGTCGCCGGTCACGGCACAGCCGTGTGGACGAGCGGCCCAGGGCCGGTCGGCAGGCGCGGGGGCACGCCGCCGGCGCGGGAGCGCGGGACGTACGGAAGTTGCTGGCGGACGCCTTCCGAATGCCCGAGGCGTCGGACGACTGGGACGCGGCGCCCGAGAGTTCCCACGAAACCGCCCAGGAGCGCTCGCCCCACGGCACGACCGCCTCGCCGCACCACCCTGCCGACCCCGACCCCGACCCCGCCCCCGCCGCCGCCCGACCCGGGACTCCTCGGACCCCCCACTCCATGGCCGCCCCCGACCGCGACTCCGAACTCCGCCGTACCTTCCCCGCGTTCCCACCCCGGGACCCGGACGGCGAGGGCTTCGCCGAGAGCTGGTGGGGAAACGCGTGGGTCGCCGCCCTGGAGCAGGGCGCGTTGGACGTCAAGAGGCTGGAGCGCGGGCGGGGTTATGCCGAGCAGGGGCATGTCGACGCCATCACGGTGACGCCCGGTCTGGTGCTGGCGTACGTGCGCGGCAGCCGTCCGCGCCCCTACCGCGTGCAGGTGCGGCTGCGTACGCTCGACGACTCCGACTGGGAGCGGTTCCTGGACGCCGCCGCCGACCGGCCCGGGCACATCGCCGCACTCCTCGACAAGGAGATGCCCCGGTCCCTCGCGGACTGCGGCGTGCCCCTGCTGCCGGGCCCGGGTGATCTGGAGCCGCGGTGCAGCTGTCCCGACCGGGGCCACCCCTGCAAGCACGCCGCCGCCCTCTGCTACCAGACCGCGAGGCTGCTCGACGCCGACCCCTTCGTCCTGCTCCTGCTGCGCGGCCGGGGCGAACGCGAGCTGCTCGACGCGCTGTCCCGGCTGAGCGCCACGCGGGCTGCGCGCGCCGCCCAGGACAGGGGACCGGCGCCGCTGCCCGGAGTGCGGGCCGGTGACGTTCTCACACCGCGTGCCCTCCCGCCCCTGCCGGCGCCGCTGCCCCCGCCGCCGCACCCCGAGCAGCCACCGGCCTACCCGGCGGCCCCCGGCGGTCCGGACCCGTTCGCGCTGGACCAGCTGGCCACGGACGCCGCCGCCCGGGCCCACGCCCTGCTCACCACGGGCCGTGACCCGGTCGGGCAGCTGACGCTCTGGGAGGACGCGGTCCGCCTGGCCGCGGCCCGCCCCGGCTCGGGCCTCACGGCGGGCACCCGGGCGCTCTACTCCTTGCTCGCCTCCGCTGCGGGCCGCACCCCGTCCGAGCTGGCCCGCGCGGTCGCCGCCTGGCGCCAGGGCGGACCGGAGGGCCTCGCCGTACTGGAGGAGCCGTGGGATCCGCCGGCCGGCCGGTTCGACCGCGCCCGTCCGCTGCTCCTCGCCGCCGACCTGCCCGCCTTCCGCCCCTGGCGCAACCACCTCACCCACCCCCGGGGTCATGTCCAGCTCCGCCTGGGCCGCGACGGCCTGTGGTACGCCTACGAGTCCGAACCCGGCCAGGACGACTGGTGGCCGCGCGGCACCCCCGACCTGGATCCGGTCGGCGCGCTGACGGGCCTGGGCACTACCGGCGAACTCTGAGGGGCCGCCTGCCGACAGGTCGACTGGGTGACCGTGCGGCACTCGGGACGTCCTCGCGCCCCGCCCCCGGGCGGTCCGGTCGTGGGTGCGGGGCGTCCACGAGCCGCAGCAGCCGTCGCCCCGGCGCGGGCGGGGCGAGGCCGCACGAGGCTCACTCCGGTTGAGCGCCCGTGCCGGTCCAGCTGCTTCCCGTCCCCTCGCCTCCCGCCCGCTCGCCGTCCGCCGGGGCCTCGGTTCCGTGATGGATCCGGATCACCATGTACGTCTCGCCGTCCCTCGGCGGCCGCGTCCAGGACCGGGTGGCGAAGGTGTGCAGCCGCCCGTTCACGATGGCGTGACGCGGCAGATGCGCACCGAACTCCCCCGCCACCGCTTCCAGTAGCGACCGTTCCGTCCCGGCGCCGTCCTCCGGGTCACCGAAGAACCGGCTCGGATCGAGCGCCGACGGTATCTCCCCGCTTGACCGGACCTCTCCGTCGGCGTACGTGAACGCGTACTGCTCGACACCGTCTCGCGCCACCGAGAGGTGGAAGAACGGCCCTCCGTGCCGCGTCCTCAGGCCGCTCCACACCACCACCGCGCGGGTGCCCTCGCTGACGGACGCTGCCGGGGAGACGAACCGCCACCGGTCGAACCGGGCGGGGTCACCGTCGAAGGCGAAGCTCCAGCCGGTACCGGCCCGGCCGACCGCCATGAGAGCCCTGTCGTCGTAGGCCGAGAACTCCCTCTGGTCGCGCAGGGCCCTGTGGCGCGCCTCCCAGGAGGTCAGGGGTTCGTTCAGCACGGTGCCGTCCCCGTCCGCGAGACGTCCGGGCAACTCCGCCGGCTCCACCCCTTCCACCAGGACGAACCGGTAGGACGTGCGGTTGTTGCCCGGGTCCGGCTCCGCGAGCCACGCCAGGTCACCCGGGTCGAGCCCGGCCGTCGGCCCCGGTGCCTCCCCCGCCTGCCCGCCCCTCGGCGTGGACAGCAGCTCGCGGCCCCGCTCCGGGGTCAGCAGCGGCCCGAGCACGGGGTCGGCCACCCATCCCAGCGGCGCCAGGTGGTCCGGTCCCAGCGGCTCCCACTGGGGCAGAGCCTCCACCAGTGTCCGCCACGCCTCGTCGGTGTCTCCCCACCGCGCCAGCTCCCGCGCCCGCTCGACCGCCTCCCCGAAGGGCCCGGCCGCGGTGTACCGGTACGTGCCGTTCCGCACCTGTTCCAGCATCGCGTGAGCCTGTGACAGCAGGGCTTCGTCGGCGCCCCGCAGATGGAACCCCAGCGTGGAGTCGGCCCGGTACGAGTGCGCCGCGTGCTCGGCGACCAGCGGCGGCAGCAGATCGGGCGTGTACCGCGGGTCCGTCACCACGTCCTCGAAGTACACCATGTGGGTCTCCCCGAGCAGGCGGCGTATCTGGTCACCCAGCCCGGCGGCCCGAGGCCTGCCGTACTCCTTGGCCTCGTCCAGCGCCCTCTGGGCCCGCTCCCAGCCGCCGCGCAGCGCCTGCAGCCGGGCCTCGGCCACCTGGGCGTCCAGCTTGCGCGTCGTGTCGCTGACGAACACCGGCTCGCCGTCGCCCGGGCGCGCCCGCAGGCGGTGGAACTCCCGGTGCATCTCCCGCATGAACTCGAGGAAGTTCGCGTGCCGCTCGGGTGGCGCGGCCCGCCAGCTGGCCCATGTGTACACGGCCCACTCACCGTTCTCGTCCACGTCCTCGGGATCCAGGAGGACGTATGTGGCGTCGGACTCGACGTCGAGCTGCAGTCCGCGCCGCCACAGGTCCGCCTCCCGCCGCTCCTCGGGCCCGGCGTCCTCGTCGAGGTACTCCGTGAACATGTCCGAGAGTCCCGACGCGTTGTCGTGCCAGTGCGCTTCCCGGGTGCCGGCCAGCAGCCACACGAACCCGCCGGCATGTCGCCACCCGTCGCTGACCTCGAGGAACTCCCGGTACGACGGGGGGAGCCGTCGGCCGAGGCGCTCCTCCATGGCCGCGATCCGCTCCTCGGCCGCGGGCGGGAACCCCAGCCAGCGCGCCTGCCGGGCGGCCTCGTCGTCCTCGCCCTGCGTCTCGCCGTCGGGCAGGGAATCCGCCCACTCCCCGCTCCACCCGAGCAGGAAGGACCGCCAGTCGAATGCCGTGGTGTCCGTCATACGCCCGATGCTGCCACCCACCACTGACAGCGCTCCGCGGCTTGCCGCCGTCAACGGGCCTCCGTGATGCAGCGGTTGAGGTTGTTTCGGTACAGGTGGACGATCACTTCCAACGAGCCGCTAGGATCACGGCATGGTTACGGCCTGGTCGCTCTGGCGCATCGTCAGGACCCGCTCCGGTGCGGGTCCGCTGCTGCGCGTGCCGGCCTTGGCCGTGCTCCTGTTCGGCGTCCTCGTTACGCACGGCGTTCACGTGGAGAGCGTCAAGGGACACCTCTCCACCAGCGCGACGGCCCTCGCCGCGCCGTCGGACGACGGCGTTCGCCATGCGGCCGTCGAGCCCGCGGTGCTTTCCGACGCGGATGCCGGGGATCACGGCGGCCACGGGCCGTCACATCCTGGCGAGCACTGCGTGTCCGGGCAGCCTCAGCAGGTTTCCGCCCTGGTACCGCCCTGCTGTGCGGCGTCGGTTCGCGAATCGACCAGTTCCTGCGACGCATCGACCGTTCGAGGGCCGGCCGCTGGTGGTCCCATGGACGGTGGGTTTCCTGTGGCTCTCAGAGCAGCCTCCATGGTGCGGCAGGTCTAGAGGTACGCGGTTCCTCCGACCGGCCTGCCGGATGTCACCGGTTCGGCTGGTACCGCGCGACGAGCGTCCTGTCCCGTGCTCATGATGGGTCGTCATGTTCGTCGAAGCCGTCCTGCCCCCACCCATGTCTGCGCCTCACTCCGCCCTTGCCGGAGACGCGGCAGCAGCGCGGAGGACCTGTGCCGACACATTCCCGTACGCCAGCGCACGGCCCCTTGGCCCCATGCGGCTCACCGTTGTCGCGCCGACTCGTCTCGGCGGTGCGCGGTGCCCTCGTGATGGCGCTCGTGCTGTGCGCCGTCATGCACGGCGTGTCCGAGGAGACGCACGAGTCGGTGTCCGTGCCCGCCGGATCCTCGGCGATGGCCGCGGACGAGGACCCTCACGGCCCTCACCCCCACCACGGGGCCGAGAAGTGTGCGGCGGATGTGATCGTGCGTACCGCGGCCCAGCCGGCCGAGGAACTCGCCCTGGGCGCGATGGCCGTCGTACTCCTTGCCGTGTCGGTGGTGGTCGGGAGACCGCTCGTACGGCGTGACCGCCGTAGACGTCGCAGCGCACGCACGGGCCGCGTGGCGCTCGCTCGTACGTCGCGGTGGCGGATCTAGACCACTCGCTCGCAGCCGACCGACTTCGCGGCTGCCGCGTGCCCATGGCCTGAGCGCGGACGCATGGTCCGCCCCGTGGCCAGGACGCGCGAGATGAACCCACTGGCATTCATCGAGCGAGAGTGAACACATCGACATGCAGTCATCGACCAAGGCCAAAGTCCCCTCTGGCCGGTCCGCCCTGTCCGGCCTGGTGGGCAACACCCCGCTGCTGCGGGTTTCGGAGCCGCTGACCCCGGCTGGGCGCGGCTTCTGGGCGAAGCTCGAAGGGTTCAACCCCGGGGGCATCAAGGACCGTCCGGGGCTGCACATGGTGGAGCGGGCCCGGGCCCGTGGCGACCTGCGGCCCGGCGGGCGGATCATCGAGTCCACCAGCGGGACCCTGGGCCTGGGGCTGGCGCTGGCCGGCATGGTGTACGGCCACCCGGTCACCCTGGTCACCGATCCGGGGCTGGAGTTGTCCATGACCCGGCTGCTGACCGCGTACGGCGCCCAGGTCAACGTCGTCTCCGAGCCGCACCCCACGGGCGGCTGGCAGCAGGCCCGCCGAGACCGCGTGCAGCGGCTGCTGGAGCAGCACCCCGGCTCCTGGTGCCCCGACCAGTACAACAACCCGGACAACGTCGCCGCCTACACCCCGCTGGCCCTCGAACTCGCCTCCGAGACGGGCCACATCGACGTGCTCGTGTGCAGCGTCGGTACCGGCGGTCACTCGGCCGGCGTCTCCCGTGTCCTGCGCCAGCTCTACCCCGAGCTGACCGTCGTCGGCGTGGACACGACCGGTTCGACGATCTTCGGCCAGCCCGCCCGGCCCCGGCTGATGCGCGGACTCGGCTCCAGCATCCACCCCCGCAACGTCGCCTACGAGAACTTCTCCGAGGTGCACTGGGTGGCCCCGGCCGAGGCGGTGTGGACATGCCGCCAACTGGCCGCCTCCCACTACGCCACCGGCGGATGGAGCGTCGGCGCGGTCGCGCTGGTGGCGGGCTGGCTGGCCCGGACGACGCCGGCGGACGCACGGATCGTCGCGATCTTCCCCGACGGTCCGCAGCGGTACCTGGGGACGGTCTACAACGACGACTACTGCGCCGCCCACGGCCTGCTGGCCTCCCCACCGGCGCCCGAGCCGGAGCTGATCGGCCGCCTGGACGAGAAGGAGGTCACCCGCTGGACCCGGTGCACCACCGTGGTCGATCCCCTCACTCTGCACGGCACTGAGGACGCGGCCGCCGAGTCCGACTCCGCGGAGGAGGGCCGGTGATGGGGCTGCTCACCCAAGTTCGGTCGTACGAACGCAGCGTCCAGCTGTTGATGGTGAACCAGTTCACCATCAACCTCGGCTTCTACATGCTGATGCCCTACCTGGCCGCCCACCTGTCCGGGACGCTCGGACTGGCCGGCTGGCTCGTCGGACTCGTCCTGGGCGTACGGAACTTCAGCCAGCAGGGCATGTTCCTGGTCGGCGGCACGCTCGCCGACCGGCTCGGCTACAAGCCGATGATCATCGCGGGATGCGTGCTGCGCACCCTCGGCTTCGCGACGCTCGGGCTGGTGGACTCGCTGCCCGCACTGCTCGCCGCGTCCGCGGCCACCGGGCTGGCCGGAGCGCTGTTCAACCCTGCCGTACGGGCCTACCTCGCGGCCGACGCGGGGGAGCGCAGGGTCGAGGCGTTCGCCCTGTTCAACGTGTTCTACCAGGCCGGCATCCTGCTGGGCCCGCTGGTGGGCATGGTGCTGACCGGGATCGACTTCCGCGTCACCTGCCTGGTGGCGGCCGGTATCTTCGCGCTGCTGAGCGTCGTACAGATCCGCGCGCTGCCCGCCCGGCGGGCCGAGGACGCCAAGCCGCAGGAGCGCGACGGCGGTGAAGTCGTGCTCGCCCAGTGGCGCGGCATCCTCGCCAACCGGCCGTTCCTGCTCTTCTCCGTCGCCATGATCGGCTCGTACGTCCTGTCCTTCCAGGTCTATCTGGCGCTGCCGCTTCAGGTGCGCCGGCTCGGCGGCGACGGGAACTCCGGTACCGCGGCGGTGGCCGTGCTCTTCGCCGTCTCCGGGCTGAGCACGATCCTCGGCCAGACGCGGGTGACGGCGTGGTGCAAGGCGCGGTACGAGCCGGGGCAGGCGCTCGTGCGCGGGCTGGCGGCCATGGGCCTGGCCTTCGTGCCCCTGCTGCTGGCCACCGCCGTGCCCGTACCGGAGTCCCGGGTCGGGCTGTGGCTGCTCGCGGCGGTTCCGCCGACGCTCGCCGCGCTGCTGCTGGCCGTCGGCACGATGATCGCCTACCCGTTCGAGATGGACACCATCGTCCGCCTCTCCGGTGACCGGCTCGTCGCCACCCACTACGGGCTGTACAACACGATCTGCGGCATCGGCATCACCGTCGGGAACCTGGGAACGGGCGCCGCCCTCGACGCCGCCCGCGCGGCCGGGCTGCCCGCGCTGCCCTGGATCGCGCTGATCGTGCTCGGCCTGGCGTGCGCTGCCGCCCTGTACGCCCTGCACCGCACCGGCCGACTGGCGGGGCAGCCCGCTTCCGAGCCGCTTGCCGTCACCGTCTGACCCGTCGGTCCGACCGGCCCGCCGGCACAGGGGCGGGGCACCGCGCGGTGCCCCGCCCCTGCTGGGTCCTGTTCTCGATGAGCTTTACGCTGGCGGGCCGTTACACGTCCTGCGGGCCGTAGTGGCCCAGGAACATGTCGACCCCGCTGGTGATGAGACGGTCGGTCAGCTCCTCGTCGATGTGCGTGCCGTAGGAGCTGAAGATCATGTGGGGGAAGACCAGGAGCCCGTAGAACTGGATGATCGCCACCCGCAGGTCGGGGATCTCCAGTCGACCTTGCTCGGCGAGGGCACGGAGGGCGCCTGCGACCGCGGGGTGGTGGCTCTCCGGGCCGCGGTGTCTCCAGGCCTCGCCCAGCTCGGGGAAGCGGTGGATCTCGGCGGCGACGAGGTTGCGCAGGGCGGTGACCTCATGGTTGGTGCGGACGGCGTGGACCCAGGTGCGGGCCGCCTCGACGAGGGCGGCCCGCAGGTCATCGGCCTCGGCCAGGCCTTCCAGCGCGGCAGACGACTCCCCGGCGAGCGGCTCGTCGAGTGCGCTCGTGATGACCGCCGTGAACAGGGCTTCCTTGCTGCCGAAGTGGTTGTAGACAGTCACCTTCGACACGCCCGCCTCGGTGGCGATGGCGTCCATTCCCACGCCGAAGCCTTCCCGCAGGAACAGTTCGCGGGCAGCCCGCACGATGGCCTGCCGCTTGAGCTCCGCGCGAGGGCCGCTGGGGGGTTGCTTGACGCTGTCCACGCTCATGACCTCGACCCTAGCATCCATCTGAACTGTACGGTTGAGTTCATATGAACTGAACAGTATGGTTCAGTTATGCGGTCGAGCGAGACCGTGCACGAGCCGTCACGCCGCCCTGCGGCTCGGACCCGACCGCGACAACACACCAGAAGGACTCGTCATGACCCACTCCACCGCCGGTGCGCCGCACACGGCCGAACACGCGCACCAGCCACCCGCCGACCCACGTCGCTGGGCGGCCCTCGCGCTGATCTGCCTGGCCCAGTTCATGCTGATCCTCGATGTCACCGTCGTGAACGTCGCCCTCCCCGACATGGCGGCCGACCTCGACCTCGGCCGGGAGACGCTGACCTGGGTCGTCACCGCCTACACCCTCTGCTTCGGCGGGCTGATTCTGCTCGGCGGCCGGCTCGCCGACGCTTTCGGCGCCCGCCGTACCGTGCTCGCCGGTCTCGCGCTCTTCACTGCCGCCTCCCTTGTCACCGGCCTGGCCGGGAACGCGCCGACGCTGCTCGGCGGCCGGATAGGCCAAGGCGTCGGCGCAGCCCTGCTGTCCCCGGCCGCGCTGTCGCTCGTCACCACGACCTTCCACGGTCCCGAGCGCAACAAGGCGCTCGGTGTCTGGGCGGCGATCGGCGGCACCGGTTCGGCTGCCGGTGTGATCCTCGGCGGGGCCCTGACCGACGGGCCCGGCTGGCAGTGGGTCTTCTACGTCAACGTGCCGGTCGGGCTGCTCCTCCTGGCCGCCCTGCCGGTCCTCGTACCGGCCCGGGCCCCGCAGCCCGCACGCCTCGACATTCCCGGCGCCCTGTTGGTCACCACGGGCACCGCCGCCCTGATCTACGGATTGGTCAAGGCGGGCGACACCGGCTGGTCGGACGCCTCGACTCTGCTGCCACTGGCCGGTGCGGCGGTCGCGTACGCGGCATTCGCGGCGGTCGAACGGGCCGGCCGGGCCCCCCTGATGGACCTGCGGATGTTCACTCGGCGGTCCGTACTCGCCGGGGCCTTCCTGATGCTGATCGCCACGGCCCTGCTCATCGCGTTCTTCTTTCTCGGTTCCGTCTACCTTCAGCACCTCCGCGGTTTCAGCCCACTGAGGACCGGGCTGGTGTTTCTGCCCGTCGCCGTGGCCACGGCCGTCGGCGCCCACCTGGGCTCCCGGCTCGTCGGCCGGATCGGCAGTCGTCCGACGGCCGTCGTCGGCATGGCCGTCGCGGCTGCCGGGACGATCCCGCTGACCCGGCTTTCGGAGACCGGCAGCGCATACACCGGGCTCATGCCGGGCTTCGTGATCGCCTCGCTCGGCCTCGGCGCGGTGTTCGTCACCGCCACGACGACTGCGCTGGCCATGGTGGAGCACCAAGAGGCCGGCCTCGCCTCCGGGGTCGTCAACACCTTCCACGAAGTGGGTGGCTCGATCGGCGTCGCCGTCGTCTCCACCGTCGCGGCCTCCGGATTCGAGCGAGGCTCGGCGGGTGGCTTCGCCGACGCCTTCGTCGTGTGTGCCGTAACGGCCGTTGTCGCCGCCGTACTGGCCCTGGGCCTCGTACCGCGCGGCAGGCCGCGGTCGACCGGCGCCCCGCTCGTTCACTGAGCCGGGAGGCAGTGCTGCTGAGGCATGACTGCAGTGCCTGGCAGGCGCCGGCGAAGATGTCACGGGCGGCATTCGGGCATGCCGGCCTCGAGAACGGCCGGACAGACACGCCTGGCGCGCGGTCAGTAGACGTAGACGTCGGCGAGCAATGCCGCCAGCCCCGCCAGCAGCGCGTATCCGGCGGTGCGGCGCGCGGGTTCCGTGGCGAGTGGGCCCAGGCCGTATGCGAGGGCTGCCGCTGCGAGGGCGAAGACGCCGGATCCTGTGTCCTGCCAACTGACCGGGAACACGGCGATCGGCGCATCGGTGAAGAACTGCTCTCCGTGGGCGGCGCGAAGGATGGCGTTCCAGGCGACCGGCCCCGCGGCAGCGGCGAGCGCCCCCGTGACGATCACGCCGATACGGCGGCCACGGGTGACGACGGCCGGCAGCACGGCGGCGAAGACGGCCGACAGGACGGCTCCGTACCCGATCTGCCCCCAGCCGATCATGACGCCTCCTAGCACCATCGACGTAACCATGGTCGGACACGGCCGCGTTCCTGCGGCGGACCTACAACCTTCGCTGAGCCGGGCGAGGCGTTTCGCCCGGACGCCCGGCGTCCTGGCCCTCTCCATGATCCGGCACTGCGCCGTTGCGCCCGCCGTGGCGGCGCCGTGGGTTTCCTGCGATCGTGCGCGGGGGACCCGACGCCCGTGGTCGCATACGGAGCAGAGCAGCGGGTGCGCCTGCCGGCGCTGCGGGCGGGCTGGCTGACGCAGACGTTCGTCCACTGGCCTTTCCGGCCTGACGCGGTGCAGGCGCTCCTGCCCGGGGGACTGGTCGTGGACGAGTACGAGGGGGCCGCCTGGGTGGGGCTCACCCCCTTCGTCATGGCGGACGTGCGACCACCCGGTGTTCCCGCCTCGCTGCCCGGCCTGCCGACGTTCGCGGAGACCAATCTGCGCACGTACGTACGGCACCGGGACGGCCGGGACGGGCTCTGGTTCCTGTCCATCGAGGTCGCCTTCCCCCCGATGGTGGCGGCCCGCGCCATCGGCGCACCGTACAACCCGGGCACCCTCCGCGTGTCCCAGGACGGGGACACCGTCTCCTACTCCGGTTCCCGATGGCTCGGTGACGCCTCCTACCGCCTCGTCGTCCGGCCTGGCGACCCGATCGATCCGACGGAGCGGGACGTGTGGCTGACCTCGCGCTGGCGGGCGTACACCCGCAGGCTCGGCATGCTCTGGGAGACGCCCGTCGAGCACGAGCCGTGGCCCCTGGCCGACGCAGGCGTCGATGTACTGGAGGAGACACTGATCGCCGCGGCGGGCCTTGGGGAAGCCCCCCTCGGTGAGCCCCTGGTGCACTTCTCGGAAGGAGTCAGGTATGTACGGCTCGGGCCCTCCAGGCCGTGCGTCCCGCAGCGCGTCTCCCAGCCCTCCTGACTCCCGTTGCCGGAATTCCGGCGCCGTCACGCGACGCCGGCGCGTGCGCTTCGACGGCTGGATCGCGGGCATGGGCACCTCCTCCGGCACACGGATCGTGCTCGGACACTGGCAGGGGTCGCCCTTCGGAGCGTTCAGTGACGTGATGCTGGAGCGCGCCGACGGGGACAGACTGCTGCTGGCCCCCACCCGGGAGACAGCGGACTTCGTCAGCGGCACCTACGCCTTCGACACGGTCCGTGTCGTCCCGGTCGAGGTGAGCGTCACGGACCACGCCTGGACCGTCACCGCCGGGCCACTCGACCTGCGTTTCACCACGGGCCGGCGAGGGCTTCTGGGCTTCGCGCTGCGGACCGTACCCGGTGCGCTCGCCCGCCGTCCGGCATGGAGCGCGCTGACGGACCGGCCCGCCCGCCTGCTGCTGCCGGGCGTGCGCACCCGCGGCAGCGCCGGGCAGGGCCGCCGGGAGTGGTACGGCGCCCGGGACCTGCTGCCGATCCGTGCCGTCTCGGCCTCCTACGAGGGCGCGGACCTCGGGGTGACGGCACCGGTCGAGCCGCCCGTGCGCTTCGGGTTCGGTTCGGTGCCGGGGAACCCCTCGGTCACCCGGGTCACGACGACGGTCGAACTCGGCCCGGCCTCGTCAGCGTGCAAGCAAGAGCGCACATGACGACCGGCCCGAACGGACCTCTGCGGAGGGCTCGGTCGTGCGAGCTCCCAGGTGTTCGCGGACCCATGACCACCCGGACATGATGCCTCCCGGTCGGTTCAACGTCGTCTGCGGCGCATCGCGACGGCCGCGATCAGCACCATGACCCCGCCGAGCCCGGTGAACACCTTCTTGGCCGCAGCCATGGGCGTGCTCAGTCCGAAGGCGTCGCGCATCCGGTCGTGGAGACCGAGCGGCACACCCAGGACCGCGTTGCCGGGCGGGCGCCGCGGGATGACGGGGTGGGGGTGGGTGGGCGCGCCGCGTCGCACCGCGTCCCATGCCGCGCCGAGCCGGCGCAACTGCGCGGCGGGCAGTGCTTCGTGCAGCCGGGGCAGCACGAGGTCCTCCTCGTCGCGGATGTCCTGCCGTATCAGCGCGAAGACCCGCCGTACCTTCTCCTCACGCTCGGGAGAACCCGGACTCAGGCGTTCGATGTCGGCGACGAGATCGTTGATCTGCTGGTGTTCCTCCTCGACCCGCGAGGTCAACTCGTGCCCGTCCTCGACCGAGCGCCGGACGGCCGGCCACAGCACGGTCTCCTCGGCGAAGGCGTGGCTGAAGACCAGCTGGACGGTGTCCCGCAGGACCCGTTCGCGGTCCTCGCCGTCCGCCAGGGCCTGATAGCGGTCCATCAACCTGTCCATCTCGGCATGATCACGGCGTTGCCTGGCCAGCACGCTTCTCGGGCCGCCCAGTTGCTCAACCGTCTGCTCTTTGATCGTCTCGGGCATGGATCTCTCCGCTCCAGCGGCTGCCGGCAGTGTCCGGTGGCGGGTACCCCGACGCGGCGGCCCGGCCCGGTCGCCGGGCGCATCAGGTACCGGTCAGCAAGTCGCCCTCCTGTACCGCTGTCAGGGACAGCGTCTTGTAGCCGACCTGCTCGAACAGCACGACGAGGCGGTCCTCCTCCGTGCGCATCACCGTGCCCGGACCCCACTCCGCGTGGCGCACCCGGTCGTTCGTCTCATACGGCCCGCCGCGCCCGGGCGGGAGAGGGGCGTCCCGGTGCCCGGCTCCGGCTGCGGGGTGCTCGGCCTCGCGGTCGCACACGTCGCACCGCCCGCACGGTGCGTGGAGCTGCTCGCCGAAGTAACCCAGGAGGTACTGGCGGCGGCAGGTGGGCGTCTCGGCGTAGCCGCGCATCATCTCGATGCGCGAGCGGTCGACGCGCCGCCGCCGCTCGAACACCCGTGCCGCCTCTTCGGCCGCCCCGTCCGCCGTGCGCCCGGGCAGCGCCCGGACCGCGCGGCGCCTGCCCTCGACGGTCACCGCTCCCGCCTCTTCCAGCAGGTTCAGCAGATCGCTGGTCTTCCGGCGCGACAGGCCGCACAGCTGCGCGGTCCGGCTACGGCTCTGCGGGGTGCCCTGGCCGAGCAGCGTGGTCATGATCCGGCGCAGTGCGTCGGCGTCCAGGGCCCGGGCCGTGAGGAACTTCTGCAGTCCCAGGTCCTCGGGGCGGTAGAACAGCACCGCGCGGGCCGGCTCGCCGTCCCGGCCGGCGCGTCCGATCTCCTGGTAGTAGGAGTCCAGGGACTCGGGGACGGACGCGTGGGCGACGAACCGTACGTCCGCCTTGTCGATGCCCATCCCGAACGCGGAGGTGGCCACCACCACGGCGGGAGCGCCGGCCATGAAGCCGTCGTGGATCCGGCGGCGGTCGGCTGCCTTCATGCCCGCGTGGTACGCCTCGGCGTCCACGCCGTCCTGCCGAAGCCGCCCCGCGTACCTCTCGGCGTCCCTGCGCGTGGCGGTGTAGAGGATGCCCGGGGCGCACGCCTGGGCCGTCCAGCGTGCGACGGCCTCGCGTTTGGCGGGGTCATCGGTGAAGGTGCGCACCGCCAGATGGATGGTGGGCCGGTCGGTCCCGGCCGTCACGACGTGGGCCTCGCGCATGTGCAGGTGCTCGACGATGTCCGCCCGGACCGGGGCCGCGGCCGTCGCCGTCAGAGCGAGTACCGGCGGGCGGCCCAGCCGTTCGGCGGCCTCGCCCAGGTTCAGGTAGTCGGGGCGGAAGTCGTGTCCCCAGGCGGAGACGCAGTGGGCCTCGTCGACGACGAACAGCGAGGGACCCAGTTCCCGCAGCTGTTCCACGACACTGTCCTTGGTCAGCTGCTCGGGGGACAGGAACAGGTATTCGGCATCACCGTCCCGGACCGCCCGCCAGCCCCTGTCGGTGGCCGACCGGGGCTGTGCCGAGTTCACGGCCACGGCGTCCGGTGCCCCGCTCTCCCGCAGGCCGGCGACCTGGTCGCGCTGCAGGGCGATCAGCGGCGACGCCACGACCGCGGGACCACCGAGCATGACGGTCGGCACCTGATAGATCGCCGACTTGCCGGAACCGGTGGGCATGACGACCAGCACGTCGCGGCCCTCGAGCAGTGCCTCCATCGCCTCCGTCTGCTCGGCGGCCAGGTCGCTCCACCCGAACCGTTCCCGGGCGACGCGGCGCAGCTCGGCGATCCGGTCGTGCACGCCCATCGCGACGCCCCTTTCACGGCCCGGCACTCCTTGGGACCCGGCCCGGGTACCCCCCGTGGCCGGCCGCGACGCGGAGCGGCGCGCGGCAGCCGTGCGAGGTCGGGATCCCGGCTGCTCGCCCTGGGTGATCACGTGCGCCGTTCGGCCCCACGCGGTCGCGGCCGCCCGTCACCAGGGAGAACCTGGACGAAGCCCAGGTGCCCGCTGTCCGCGGGCCGACGCCGCCCGCACCCCAGGGAGGGTCTCTTGACCGACGCCATGCCCCACCTCGACGACGCCGGCGAGAACGACGACGTCGTGGCCCTGCTGATGCAGCAGCACCACCACATCCGTGATCTCTTCGCCGAGGTCGAGAACGCCACTGCCGACGACCGGGCGGAGGCGTTCCGCAGGCTCGTCCGTCTGCTGGCCGTCCACGAGACCGCCGAGGAGGAAGTGGTCCACCCCGCAGCCCGCCGTCTCCTGCAGGACGGTGAGCAGGTGGTCGACGACCGTCTCGAGGAGGAGCGGGCCGCGAAGGAGAAGCTGAGCCGGCTCGATGACATGGACCCCGACGACCCCGGGTTCATGCCCGTCTTGCGGGAACTGCGCGCGGACGTGCTCCAGCACGCGGCCTCGGAGGAACAGTACGAGTTCCCCGGGCTGCGCGAGAAGGCCGGAGCGCAGCAGCTCGCCATGATGGCCACGGCTGTCCGTGCTGCCGAGGCCATGGCGCCCACCCGCCCGCATCCGGGGGCGGAGACGGCGGCGGAGAATGTCGCCGTCGGACCCGTGGCAGCCGTGATCGACCGGACTCGTGACGCCGTCCGCAAGGCGATGGGCAAGGACAGCTGATCCGGGACCGAGGGGTCTTCAACCTGGTCAGGGCGGGTATCCAGTGCCCCCTTATAGGGGCATCCGTGATACGTGAGAGGCTCTGGGGCGTGAGTGAGACACCGTCGAACACCCTGCAATACCGCTTTGACGGGCCAGAAGAGGCTCCCGTCCTGATCCTCGGTCCCTCACTGGGTACCACCTGGCACATGTGGGACCGCCAGATCCCCGAGCTGATCAAGCAGTGGCGCGTCTTCCGGTTCGATCTGCCCGGGCACGGCGGCGCGCCCGCGTACCCGGCGGGCTCGGTCACCGACCTCACCACCCGGCTGCTGGCCACCCTCGAAGGGCTCGGTGTGCAGCGCTTCGGCTACGCGGGCTGCGCGCTCGGCGGGGCGGTCGGCATCGAGCTGGCCCTGCGCCACCCCGAGCGGCTCGCCTCCCTCGCGCTGATCGCCGCCTCGCCGCGCTTCGGCACGGCCGACGAGTTCCGGCAGAGAGGCGTGATAGTCCGCACGAACGGCCTCGACCCCATCGCCCGTACCGCGCCCGAGCGCTGGTTCACCGGCGGGTTCGCCGCCGCGCAGCCCGCGATCACCGAGTGGGCCGTGCAGATGGTGCGCACCACCGACCCCGGCTGCTACATCGCCGCCTGCGAGGCGCTCGCCTCGTTCGACGTCCGGACGGAGCTCGGGCGGGTCGGCGTGCCGACGCTGGTCCTGGTCGGATCGGACGACCAGGTCACCGGCCCCGCCGAGGCCCGCACCCTGGTCGCCGGCATCCCGGACGCCCGCCTCGCCGTCGTCCCCGGCGCCTCCCACCTGGTGCCGGTGGAGCAGCCCGCGGCCGTCACCGACCTGCTGGTGCGGCACTTCTCCACCGCCTGGCAGCCCGCCTTCGAGACCTCCACCGGCCAGACCGCCCTGCCCGCGGCCGCCGTCAAGCCGGTCCTGTCCGCCGCCCCCGCCCAGCCCCTCCAGACCGGCCCCGTCGCCGAGATCGCCCCGGTCATGCCGCCGCAGCCCCAGGGCCGGCCCGACCCCTACGACGCCGGGCTCAAGGTCCGCCGCGAGGTGCTGGGCGACGCGCACGTCGACCGGGCGCTGGCACAGGCCGACGAGTTCTCCGGGGACTTCCAGGAGTTCATCACCCGCTACGCCTGGGGCGAGGTCTGGGACCGCCCGGGCCTGGACCGGCGTACCCGCAGCTGCGTCACCCTCACGGCCCTGGTCGCCGGCGGCCACCTGGACGAGCTGGCCTTCCACACCCGTGCCGCCCTGCGCAACGGGCTCACCCCGGGTGAGATCAAGGAGGTGCTGCTGCAGGCGGCCGTCTACTGCGGAGTGCCGGCGGCGAACAGCGCGTTCAAGGTGGCTCAGCAGGTCATCCGTGAGGAGACCACGCCCCAGGAGTGAGCCCGCGGGGCAGCGCGGAGGCAGGATGGAATCATGAAGCTCACGAAGAAGTCGCACGCCTGCGTCCGCCTCGAGAAGGACGGTCAGACCCTCGTCCTCGACCCCGGCGGGTTCAGCGAGGAGGACGCCGCGCTCGGCGCGGACGCGATCCTCGTCACCCACGAGCACCCCGACCACTTCGACGAGTTCCGGCTGCGCGCCGCGATGGAGAACAACCCGGCCGCCCGGATCTGGACCCTGAAGTCCGTCGCCGAGAAGATCTCCTCGGCGTTCCCCGGCCGCGTGCACACCGTCGGTCACGGCGACACCTTCACCGCCGCCGGTTTCGAGGTCCAGGTCCACGGCGAGCTCCACGCGGTGATCCACCCGGACATCCCGCAGATCACCAACGTCGGCTACCTCGTCGACGGCGGCAAGGTCTTCCACCCCGGCGACGCCCTCACCGTCCCCGGCCACCGGGTCGAGACGCTGATGCTCCCGGTGATGGCCCCCTGGAGCAAGATCTCGGAGGTCATCGACTACGTCCGCGAGGTGAAGCCGCAGCGCGCCTACGACATCCACGACGCCTACCTGACCGACCTCGCCCGCCCGATCTACGACCGCCAGATCGGGCAGCTCGGCGGCTCGGAGCACCTGCGGCTGACACCGGGAGACTCCGCCGAGGTCTGAGGTTCCAGGGGACCGGGCCGCGTTGTCGGACCCGCCGGGTAGGTTGTGGGACATGCGCATCGCGACCTGGAACGTGAACTCGATCACCGCCCGCCTGCCGAGGCTCCTGGCCTGGCTGGAGAGCAGCGGCACGGACGTGCTGTGCCTCCAGGAGGCCAAGGTCGCCGAGGACCAGTTCCCGTCGGAGCAGCTGCGCGAGCTGGGCTACGAGTCGGCGGTCCACGCGACCGGCCGGTGGAACGGCGTGGCGGTGCTGTCCCGCGTCGGCATCGAGGACGTCGTCAAGGGCCTGCCCGGCGACCCCGGGTTCGACGGCTCGGTGGAGCCCCGCGCCATCTCGGCGACATGCGGCCCGCTCCGCGTCTGGTCGGTCTACGTGCCGAACGGCCGTGAGGTGGACCACCCGCACTACGCCTACAAGCTCCAGTGGTTCGAGGCCCTCAAGGCCGCCGTCGCCGGTGACGCGTCCGGCAGCCGCCCCTTCGCGGTGATGGGCGACTACAACGTGGCGCCGACGGACGACGACGTCTTCGACCGCGCTGCCTTCGAGGGCTCCACCCACGTCACCCCGGCCGAGCGCGCCGCCCTCGCCTCCCTTCGCGAGGCGGGCCTGGCCGACGTGGTCCCGCGGCCCCTGAAGTACGAGCACCCGTTCACGTACTGGGACTACCGCCAGCTCTGCTTCCCGAAGAACCGGGGCATGCGCATCGACCTGGTGTACGCCAACCAGCCGTTCACGAAGGCGGTCAAGGACGCGTACGTGGACCGCGAGGAGCGCAAGGGCAAGGGCGCGTCGGACCACGCGCCGGTCGTCGTGGACCTGGATGTCTAGCGGTCACAGCAGCCGCAGGTCGACCGAGTCCGCCAGGGCGGCGAGTCCCGCGTCGCCCGGATGCAGGTGGTCCCCGCTGTCGTACGCGGGCAGGATCCGGGACGGCCGTTGCGGGTCCCGGACCACCGCGTCGAAGTCGAGCACGCCGTCGAAGACCCCGCCGTCCCGGATCCACTCGTTCACCGCGACCCGCTCGGAGTCGACGGCGGCCGTGCAGCGCGCCTCGCCCTCGCACGGCAGGATCGTCGCCGCGAGCATCCTGACACCCCGGGCATGCCCGCGTGCCGCCAGCTCGCGCAGGCCCGCGATCACCTGCTCCGCCGAGGTGCCCCAGCGCAGGTCGTTGACGCCTTCGAAGACGACCGCCGTCCGCGCCGACGGCTGGGCGAGGACGTCCCGGTCGAAGCGGTGCAGGGCACTCACCCCGGCCGTGTCCGTGGACACCCCGTCGCCGGGATACCGGTCGGTGACCACGCGGTTGCCCGAGATGCCCTGGTTCAGCACGCCGTAGCGTGGGACGGTGTTCTGCCGGAGCAGCCGGTCGGACAGGACGTTCGGCCAGCGCCGGTTGGCGTCGACCGTGGACTTGTCGCCGTCGGTGATCGAGTCCCCGAGCAGCACCACGGACCCGGGCCCGCCGCTCACATCGACCCCGGCGAGCAGCGGCCAGCTGGTGATCACCGAGCTGTACGCGTCCGCGGAGCCGTCCGCCGCGTGGTCGCCCGGCCCGCTGACGTACGACCGCTGCTGCGCGAGCCGGTGCACGGGCGCCGCCGCCACGGTGCCGGGCAGGTGAAAGCTCACCAGCAGATCGGCGTCCGCCGGGACGGCGAAGCCCAGCGGATCGCTGTACGCCTGGGCCCCGGCCGGGATCTCCACGCTCTCCGCACCACCGAAGGACAGCGGCACCGGCGTTCCGCGTGCAGCCGCACCCGACGCCCGCACGGCGACCGTCGCGCTGCCGATCCGTACCGGCGCCGCCGCGAAGGTGTTGTCGAAGCGCACCCGTACCCGGGACCCGCCCGCCGATGTGTGCACGACCAGCCGCAGCGTCCGGTCCGTCCAGGGCCCGACCGCGCTGTAGCCGCCGGCCGACGTCGTCCAGCTGCCCGTCCAGCCCCGCGTCGCGGTCCGTACCGACACCGCGAAGACGTGCAGCCCGGTCGCGTGCGGCAGCCGGACCGAGGCGACCGGGCGCCCCGGGACCAGCGGCACGGTCAGGACGTACAGGCGGGCCCGCTCGGCGAGTTGCCCGCCGGGCGTGTTGATGTGCGGCAGGGCCACCGCCTTCGTGGCGAGCGGCCCGGTGCGCCAGTCGGGCGCGGTCACCCGGTACGCCGAGCGGGTGCCGTTCGCGTACGTGATCACGCCCGGGCCGCCCGCCTCGGTGCCGCCGGTGCCCGCCACCAGGAAGGCGAGGGCGTCCCCGCGCCCCGTGACGCGTACGTCCTGGCCGGCCGCGCGGACGTTGTCCGGCTCGCCGGGCTGCCGCCGCGGCCAGGTCAGCCGGGCCCCCTGGACGGTGAGGCCGCGGCCGGGCGTCCAGCCCGCGGCCGTGAGGTCCTGGGCCGACAGGGAGGCACCGGAACCGTCGAAATCGGCCCGCGTGGGCCGGTCGTCGTCGCTGACGGCGATGTTGTCGAACAGCCGCTCCAGCGGCAGCGGCGCGGCCCGCCGCTCCTCGACGG
>NZ_WWIQ01000004.1:111712-120408 GCF_009862985.1 Streptomyces sp. SID5464 | reverse complement strand
GCGGCAGCGGCGCGGCCCGCCGCTCCTCGACGGCCCGCGCCGCTGCCGCCGGCATCAGGGACGCGCACAGGGCCAGGACGACCAGGATCCCCCGGACACATCGGCGCACGGCCGACTCCTCCCGCTCATCGACACACGACGCAACAAGACGAAACGCAGGGACGGAACAGAAGACACGACGAGAGCCGAGACGCACGACGCCTGGTGAAACTAGGGAGACTTCAGGGGCCCGTCAACGAGCCGTGCGCGAACTCGGCGTGAACTCGTCAGGAAGTGGCGAGCCCGCGCGCCTGTGGTGCGTACGGCGGTACGAATGACACGCTGGACGTATGAACATCCCTTTCCTGGGCAACCGGCGCCGGAAGCTCGGGGTGCCCGATCCGGCAGGCATCGCGGAACTCCTCGCCGAGTGTGAACTGCTCCGCTCCCAGGCGTCCCGGGCGGGTGTCCGGCTCGACGACTCGGCGGCCTCGCTGGAGGCTCTGGACCAGCTCGTGCCACGCTGGCGGGACGACGAGGAGACCCTGACCTGGCTCGGCAACGACGCAGGGCTCTACCTGGGCACCGTCATCGTGCGCACCGTGGCGGGAGCAGCCTGGGAGATCCGGTCCGACGGACAGCCCGTGGTGCGGCTCGCCTCCGGCCGGGAGTTCGACGTCGTGGACTCAGGTCACGAGTGGGCCGCGAACGGGGTGCCCGAGCTGTCCCAGCTGTACGCGGAAGTCGCGGAGGCGTGAGACTGGTCCTCGGAACCCTTGAACCTCAGAACCCATCGAGCCTCAGGACCCTTAAGCCTCAGAACCTTTGGCCAAAGTCCGCCGTAAATACGGCTAATGATCGAAAAGTGCGTGTCGCCCGACAAGTCCGATCTTGCCTGGATACGTTGCGGCAACCACCACACAGCTGAGAGTGAGTAGGGCTGAGTATGGCCGTCGATCCGCTGATCGAGCTGCGTGACGTCAACAAGCACTTCGGGGAGTTGCATGTCCTCCAGGACATCAACCTCACCGTCGGCAGGGGGGAGGTGGTCGTGGTCATCGGCCCGTCGGGGTCGGGAAAGTCGACACTCTGCCGGGCGATCAACCGTCTGGAGACCATCGAGTCCGGAGAGATCGTCCTCGACGGGCAGCCGCTGCCGGACGAGGGCAAGCCCCTGGCGCGGCTGCGCGCCGATGTCGGCATGGTCTTCCAGTCGTTCAACCTCTTCGCCCACAAGACCGTCCTCCAGAACGTCTCCCTGGGGCAGGTGAAGGTCCGCGGGCGCCGGAAGGAGGACGCCGAGAAGCGCTCCCGCGAACTGCTCGACCGGGTCGGCGTGGCCGACCAGGCGGACAAGTACCCGGCGCAGCTCTCCGGCGGCCAGCAGCAGCGCGTGGCCATCGCCCGCGCCCTGGCCATGGAGCCCAAGGCGATGCTCTTCGACGAGCCGACCTCGGCCCTCGACCCGGAGATGATCAACGAGGTGCTGGAGGTCATGAAGCAACTGGCCCGCGAAGGCATGACCATGATCGTCGTCACGCACGAGATGGGCTTCGCCCGCTCGGCCGCCAATCGCGTCGTCTTCATGGCCGACGGCCGGATCGTCGAGGACCGCACCCCCGACGAGTTCTTCACCAACCCCACCAGCGACCGCGCCAAGGACTTCCTCTCCAAGATCCTCAAGCACTGAACGGGCGGGCACCGGACGGCTCGTCGCATCGGACCTCGACTACGATGTGCCCTTCATCCCTGTCGGAGAGGGGGACTTCGCCGAATTCCGCCGATCCGCCCGGGGTGAGCAGACCGCCCGCCCGGTCCGCGGGCCATTCCCACCGGGTGCGGCCCCCATGGCCGTCGGCCACGGGGGCGGCGGTTCACATCGGCCAGGCCCGTCCGGCGGCAGCCGGAGATCACTGCTCGCGCAGCGGAACCGACACGTACGACGGGTCGTTCGCCGGCGAGGAGAAGGTCAGCTGCGCGCCGGACGGGTTGTGCTCGATGTAGAGCGGGTCGACCGTGTCGACGACCAGGGCGAGGCGGTGCCCGGCCGGGACGTCGTAGGCCGTGGAGTACAGCTCCAGGTCGACGCCGAACGGCTTTCCGGGAGTGCGCCCGTGGAAGGTGTACGGCGCGTTGGTGACCAGCTTGCCGAGGCCGAGCGGCCCCACGTCGTACAGGTAGGCGACGAGGGTGCCGCTCTCCTTGGTCGGGGTGAGGGTCGTGTGCAACGTCGCCGTCCCGCGCACCTGTTGGGCCGTGGCGTACTTCTCCGACTGCCACACGGCGGCCCAGCGGCGGGGGAGCAGGGGGATCGAGGCCATCGGGGGCAGCTGGGCCACCTGGTCGAGGATGCTGGACAGGAAGACGACTCCGCCGTCGGCCCCCGAGTTCACGTTCGTACGGATCGTGGTGGTGCCCGCGAGGGCGATCTTCCGGTGCGTCGCGCCGGCCGACTTCCAGTCCGGGTAGCCCTCGTAGCCGCCCGCCGAGCGGGACTTGAGCTGGACGGGCTGTTCCCGGTCGATGCCGTTGTCCTCGCCCCTGAGGTAGTGGTCGAACCAGCGCTCGGTGTCCTTCCACACGTCGTTGGGCAGCCCGAACAGGCCGGTCATCTCCGCGGTGGCGTGGTCTCCGGGGCGCATTTCCAGCCGCTTCGGGCCGGTCAGCTTCTCGTAGAAGTCGGCGTACTGGTTGGGCGGGAAGATCGTGTCGCCCCAGGCGTTGGCGAGCATGACCGCCGCGCCGTTCTTGTTGATCTGGTCGACGTAGGTCGCAGCGGAACGTTTCTTCCCCCAGGCGACGAGCTCCGGTTCCTTCGCCAGGTTGGAGGCGTAGAAGTCGTCGAAGACCTGCCGGAGTTCGGCGCTCTGCCGGCCCGTCACCACGCTCGCGCCGTCCAGCAGGGCGGCCGCCTGGACGTGCTGGGTGCGCCCGCTGTAGATCGAGCCGATCAGGTCGGCCCAGCCGCTCAGCGAGGCGACCGCGCGGACCCGCTTGTCGTGCGCGGCGGTGAGCAGGCTGATGCCGGCGCCGTAGGAGACGCCCGCCATGCCGATGTGCCCGGCGTCCGAGGGGGTGTGGGCCAGCGCCCAGTCGATGACTTTCGAGGCGTCGGCTATGTCGGGCGGGCCCGCGACTTCTATCTCGCCGCCCGACTGCCAGAAGCCGCGCACGTTGTAGGTGACGACGACGTACCCGGAGTCGGCGAGCTTCTGGGCCTGGGCCAGGTACTCGACCTGGGGCAGCCCCCAGCTCGTGGGCATGACGAGCAGCGGGTAGCGGTGCGTGCCGTCGGCGCCGGCCGGCGTGACGACGTTGGCCTTGAGGACGGTGCCGCCGTCGCCGGTGATGTCGACGAACCGGATCGGGTTCGGCGCCGCCTGTGCGGTGGGGGCGAGTCCGAGGGCGGTACCGGCGACCAGGGTCGCCGAGACGGCGCCTACGGCGGTGGTGCGCAGGGCCTTGCGGTGGTGTCCCACGGGTCACTCCTCACTCGTGTCAGTGCAAAGTGACCGAACGGTAACCGTGCCTCCTTACCACTGGTAACCCGTCGGTAAGTTACGTGCCAGTAACGATTGTTGAGAAGTGGAGGACTTCAGGAGGCCCGATGGCTGTTGCGTGGAGCCGGGGCGGGCAGCGGCGTCTGTGCCGCGCGCGTCACGTCCTCCATCATTTCGACGACGTCCGGCCCGTACGCCTGCGAGTTGATCACCTTCAGCAGCAGTACGAACGAGTTGTTGCCGTACTTGCGGGCCAGCCCCTCGTGGTTGCGCGCGAGATAGCGGGTGGTGGCCTGGTTGGTTATCGACGTCTGGCCGCAGAACAGGAAGACCGGACGGGTGTGCTGGCTCCGCTCCGCCGTCAGCCGGGCCAGCAGCGCGTACTCCTCCTTGCCGTTCTCCAGGCGGTAGCGGTCGGTCCCGACCAGGAACGAGCCCCGGTCCGGGCTCGGTTCGGCGTCGACGTTCACCCGCACACCCGGCAGCAGGGAGGACAGGTGCGCCGCCATACGGCGATTGGACGCCGGGCCGCCCACGCAGAACTCGGTGCGCTCACCGAATCCCTGACGTGCCGTGTCGTGCGGGAGGATCTGGGCGTGGGCGTTGCAGTCCTTGATCAGCGCGGCGAGTTCGAGCAGCGCGAACACGTCGTAGCGCATCACGGCGAACTCGGGCCCCGCGGCACCCCGGTTCACCACCAGCAGCGATTCGGAGTTGTCGGGCAGTCCGAAGAAGGCCTGCTTCCGGCGGAGCTTGCGCTTCCACACGTAGGTGCGGGTCACCCAGCCGAGCGCGGCACTGATACCCGCCGCGACCACGCCCAGGACGATGTTGCGCACGTCGTCATTCATGTGCGCGCATGGTAGCGGGCCCGACGCACCGGTGTTCGACGCATTCCTGACGCGGCCATGGCCATGAATTAAGCTGCGCGGACGGCCTTTGACTGGAGGTGCGGATGCGTCGCCCTGTCGCACGGAATCTGACGGTCCTGGCGGTTGCGGCCGCCGTGGTGGTGTCGGTGGGAGCGGCGGCGCCACCCACCGCGCAGAGCACCGGCGGTGAGAAGAGCCCCCTGGCAGTCGGCTACGGCGGCGCCGTCTCCAGCGTCGACCGGGACGCCTCCGCCGCCGGTATCGAGGTCCTGCGCAAGGGCGGCAACGCCGTCGACGCGGCCGTCGCCACGGCCGCCGCGCTCGGTGTCACCGAGCCCTACTCGGCCGGCGTCGGCGGAGGCGGCTACTTCGTCTACTACGACGCCAAGTCCCGCACGGTCCACACCATCGACGGCCGCGAGACCGCCCCGCTGACGGCCGACAAGAACCTGTTCGTCGAGAACGGCAAGCCCATCCCCTTCGCCGACGCCGTCAGCAGCGGCCTGAGCGTCGGCACCCCCGGCTCGCCCGCCACCTGGCAGACGGCACTGGACAAGTGGGGCAGCAAGCCGCTCGCCGGCGTGCTGCAGCCGGCCGAGCGGCTCGCCCGCGAGGGCTTCAGGGTCGACGAGACCTTCCGCTCGCAGACGGCGTCCAACGAGACCCGCTTCCGCTACTTCCCGGCCACCGCCGAGCTGTTCCTGCCCGGCGGACGGCTTCCCGTCGTCGGCTCCACCTTCAAGAACCCGGACCTCGCCCGCACCTACGCGGAGCTGGCCCGCAAGGGCGTCGGCGCCCTCTACCGCGGTGACATCGGCCGGGACATCGTCGACACGGTCAACAAGCCGCCCGTGGACCCCGCCTCGGGCTGGAACGCCCGCCCCGGCGACCTCTCCGAGAGGGACCTGGCCGCCTACCGCGCCAAGCTCCAGGCACCCACCAGGACCTCGTACCGCGGCCTCGGCGTCTACTCCATGGCGCCGTCCTCCTCCGGTGGCACGACGATCGGCGAGGCGCTCAACATCCTGGAGCGGACCGACCTGTCGAAGGCGAGCCAGGCGCAGTACCTGCACCGCTACATCGAGGCAAGCAGGATCGCCTTCGCGGACCGGGGCCGCTGGGTGGGCGACCCGGCCTTCGAAGACGTACCGACCAAGGAATTGCTGTCGCAGCGGTTCGCCGACTCGCGCGAGTGCCTGATCAAGGACGACGCGGTGCTCACCAGTCCGCTGGCGCCGGGTGATCCGCGCCGTCCCGAGCGGTGCGGCTCCGGCGGTACGGCCGCTCCGACGACGTACGAGGGCGACAGCACGACGCATCTGACGGTGGCCGACAAGTGGGGGAACGTCGTCGCCTACACGCTCACCATCGAGCAGACGGGCGGCAGCGGGATCACCGTGCCGGGGCGGGGGTTCCTCCTCAACAACGAGCTGACGGACTTCTCCTTCACCCCGGCGAATCCCGCCGTGCACGACCCGAACCTGCCGGGGCCGGGGAAGCGGCCGCGGTCGTCGATCTCGCCGACGATCGTTCTCGACCGGCATGACAGGCCCGTGGTGGCGCTCGGCTCGCCCGGTGGGGCGACCATCATCACGACCGTGCTGCAGACGCTGATCGGGTTCCTCGACCGGGGGTTGCCGCTGGTGGACGCGATCGCGGCGCCCCGGGCCAGTCAGCGGAACGCCGCGCAGACCGAGTTGGAACCCGGGTTGTACGACAACGCCGGGTTGAGGAAGCAGTTGGAGGCGATCGGGCACTCCTTCAAGGTGAACCCGGAGATCGGGGCGGCCACGGGGGTGCAGCGGTTGCCGGACGGGAAATGGCTCGCCGCGGCGGAGACCGTGCGGCGCGGTGGCGGGTCGGCGATGGTGGTGCGGCCGGTGCGGTGACGGGTTCGTCCGCCGGGTCACAACTCGGCGGGTGGCGTCTCCTGGGTGCGGAACGCAAGGTGGCCGTCCTCCGTGTCCACCGTCACCCGGCCGCCCTCCGACACCCGGCCGTCCAGCAGCAGTCGGGACAGCTCGTTGTCCACCTCGCGCTGGATCGTGCGGCGCAACGGGCGGGCGCCGTACTCCGGCTGGTAGCCGTGGTCGGCGAGCCACTCCACCGCTCGGTCGGTGAAGGTCACCGAGATGCCCTTGCTCCGCACCAGGGACCTGGTGCGGTCCAGCAGGAGGTTGGTGATCCGGCGCAGCTGTTCCGTGCTGAGCTGGCGGAAGACGACGATCTCGTCGATGCGGTTGAGGAACTCGGGGCGGAAGTGCTCCCGCAGCGGGCGCAGGATCTGTTCGCGCCGGGCCTCCTCGTCCGCGTCGGCGCCGCCTGACGCGAAGCCCACGGAGGCACCGCGGCGGGTGATCACCTCGGAGCCGAGGTTGCTGGTCATCACGATGACGGTGTTCGTGAAGTCGACCGTGCGGCCCTGGGAGTCGGTGAGGCGTCCGTCGTCGAGGACCTGGAGCAGGATGTTGAAGACGTCCGGGTGGGCCTTCTCCACCTCGTCCAGCAGGAGCAGCGAGTACGGGTGCCGGCGGACGACCTCGGTGAGCTGGCCGGCCTCCTCGTGGCCGACGTAGCCGGGCGGGGCGCCGACCAGGCGGCTGACCGTGTGCCGCTCCTGGTACTCGCTCATGTCGAGGCGGACCATGCGGTCCTCGCTGCCGAACAGGGCCTCGGCGAGCGCCCGGGCCAGTTCGGTCTTGCCGACGCCGGTCGGGCCGAGGAACAGGAAGCTGCCGATCGGGCGGTCGGGGCTGGCCAGTCCGGCGCGGGAGCGCAGCACCGCGTCCGAGACGACCCGCACGGCCTCGTCCTGGCCGACCACCCGCTCGTGCAGATGCTCCTCCAGGTGCAGCAGGCGGTCCTTCTCCTCCTGGGTGAGGCTGCTGACCGGGATGCCGGTCTGCCGGGACACCACCTCGGCGATCGCCTCGGCCCCGACGACCAGGTCCTGGCCCTCGTCGATCTCGCCCTCGCCGCCGGCCTGGGTGATCCGCAGCTTCAGCTCCACGATCCGGTCGCGCAACTGGGTGGCTTGCTCGTACTGCTCGTCCGCGACCGCCTGGTCCTTGTCCCGGGTCAGCTGCTCCAGCTCCCGCTCCATGGCCCGTACGTCGGTGCCCTTGGTGCGGGCGCGCAGCCGGACCCGGGCACCGGCCTGGTCGATCAGGTCGATCGCCTTGTCCGGCAGCCGGCGGTCGGTGAGGTAGCGGTCGGACAGCTCCACGGCGGCGACCAGGGCCTCGTCGGTGTAGCGGACCTGGTGGTGGGCCTCGTAGCGGTCCTGGAGGCCGCGCAGAATCTCGATCGCGTCGGCCGCGGTCGGTTCCGGCACCATGATCGGCTGGAAGCGGCGGGCCAGCGCCGCGTCCTTCTCGATCCGGCGGTACTCCTCCAGCGTCGTGGCGCCCACGATGTGCAGCTCGCCGCGGGCGAGGGCCGGCTTGAGGATGTTGCCCGCGTCCATGGAGCCGCCGTCGCCGCCGCCGGCACCGGCGCCCACGACCGTGTGCAACTCGTCGATGAAGATGATCAACTGGTCCGAGTGGGCGCGGATCTCACCGACGATGTTGTTCATCCGCTCCTCGAAGTCGCCCCGGTAGCGGGTGCCCGCGACCACACCCGTCAGGTCCAGGGCGACCACGCGGCGCCCGATCAGCACGTCGGGCACGTCCCCCTCGGAGATGCGCTGCGCCAGCCCCTCCACGATGGCGGTCTTGCCGACGCCCGCGTCGCCGATCAGCACCGGGTTGTTCTTGCCGCGGCGGGAGAGGACCTCGACGGTCTGCTCGATCTCCTGGTCCCGGCCGATCACCGGGTCGATACGGCCCTGCCGGGCCAGCTCGGTGAGGTCGCGGCCGTACTTGTCGAGGGTCGGCGTGTTCGTCGGGCGCGGCCGCTCGGCCTGGGGCGCCTCCGGGGCCTCGGGGGGTTCCGAGGGGGCGAAACGGGCCGCGTTGAGGATGTGCCCGGCGGCCGAGTCGGGGTTCGAGGCCAGGGCGCTGAGCACGTGCTCCGGCCCGATGTAGCCGTAGCCGCGGGCCCGGGCCATGTCGTGCGCGTCCAGCAGGGCGCGCTTGGCGGCCGGGGTGAGGGAGAGCGCGGTCGGCGGCGGTGCGTCGTCCGGGGTGTGCTGGGCCGGGCCCGACCGCTCGTCGATCTGCGACGCCAGCGAGTCGGGGTTCGCACCGGCCTTGCTGAGCAGGGTCCGGGTGGGCTCGGTGGCGAGCGCCGCCCGCAGCAGGTGTTCCGTGTCGAGATCCCGGCTGCCGTGCTCGGCGGCGTACTGGGCGGCGCCGCGGACGAGCTCCCGGGCCGGCTGACTGAGCAGCCGGCCGATGTCGAT